>NZ_JCATIG010000008.1:0-89261 GCF_059693805.1 Aequorivita sp. CRS11
CGGTACCTACGGGGGAAGCCCCATGCCGTCGAGCGACTACTGGTTCCGCGTGGAGTACACCGAGGACGGAAACCAAAAAGAATTCAAAGGACACTTTACCCTAAAACGATAAATAGAAATTATGAGCAAAACAAAAGCTCTGCTGTATGGCAGAGCTTTTGTTTTTTAGGGAAGGATGCTTTGATTGCACATTAATTTTTTTGGGAAAGAAATAGATTCTAGAGTCTATTTCTTCAAGTGTAATACTTCAAAAAATTCAGCTTCATGGTAAAGAGATCAATTTTAAATATTTCAAAAAAATATTTTGTTAATTTTAAAACTTAAATACGTTGCTCGTTTTTTTATTCTAAATAGATAATTCAAAAATTGAACCCGAGGGAAAGAACAAAATTGCTGTAAATTGAGTTTATCTCTGCGGCATCGGTTAAACCAATGGAGTATAGTTGTTGGTTTCTTGTTTGTTCTGAACGCGAATAGGCAAGATCAGCAGTGAATTTTCCAAAATTATAGCCTGCGCCCAATGAGAATCCAACGCGTTCTCCTAAAACTTCAGAATTTTTATAGGGGCTCTCCTCGTAATGAAACCCTCCACGTAGGCTTAATTGGTTTAAACGGTATTCTGCGCCTGCTTTATACGCTGAGACGCCTTTTAAAGTGTTTTCTATTATATTGTTTAAGTTGTTGAAAAAGATATCCTCGGTTGGGCTAAATTCAATTGAAGCATAATCTTTATAGGAATAATCAAAGCTAATTAGACCATTTTGGCCAAAAACGTATGCAGCACTTGCATTTACTTTAGCAGGAGTTCTTAGTGTGTAATCTTCATATACATTTATCACCCTTGGATCTACAATTTCATTTATATTCTGTCCTTGAAACAGTCTTCGGCTTTCAAGATATTGGGTGGTTTCTTCTGAGATTTGATACCAGGTCGGCGATGTTAAACTTAAGCCCAAACGCAAGTTGTCTGCAATCTTAGCGATGGCCCCTAGTTGTGCTGAAACTCCTGCGCCGTTTGCGGTAAGATTGTTTTCAAAACCTACTCTGTTTATCGTTGAGCCGTTGTTGTTATTGTTTTCAAGTAAGAAAGAACTTTGGTTAAAATAGATTGTGTGGGTATTAATGTTTGCTCCAAAAAATAAATTATCTGTTACTTGGGTAGCCAAATTTATTGTGAATTTGCTATTGTATCCTTCCGAAAGATAAGTATACTCCTGATTGAAGCTACCATTAGAAATATTGGAAGTATAAGTTGTATTTGAAGGATTGCTTGGATCAACAGGATCAAATAGAAATGCTTGATACCCTAAAAAAGCATTTTGGGCCGAAGTGCCCTCATATTCTCCCAGATATTGGTACAAATCTGAAATGGATTCACCTGACTGTAGTTGCAAAAGATTTAGGGGAATGCCCTGAGCTTGCGATAGGAAAAAGTCGCCAATTGATGTATTACCGGTACCGGCAATGTAAAGTTCGTTATCCAGATTTTTGTCCATATTGTAACTTACACCAATAGTGAACTTTTTAAATATTGATTCTTCGTTAGAGTTATTGATTATAAAAACTCCTCCCAATTGATTTATAGTAATATTATCTGAATAACTTTTTTCACTGTTTCCAAAATAGTTCGCATTGTTTTCAATATCAAATAATGATGTAGAAAACATTAGGCTGGAAGTTAAAAAAACTGCACCCCCTGCTGGATTTATACTTGTTGCGGAAAAATCTCCTCCCAGTGCTCCCATGGCGCCGCTTAAGGCAGTGTAGCGTGCTGTGCCGATATTTTCACCTAGACTATATCGTAAACCGTCAGTAGTGTTTTGGGCATTTAAAATAGCCAAAGCAAAAAAAGCTATAAATAGTAATGATATTTTTTTCATCTAATTTTTAATTTAAAAAGGTGATATAGTAAAAATGCCCAAAGTATCATTTCGTTCTTATAGAAATGGTCATTGGGCATAATATATTAATTCTATGTTTGAAAAATATTCTGATAGATAAATTTAACCGCGTCCGCCACGTCCACTACTGCCTCCTGAACGTCCACTACTTCCGCTAGAACGAACACTACCACCTGAACTTCTTACAGAACCTGAGCTATTGCTCCTGGTAGGAGAGGAGTAATTGCCGCTTCTTCTTGTAGTATTGCTCCTGGTGGACTGTGAACTACTATTGTTTCGTATCGTTGAGTTAGAACGAGTGTTTCTGATTGAGTTATTAGAGTTTGAGCGAGTATTGCGGATATTACTGCGAGTGTTTCTAGTATTTGTGTTAGCACGCACATTGTTTCTGTTTACACGTCTAGATAATTCGGAACGACTGTAGGAATTACGGGTAGAAACATTGTTGGTTCTTCCGCGGGTACTTGTTCTATTATAATCAGTGTTTCTTCTTCCCCGATTATACGATACATTATTATATGGGTTGTAATTGTAATAATGTGAATTATAATACCCATAACCGTAATAAGGGTAGCCATACCCATAACCATAGCCATAATAAGGGTAACCCCATCCATAGCTTATTCCCCAATATGGGGTGTGGTAACCATAATAAGGATAACCCCAATACCCACCATACCAATAAGGTCTGTGATAAAATCCATAGCCGTAACCTCCATAATTATAAATGTTTACGGTGATGTCTTCACTGTTGCTTCCCCATGGGCCATACTCTTCCTCATCATAATCTTCTTCAATAATTATATAGCCATCTTCGTCCAATCTTTCGGTAGTTGAATAGGCTTCAATATCAGTAAAAATGGCTCCTTCTTCAGGAAGATCAGCGTATGCGTCAGATTTACTACGGAAATATTGCTGATAATAATTTGCTTTTTCATTGTTAGAATCCTCATCTACGTATTCTTCTTCAGAAGTTGAAGTATTGCCAGAAGAATAAATGCCATCATTTTGATTGTAACCATTGTTGTGGGTTCCACATGATGTTAGCAAAAAGGCGAAAAGGCCTATAAATGCTAAAGGCATGAAACGTTTAATATTTATATTTTGAAAGGACATATCTGTGGTAATTTTATTGTTGAACTTCATAAAAATAAGTAGTTTTGCGGACAATAACTAATCATTTAACATAGACACAACATTTGTGCCAAAAACTAGGTTATGGCAAAGAATTTAACAACTAGAGCGGAAGATTATTCCAAATGGTATAACGAGCTGGTAATCAAAGCAGACCTTGCCGAAAACTCAGGAGTTCGTGGATGCATGGTCATAAAACCATATGGATATGCCATCTGGGAAAGAATGCAGGCAGAGCTGGATAGAATGTTTAAGGAAACGGGGCATCAAAATGCTTATTTCCCACTTTTTATCCCGAAATCATACTTCAGTAAGGAAGCCAGCCATGTGGATGGTTTTGCAAAGGAATGTGCCGTTGTTACTCACTATAGATTAAAAAATGCCGAAGATGGAAGCGGGATTATTGTAGATCCTGACGCAAAACTGGAAGAAGAATTAATAGTCCGTCCAACTTCCGAAACCATTATTTGGGACACCTACCGTAAATGGATACAGTCATATAGAGATTTACCGCTTTTAATAAACCAATGGGCAAACGTAGTGCGTTGGGAAATGCGCACACGCCTGTTTTTACGCACTGCAGAATTTCTTTGGCAAGAGGGTCACACGGCTCATGCCACTAAAGATGAAGCCATAGTTGAAGCGGAACAAATGATGAATGTGTATGCCGAATTTGCAGAAAATTATATGGCTATACCAGTAGTGAAGGGTACCAAAACCGAAAGCGAACGTTTTGCAGGTGCGCTTGAAACATACTGCATTGAGGCCTTGATGCAGGATGGAAAAGCATTGCAGGCAGGAACTTCTCATTTTTTGGGACAAAATTTTGCAAAAGCTTTTGATGTGAAATTTGCCGCCAAAGATGGCGCTTTGGATTATGTTTGGGCAACTTCGTGGGGTGTATCCACACGATTGATGGGTGCTTTGGTGATGACCCACAGTGATGATAATGGCTTGGTGCTGCCTCCAAATTTAGCGCCAGATCAAGTTGTTATTGTGCCTATTTATAGAAAGGATGAAGAATTTGATGCCGTAAATGAAGTCGCTTTAGATTTGATGAAGAAATTACGATCGAAAGGAATTCGCGTTAAGTATGATAATCGTGATACCCACAAACCGGGTTGGAAATTTAATGAATACGAGTTGAAGGGTGTGCCTGTTCGTATAGCCATTGGTCCAAAAGATGTGGAAAAAGGGACTGTGGAACTTGCGCGAAGAGATACGCTTCAAAAAGAATTTATAGACAATGAAAAAGTTGTAGATAGGGTAACTTCTTTAATGGAGGAAATTCAAGAAACCCTTTTTCAAAAAGCTGTTTCGTATAGAGCTGAACACACAACTGAAGTTGCTTCATACGAAGAATTTAAGTCCGTTTTGAATGGAAAAGGAGGCTTTGTCTTGGCGCATTGGGATGGCACTTCTGAAACCGAGGAGCGAATTAAAAACGAAACAAAAGCAACCATTAGATGTATTCCTTTGGACGGTGATAATGCTTCGGGAACTTGTATTTTTACTGGGAAGCCTTCCGAAAGAAAAGTGCTTTTTGCGAAAGCATATTAATTTTTTTTTGAAAAAAGTTATTTTGGATTTGCGCCATTCAAAAATTGTTGTATTTTTGCATCCGCATTTGAAAATAAAAAATGGTCCGTTCGTCTAGGGGTTAGGACGCCAGGTTTTCATCCTGGTAACAGGGGTTCGATTCCCCTACGGACTACAAAATTTAGAATTTAACAAAAATAAAATGGCAAATCACAAGTCAGCATTAAAGAGAATAAGAAGCAACGAGGCAAAGCGCTTGCGTAACCGTTACCAGCACAAAACTGCCCGTAACGCCATGAAGAAGTTTCAAGAGCTTTCTGATAAGAAAGAAGCAGAAGCCATGTTTCCAAGTGTTGTTTCTATGATTGACAAATTGGCGAAGAAAAACATTATTCATTCGAATAAAGCTTCCAATTTAAAATCAAATATGGCTAAGCACGTAGCTGCGCTATAGTTTCTTTTTAATAAAATTTTTAAAAACCCTTTCAGGAAACTGAGAGGGTCTTTTTATTTCAGTATTTTGAAGGACTCAAATGATTTTTTAAGACTGTCCCAGGCAAAGTGGGCGCCTTCAATTTGTGGAGAGTATTGGGCAGAGCAGAAATAAATAAAATCGTCGTTTTTCAATAGCCTGTAAAGACGGTATATGCTAAAACTCGCATAGGGTTCACCATCAAGGGATACATTCTTTAACTTGTTTTTTGTGGTCCAGAGTAGGGAGTTGTCGTCGGTTTTGAGCGAATCAATGGTTTCTTTGATAATCGATCCAAAATTGAGAAATAAATTGGGTAGACTACTGTCAAGAAAAGGAGTATCCATATCGTTTTTGTCCATAGCCATTATTTTGAAATCGACCGCAAAACCAATTTTTGATACATTTTCGGTTTGGTTCAGTTTTACACGTGCTTCTTTTATTTCTTCTTCGGAAACTTCGGTTCCTTCTTTTTTGAACTTTTCTACCATGTTTACCAAGTATTCTTCAATGCTTTCGGTAGATGTATTTTCGTCCATTTCAATAGCCTTAGGCTCTCCAAAAACTACAGATACTATCTTTGCGTTGAAAAATAGTTTTCCGTAAGGAGAATTTGCCGTAATCAATTCTTCCAATTGGTCATCCGGAAGATTTGTAAAGTAAGTGCTACGAACAAAATCTGCATATTTTATAAATTTTGGAGCATGCCATCCATCTCCTACTGGTTTTTCGAAAGAAAACTGCAACATATTGTCTGTAAACACATTTAGGCCTGTCTCCAGCTCTTTGGTGGTACTTTTTTCGGGATCAAAAGAAATTTCCATATTGTCCACCTTAATAGTCTGTTGTGCTTTTATACGTTCAGTTTCGGCGTTAAATCTGTCAATATTGAACTTGCGCTTTTGTTTGCTGTCGATCAACCAGGCAATCATAAGTGCCATGGCCAGAAGAAACATCATAAGTGGATAGAGAATGAAAATTGGATCGGAGGCTGGAGTAAGCGTCATTGCCAAAACCAGCATTCCCTCCATGACCAAAACTACTAATGTAAAGAGTCCAAGCCAGCTTTTGACGGCATTAATAATTGTGGACTTTTTTTCTTTTTCTTGTGAAGTGTTTTCCTGCCCCATAACTTGAAAACTTTATTTGGTTAAAATTAGTTCTCATAAAGATATGAATTATTCACAGGAAATATATTTTTTTAGGGTATTAAGTCTTGATAATCACCCCCATGCCTTGCGATATCCCTAACAATTGAAGATGAAATATGTGAATACTCCGGACTGCTGATTAAGAAAACGCTATCTATTCCGTTAACTTTTGCATTGGCTTGGGCGATGGACTGTTCGTATGCGAAATCGATACTGTTGCGAAGACCGCGAACGATAAACTGTGCATTTTCTTCCTTACAAAAGTTAGCGGTTAGCCCAGAGTAGCTCTTTACTTTAACCTGGGACTCATTTTTAAAAACATCCTCAATAAACTGGATGCGTTCTTCCAGAGAAAACATTGTCTTTTTATCGGCATTTACGCCAATGGCAATAATCAACTCATCAAAAAGCGGCAGCGCACGTTTTATAATATCAACGTGTCCAAGGGTTATGGGGTCAAAAGTTCCGGGAAAAACTGCGCGTCTCATTTTATGTATATTTTGATACTAAGTTAATGAGTAATTATTAAAACGATTTTCTTTTCAGAAAAATTTCGAAATCAAAATGGCAAGTGCGGCGATAACAGTAGCCAAAACCACACCGCGTGCACGATAAAATTGATTCTTTTTCAAAAGAATAAAGAATACAATTAAGTTTAAAATTGCCCCTAGGGCAATCAAGCTTCCCAGAAAATCATTTTCCAGTGCAGCCTGTAGTGTTGATTCCAGGCTTAGTTCAGAAAAAAAGAATATATAGAGATAGGTGCCCGCCATATTTGCAAGCAATCCGATTGTTAAACCAATAAGAACTTCTTTTATGTGTGGCTTCATTTTATACCTCTTTTTTAAAAATCCCACGTATTGAGTTCTTTCATCGCGTGGTGTGCCGTCAAATCAAACTGTACAGGAACTACGGAAATAAAACCATTGTGTAGGGCCCATTCATCAGTATCTTCGCCTTTGTCCTCATTTACAAATTCACCCGTTAGCCAGTAATAGTCGCGTCCCAACGGATTGGTTCTTTTGTCAAATTTTTCTTCCCAATGCGCATTGGCTTGGCGGCAAACTTTGATGCCTTTTATTTCTGAAGCATTTAATTTCGGAATATTCACATTTAACACCACCCCTTTTGGCAGTCCGTTTTTTAAGGTTTGCTGTGCAATAGCTTTTACAAACTTTTTTGAGGGTCCAAAATCTGCCTCCATTGAATAATCCAAAAGCGAAAACCCAATGGATGGAATACCCAATGTTCCGGCTTCCACGGCGGCACTCATTGTTCCGCTGTAAATTACATTTATGGATGAATTGCTTCCGTGGTTAATGCCACTAACGCATAGGTCTGGTTTACGTTTCAAAATTTCGTTCACCGCTATTTTCACACAATCTACGGGCGTGCCGCTGCAACTGTATTCTTTGTGTGGATCGCCATTCACTACGTTTATACTATTGCAGTACAATGTATCGTTAATAGTTATGGCGTGGCCCATTCCGCTCTGGGGCGAGTCTGGTGCAACTACCATAACGTCTCCCAATGTATTCATTACATCAATCAAAGTACGGATACCCGGCGCGTTGATGCCATCGTCATTGGTAACTAATATCAGTGGTCTTTTTTTGGACATAAAATCTTTTAAATTTTGAAAAACAAAAATACATTTATTAATTCTGTCCCGAGAGCCTTCGGGACCAGAATTCTAAATTTAGAATCGAAAAAAACTGTTTAACAAAAAATTAGTACCAATATACTTTAATGGCACAGTTTTTTATATAATTTAGGCACTCATAAAATAATACCACGACTATGCGGATAATGAAAAAGAATTTTAAAGTTTTGTTTTTGGCGGTTTTCGTTTCAGTGGCTTCCTGCAGTTTTACAACAAAGGAATTCAATGATCCCGATAAGGACAAGCTGCTTTTAGACCTTATAACCTATGTACTTCAAAAAGGTCACTATGACCCAAAAGATATCAATGATGATTTTTCAGCAGGAGTTTATAAAGATTTCATCAACGGACTTGATCCGTTAAAACGCTATTTCTTGGCATCGGATATTGAAGAATTCAGCAAATATGAAACAGAAATTGACGATCAACTCAAGAATAAGGATTTGTCTTTTTTCGATTTGGTTTATGAGCGTTTCAATGAAAGAATGGAAGATGTAAAGAAAATTTATCCCGAAGTGCTGGATAAACCCTTCGATTTTACTGTAAATGAAACCATCAATGTTGATTATGATAATCTTGCCTATGCAAATTCCATAAAAGAATTGAAGGCCCGTTGGAAACAACAGTTGAAATTCACTACACTTTCCGCTTATTATGATTTGGTAGAAGACCAAAAAAATCGCGAAAAGGGAATTACTTCCGCTACCGATAAAGAGGATGAAGCAGATACTTCCGAAGTTTCAAACAATGCAAAAACTGCCTCAACAGATGAGCCTTTTGAACATAAATCAATGGCAGAGCTTGAAGCGAAAGCCCGCGAGACAACCAAAAGTTCACTGGA
Organism: Aequorivita sp. CRS11; assembly: GCF_059693805.1. Classification (NCBI taxonomy): domain Bacteria; kingdom Pseudomonadati; phylum Bacteroidota; class Flavobacteriia; order Flavobacteriales; family Flavobacteriaceae; genus Aequorivita; species Aequorivita sp. CRS11. The sequence continues at coordinate 8,702 of NZ_JCATIG010000008.1, forward strand.
TGAATATTTCGATTTTACAAAAGATTTAGAGCGAAAAGATTACTTTTCAATCTATTTGAATACTATAGTTGAAGAATTTGATCCGCACACCAATTATTTTGCTCCGCCCGACAAAGATAGGTTCGATCTTCGTATGTCTGGAAAATTGGAAGGTATTGGGGCTAGACTTCAAAAAAAGAATGACTACATCACCATTATTGAAATTATAAGCGGTGGCCCAGCTTGGCGAAGTGAAAAAGTGGAAGTAGGCGATGTAATTTTAAAAGTGAAACAAGAGGATGAAAAGGATGCGGTTAGCATAGTAGGCATGCGCATTGACGATGCCGTAAAGTTAATCAAGGGGCCAAAAGGCACGAAGGTTACACTTACCATCAAAAACGTTGACGGAACCATTACAGATAAAGTTATTACCCGTGATGTGGTTGAACTCGAGGAAACATATGCAAAATCGTCGTTGATTGATAAGGGCGATCGCAAATTTGGACTTATTAATCTTCCGCAGTTTTACTTTGATATGGAAAACTACAAAGAACGCAATGCTGCAACCGATGTTAAAAAAGAGATTCTTCGTTTAAAAGAACAAGGGATGGAAGGCCTGGTTTTAGACCTTCGCGATAATGGCGGGGGATCTTTGCGTACGGCTGTTGATATTGCTGGACTTTTTATCAAAAAAGGACCCGTGGTGCAAGTAGCTTCAAACGGAAATAAGGAAGTGCTTGAGGATAAGGACAGTGAAATTGTTTGGGATGGCCCCTTGGTGATTTTAGTGAACGAACTTTCTGCTTCCGCTTCTGAAATTCTCGCTGCTGCAATGCAGGATTACAAACGTGCCATAATTTTGGGAAGCAAGCAAACCTACGGAAAGGGGACGGTACAAAATGTAATTGATTTAAACCAATGGCTTCGCAAAAATGATTTGGGCGATATGGGTGCTTTAAAAATCACTTCTCAGAAATTTTATCGTGTAAATGGAGGCTCTACCCAACTTGAGGGAGTTAAGAGCGATGTGGTCATGCCAGATCGTTATAGCTATATTGATGTAGGCGAAAGAGATTATGACAATCCACTGCCTTATGATAAAATAGATGCCGCAAAGTATGATGTTTGGGAGGGTTATATAGATTATGACGAAACCATCCAAAAAAGCAAAGAGCGAATGGCACAAAACGAACAATTAAAGTTGATTGACGAAGACGCACGATGGATAAAGGCACGTAGGGATGAAAAAGAAGTCAATTTAAATTATGAAACTTACAGTGCCGAAATTGAGCAGCGCAAGCAAGAAACAAAACGTTTTGACGCTATTGATGAATACGATAACCACCTTACTTTTGAATCCTTGCCTTACGAAACTGCATTAATGAAAAAAGACACTACACTTTCTGAAAAGCGTAAAAGATGGCATAAAAATTTAAGTAAGGATATGTATATTGAAGAAGCAGTCCACGTGTTGGAAGATTTAAAACTCAATAACATCAAGGCAGGAAAAGTAGCAGATATTAAAAATTGATTTTATGTAAACCGAATGTGTGTTTCTGAATGAAACACGCCAAATTTTACTAAATTTGAAGTGNAGGCAGGAAAAGTAGCAGATATTAAAAATTGATTTTATGTAAACCGAATGTGTGTTTCTGAATGAAACACGCCAAATTTTACTAAATTTGAAGTGTGAAAAATACCACTTCATTAACCAAGATAGCGCTCCGAAAGTTTAAAAAAAACTTTTGGGGCGTTTTCAGTTTGTGCTTTTTGGCACTCTGCGTTTTGGTGGCGATTTTTGCATATGCCTTGGCGCCGGATAATTCAGAGAACGCAAACCAGATGCATCTTTCCATTCATTCCAAAAACCCAGGATTCTCTGTGCAAATGCTTACCATTCCTGCAAAAGTGGAAGAACAGAATTCCTTATCGGTTTTCTTCTTCGGAAAGAAAAATGCTGATACTGAGATTCCAATCTCAAACTATACACTAAAAGATGCTTTTATAGAAATTACGGAATATTCCCCAGATGGCACAGATGGTTTGCAAAAGAATTATGCGCTTTCGCTTTTTCCAGATGCAACTTCAGCGGCGGAGATTCCCAACAAATATATTTCAGGAAAAAAATTCCTTCTCGGTACCGATAAATACGGCCGCGATCTGTTGAGCCGAATGTTGATCGGGATCCGCATTTCTTTGGCCATAGGTTTTGTAGCGGTTTTCATTTCATTGGTAATTGGAATCACTCTTGGTGCCATTGCGGGTTACTTTGGTGGAAAGGTTGATGCGGCAATAATGTGGCTCATAAACGTCACATGGTCCATTCCAACTTTGCTTTTGGTGATTGCTATTACTTTGGCACTTGGCAAAGGTTTTTGGCAGGTTTTCATTGCTGTTGGATTAACAATGTGGGTGGAAGTTGCCCGTGTGGTGCGCGGACAGGTTATGGGCGTTAAACAGATGCAGTACGTTACCGCGGCCCGAGCGTTGGGCTTTAATGATTTTAGAATAATTGTAAAGCATATTTTGCCAAATAGCATGGCGCCTGTGATAATCATTTCGGCGGCCAATTTTGCGGGAGCCATTCTTATTGAAAGCGGGCTGTCGTTTTTGGGAATAGGCGCACAACCGCCAATGCCCAGTTGGGGCGGAATTATAAAGGATCATTATGCTTACATAATTTTAGGGAAGCCGTATCTTGCCCTAATTCCAGGACTCGCCATTATGAGCTTGGTCACAGCTTTTATGTTAATAGGAAATGCCCTGCGCGATGCGATGGACGTACGGAATGCTTAAAAAAATTTAAATGAACCGAAAATACATTTACCCCTTAGTAATAATAATTGTAACCGTCGCGTTGTATTATGCCGACGATTTTTTGGGCGAAGAAAACATTTCCACTTCAGAAATTTCAAAAACTACAAATAGTACCTCCGAAGAATTTGATGATACCTTCCTTCCTGCCTCAACTACCGGAGCCATCGTAAAACACAATTATTTTACCCTATCCTATTCCGAAGAAAATGAACAGGCAGAGTGGGTGGCTTATGAATTGAAGAAAAGTGATTTGACTAAAAATGAATTTGAACGCCCCTATTTTATTGAAGATAAAAAGGTGAAAACAAAATCTGCAGATTGGCGCAATTACAAAAATTCGGGGTACGATCGTGGCCATCTTTGCCCCGCTGGCGACAGAAGGATGTCCTTTGAAGCTTATAATGAAACATTCCTCACCAGTAACATAAGTCCGCAGGATCACGATTTTAATGCGGGAATCTGGAACCGACTTGAGCAAAAAGTTCGCTATTGGGCCGAAAAATATGATGGTGTTTATATAGTTACGGGCGGAGTTTTAAAAGAAAATTTGAAAACCATCGGCGATGAAAATGTTTCTGTCCCAAATAAATTTTATAAAATAATCGTTGATGCTTCCGGTGGAAATTATAAGGCTGTTGCATTTTTAATTCCGAATAAACCTTCCAGTGAATCTTTTTATGAATACGCCGTTTCCATCGATGAAATTGAAGCTAGAACAGAGATTGATTTTTTTCCGCAATTGCCAGATTCCATCGAAAATAAGTTGGAACAGATGGTAGATTTAAAAGCTTGGGGAAGGAAATAGGTTTGCAGTTTACAGTAGCAGTTGGCAGCATATTCTTATTCAAGTTTCATTTTCGATTTCGATTTCAGTTTTGATTTCTTATGAATAATGATAATTCGCCCCATCCAACTTTACAAAAATAAAAAGCAAAATAGTAAAACCCCAAAGTGCGGAACCCCCGTAACTAAAGAAAGGTAGCGGAATTCCCACAGTAGGGAAAATACCAGTAACCATCCCCACATTTACAAAGAAGTGAAAAAATAAAATTGCAGCAACGCTATACCCATATACCCTTCCAAACTGCGATTTCTGCTTTTCAGCTTTAAAAATAATACGCAGGATGAGTCCCACAAAAAGCAGTACAACAATCAAGCTTCCCACAAAGCCCCATTCTTCGCCTACAGTACTAAAAATATAATCTGTGTGCTGTTCGGGAACAAAATTTCCTTTGGTCTGCGTGCCCTGCGTCCAGCCTTTCCCTAGCCAGCCCCCGTTGGCAATTGCAATTTCACTTTGGTGGGTATTGTAGCCTATTCCTCGAGCGTCCACTTCCTTTCCCAAAACAATGTTGAAACGGTCGCGGTGGCGCTGTTCAAAAACGTTGTTGAAAATATAGCTCACCGAAAAAGCAAAGGCAATGCACCCAGCGGCAATTAAAATATATTTAATAATACTGGGACGTTTTTTTCTATTTCTAAAGAAAATAATACCGCCAATTACTGTAATGGCAATCGCTACCCAAACAGCACCGAATGCAAGTGTAGAAACAAAAAGCATAACAGCAAATAAGCCTAACAAAAGGTAAACCCCGTGCAATCCTTCCCTATAAAGTGTAAAGACAAACGCAGCATAAATCAGTGCGCTTCCGGGATCTGGCTGCGGAACAATCAAAACGGCAGGCAAGGCTATAATTGTAAAAGCTGCAATTTGATGTTTCAATTCCTGCATATTGGTTTGAATATCACTCACATATTTTGCGAGTGCCAAAGCAGTTGCGGCTTTTGCAAATTCACTGGGTTGAAGACTAAAACTACCAAAGGCATACCAAGAAGTAGCACCCGAAATATTTTTTCCGAAGACAAAAAGCCCGACCAAAGATATTAGGGAAATAATATAGAAAACACTTGCGAATTTTTCGTAAAACTTTGATTCTATGGCAAGTAAAAATATTATCAGAAGTATGCTAAACCCAATAAACATAAACTGTCGGGCGTAGATTTGGTCAAAATCCCAAAACCCTTTTGCGGTGTCGCTCAAGGAGGCAGAGTAAATGTTTATCCACCCCATTATTACAAGGGCGATGTACATAAAAATCATTAGCCAATCAAAGCGTACATAAGTTCTGCCTCCTGCCATTAGCGGTTAATTGAAAAAGGTTGTCCGCTGTAGGGTTTGGCGTATTCTGCTTCCAAACTGCCTTCCAGCACATATTTTTCCATATCGGTCCGGGTTATTTCGCCTTTTAGATATTTTTCAATCATAAGGCCTGCAATGCGTCCCGCCCATCGCGAACCCCAATAGCCGTTTTCAACAAAAACCGCGATGGCAATTTTTGGATTGTCTTTTGGTGCAAAAGCCACAAAAATGGAATGGTCTGTTAATTGAACGCGTTTACCGTCAATTTTGGTAAAATTTTCAGCAGTTCCGGTCTTTCCGCAAATATCTATTCCCGGGATTTGTATGGAAGACGCGGTCCCGCGTTTGTAAACCTGAAACATACCTTCCACCACGGGTTTAAAGTGTTCGGGTTCCACAGTAGTGTAATGTTTATCACGAAATTTCTGTGGAATTGTATCCGGACCGATAACATTTTTAATTATATGGGGTGTGTAATAATAACCGCGATTGGCGATAGCCGCTGTAAAGTTTGCCATTTGCATAGGCGTAAGCAAAACTTCACCTTGTCCAATGGCGTTTGAAATGGTTGCCAATGAAGACCAATTATGTGCCGGATAATCGTGAATTTTGTTGTAGTATTTTGAAGTGGGAATATTGCCTCGTTTACCACTGGGAAGATCATAACCCAAAAAATCACCTAGTCCAAAACTTAAAAGCCCTTCGCGCCAATGATCAATGCCTTCACGTGGATTGGGGTATTTATCGATAATCCGTTTGTAAACATTACAAAAATAGGCATTGCAACTGTTTGCAATTCCGCTGACCATTGCCAAGGGGCTAGGGTGGGAGTGACAGCCCAATGTACGGTTTCCATAGCGATAACCGTGATAGCAGGCAAAAGTATCTAGAGTATCTACCACATTTTCGTGCAAACCTATCAATGCCGTTAAAGTTTTAAAAGGCGATCCGGGGGGGTATTCACCCATCAAAACCCGGTCGTAAAGTGGCTTGCTAATAGTATCGTACCACAATTTTGTAAAATTCTTTGACCGATCTCGTCCCACTAAAAGTGACGGGTCATAACTTGGTGCCGTTACCAGGGCAAGTATTTCACCACTTTCGGGTTCAATCGCCACAATACCCCCTCTTTTGTGAACCATTAATTCTTCACCATATTTTTGAAGTACCGCATCGATGGTCAATTGTACATCGTGGCCGCGTTCTGGCAAAGTGTCAAAAATTCCTTCTTTGTAGGGCCCAATATCTCTGTTGAAGCGGTCTTTCTGAATATATTTCACGCCTTTTACGCCGCGCAACACTTCTTCGTATTCCTTTTCCACACCGGCGGTACCAATGAGCTCTCCCATTTGGTAATATGGGTTTTTTTCGATGATGGCATTGTTCACTTCCGCAATGTAGCCCATCACATTTGCCGAATGGTCCACTTGGTATTCGCGAAGGGAACGGCGCTGGATGTAAAACCCTTCATATTTATACATTTTTTCTGAAAGGGAAGCATAGTCGGCCTTGTTGAGCTGGGGAATCACAACGGAGGGCAATCTTGGCGAATACACTCGTGCTTTATGAAGAATTTCCTTGAATTCTTCCTTTGTAATTTTCAGTAAACCACAAAATTCCAAAGTGTCGAGCGGTTTAACATCGCGCGGAATTACCATGACATCATACGAAGGTTGGTTGGACACCAAAAGTTTCATATTTCTGTCAAACATATAGCCGCGCTGCGGATAATCATACATCACTTTAATGGCGCTGTTTTGCGATAGCGAATCTGGAGAAGCGTCATAAACCTGCAAATAGAAAAGTCTTGCGGTAAAAAGTATCCCGCTCAGCAAAACCAATGCTATTAATACAATTTTTCTCATGATGATTTTCTATTGAAAAGAATCATTGTGCACACAACGACAATAATTGTAAACAGACCAGAAAACAATGTGGATTTCAACAATAAAAGAATATGCTTAAAACTGAAAATTTCTAAAGAAAATAATACAAAATGATGCATAAAAACCAAGGAAGCAATATATGTGAGCCTTTCCATTGGGTCGGCTTTCTTGATTTTGACGCTATTGTATTCATAACTTACACCAAAAGAATATTTTAAAACAACGGGCCGAATGTATGCAATAAAGGCGCAGGCTGCGGCATGCACGCCTCCCGAATCCTCAAAAATATCTATGGAAAGCCCCAAAAGAAAACTGAAAAAAATCAAAAGTCCTTTGTTGCCGTCCAAAGGATAAAGAATTATGAATAAAATATAAAGATACGGGTTAATGTATCCTGCCAGGTTTACATTGTTAAGCAACAGCACCTGAAGGAAAACCAACAGTATAAAACGGACGATATTTATAATGATATCACTGTTCGACATCTTCCACTCCTTTTTCCAGTTCCAAAATTTCCGCTGCTTCGTTATTTTCAATTAAATAAACGTGCTCCAAGCTCGTCATATCATTGAAAAGATCAATGTTTACATAGTAATAATTATCATCGTTATCGAGATGAAAGTCTTTAATTGTTCCTATCAAAATACCTTCGGGAAAAATAGTAGATCGCCCGCCAGTAATAATGGTATCTCCTTTTTCCAGCTGTGCAAGACGTGGAATGTCAACTAATTGTGCTACGTTTGGATCTTTTGTGTTCCATATAAGTGAACCAAAATGGCTCGATTTCTTAAGTTTGGCGTTTATCCGGCTTTTCGTATTCAAAATAGATTGCACAGTCGCGTAATTTTTGGAAACATCGCTCACAATACCAACAATTCCTTTTGAAGAAATTACGCCCAAATCAATTTTTAAGCTATCGCTTCGGCCTTTATCAAGGGTAAGCTGGTTTTTGGTTTTTGAATAATTGTTATTGATTACCCGCGCAGTGAAATAGTTGAATTTATTGGGAAGCACGGTACTGTCCAGTTTTTCAACATTTACTACTTCCTTAAATTGATCCAGTTTCTTCCGAAGCATTAAATTTTCGTTTAGCAACTGCTGGTTTTCTTTTCCTAAATTTAAGTAGTCGGTAATGTTATTTCTGAACGTATATATTCCACCGGTTATAAAATTGGCAGAGCTAATGTATTTATCGTTGTGATAGTTGTGCGTTTGGATGGTAAGCGCTACGGAAATTGTAAAAAGCACGGCAAACAACAGGAAATTTTTATTCCGAATGAAGAAATATATAATCTGCTGCATTGCTTTGTGGGGTTAAAATATTCTGCTTTCTAATGGGAGCAACGCCATAAATGGGCAATTATTCTATTTGAGTTTTTCAGAAAAATGGTTTCTTCTGAAAAATTATTTAATCAGCACGCTTTTGTACTTGTTCAGGTTTTTTAAGCAAATTCCTGTACCACGAACTACGGCGCGCAATGGGTCTTCGGCAATATAAACCGGAAGATCGGTTTTTTGGGAAAGCCTTTTGTCAAGCCCGCGAAGCATCGAGCCACCACCTGCAAGATAGATTCCGGTGTTGTAAATATCAGCTGCAAGTTCTGGCGGTGTTTGCGAAAGGGTTTCCATAACCGCATCCTCAATTCGAAGAATGGATTTGTCCAATGCTTTAGCGATTTCTCTATAGGAAGTTTGTACCTGTTTCGGTTTTCCGGTAAGTAAATCGCGACCCTGTACGTCCATTTCATCTGGTGGAAGTTCAAGATCTTCGGTTGCGGCACCAATCTGGATTTTTATCTTTTCCGCGGTTCTTTCACCCACATAAAGGTTGTGTTGGGTGCGCATATAATACACAATATCATTCGTGAAAACGTCTCCCGCAATTTTTATGGATTTGTCGCAAACAATTCCTCCAAGGGCGATTACGGCAATTTCAGTGGTTCCTCCTCCTATGTCCACGACCATATTTCCCTTGGGCTGCATAATGTCAACCCCAATACCGATGGCTGCTGCCATGGGTTCGTGGATCAAATACACTTCCTTTCCGTTAACGCGTTCGGCACTTTCCTTTACGGCGCGCATTTCCACTTCGGTAATTCCGCTGGGAATACAAACCACCATCCGCAACGAAGGTTTTAACCATTTCTTTTTTAACGCGGGAATGTCGCTGATGAACATATTTATCATCTTTTCACTGGCGTCAAAATCTGCAATTACCCCATCTTTCAAAGGGCGAATTGTTTTAATATTTTCGTGTGTTTTTCCCTGCATCATTGCGGCTTCACGGCCCACGGCAATTATTTTCCCCGTAGTTCGGTCGCGTGCAACAATTGAGGGGGCGTCCACAACAACTTTGTCGTTATGGATTATCAGGGTATTTGCAGTACCCAAGTCAATGGCTATTTCTTCAGTCAGGAAGTCAAAAAATCCCATAGTATAAGTCGGTGGTATTGAAAGTTAACGTGTTAAGTTTGGTTTTTAACAAATGTAATAAAATTTAATGCTTAAAATGGCGCGTTCCGGTAAATACCATTGCCATTTCATTTTCGTTGCAATAATCGATGCTCAATTGGTCCTTGATTGACCCTCCGGGCTGGATTACCGCTGTTATTCCTGCTTTGTCCGCAATTTCCACACAATCGGGAAACGGGAAAAATGCATCACTCGCCATCACGGCTCCCTCAAGGTTAAAATTAAAGGATTGTGCTTTTTCTATAGCTTGCCGTAACGCGTCAACGCGGCTGGTTTGGCCGGTTCCGCTGGCGCAAAGTTGTTTTCCCTTTGCCAAAACGATAGTGTTCGACTTTGTGTGCTTGCAAATTTTTGAAGCGAACAACAAGTCTTCTAACTCTTGGGAATTGGGTTTATTGTTTGTTGCATGCGTTAAAATTTCAGCACTGTCTGTAATATTGTCTTTATCCTGGACCAAAACGCCGTTCAAACAAGTTCTAACGGTTGTTGAAGGTAGTTCAATTTCTTTTTGTACCAACAAGATTCTGTTCTTTTTTCCTTCTAAAATTTCCTGTGCTTTTGCTGAAAAGGAAGGAGCGATGACCACTTCGCAAAAAAGATCGTGGATTTCGTGTGCGGTTGCCTCATCAATTTCCACATTGCTGATTAAAATTCCGCCGAAGGCTGAAACCGGATCGCCCGCCAAAGCAGCCATATAGGCTTGTTGCACGGTCTCACGTTGTGCAATTCCACAGGCATTGTTGTGTTTTAAAATCGCAAACGTTGGCGCTTCACCTTTAAATTCGTTCATTAAATTCACAGCAGCATCAACATCCAAAAGGTTATTGTAGCTCAATTCCTTTCCGTGGAGTTTGGTGAACATTTCATCAAAATTTCCGAAGAAATACCCTTTTTGATGTGGGTTTTCGCCGTAGCGAAGTTCCTGCCCATTGGTTTCACTCAATTTAAAAGCAGGCAATTTTTCTTCTTTGTTGAAATAATTAAAAATCGCGGTATCGTAATTTGAAGAAACGTTGAAGGATTTTGCTGCAAAACGCTTGCGGTCCTTCAACGAGATTTCGCCATTGTTTGCTGAAATCAATTCCAAAAATTCAGCGTAATCATCAACCGAGGAAACGCAAATGGTGTCCTTAAAATTTTTCGCGGCGGCGCGAATTAAGGAAATGCCGCCTATGTCAATTTTTTCAATAATATCCGCTTCCGAAGCGCCCGACGCAACCGTTTTTTCAAAAGGGTACAAATCCACAACCACCGCATCAATCTGCGGAATGTTGTATTGCTCCATTTCGGCAACATCGCCTTCGTGGTCCTGACGGTTTAAAATTCCACCAAAAACCTTTGGATGAAGAGTCTTTACGCGACCGCCCAAAATGGAAGGGTAATCGGTTATATCTTCTACCGCAATCACCTCGATACCAAGATCGTTGATGAATTTTTCGGTGCCTCCGGTAGAGTAGATTTTTACGTTTTGTTCGTGTAGTTTTTTAACAATCGGGGCAAGCCCATCTTTGCTAAAAACGGAAATTAAAGCAGAAGTAATTTTTTTGGAATTGTTCATTATCGAAAATTAAGGTGCAAAAGTACATAATTGCATAGTAAATTTGTAACATAAGCAAAGAGAAAACGTCTTACTTTTCATAATTTTATTAACCCTTTTTGAAATCGATCCCGATAGCAATTGGGACGAAATCGAAAATCGTCAATCATTAATCTAAAATCGTAAATGCTGATATATCTTCGCGTTTTAAAGGAAAGTTTCAATTTTGCGCTCAATGCGCTTCGGAACAATAAATTGCGGACCTTCCTCTCATTGGTGGGCGTAACCATTGGGATATTTTCTATCATTGCGGTTTTGGCGGCGGTTGATTCCTTGAAACGTGAAATTGAGGGAAGCATCAGCGGGCTGGACAACAGCACGATTATTATTATGCGCTTTAATTTTGGGCCAACAGATATTCCTCGTTGGAAATGGCAGCAATTCCCGGATGTTTCCTTTGACGAATATCAATATTTGGAACGAAATACTCCAAATGTTGAAGCCGCTACCTTTACGTTAAACGTGCCAAACGAGAGTGTAAAATACGAAAATAATCAAGTAGATAATGTTCCTATTGGTGCGGTGACCGATAGCTATTACGATATTGAGTCGCTTCAATTGGAAGAGGGACGTTTTTTTAACGGATCTGAATCGAACAGTGGGTCTATGGTCGTTGTTTTGGGCGATGAAATTGCCAATCAGCTCTTTGGTGATGCCGCAACCGCTATTGGGAAGGAAGTGCGCATTTATGGCAGAAAATTTAACGTAATTGGAGTTTTGGAAAAAGAAGGAGCTGGTCTTTTCGGAAACTCTAAGGACACCTCCATTTGGATGCCCGTGAATGTTGTGCGAAGAATTTATGGCGATAACAACAAAAATACGTTTCCGCAGATAGTGATAAAACCCGAGAAGGATGTGGATATTGCCGAGTTTAAAGCGATGCTTACGCAGCAACTACGAACAAAGCGAGGATTGAAACCTGATGAAATAAGTAACTTTTTTATAAATCAATTACAAGGCTTTGCTGATTTTATAGACGAGATTACTGGAAGTATGAATATAATTGGCCTAATAATCAGTGGTTTTTCGCTGCTTGTGGGCGGTTTTGGGATTGCCAATATTATGTTCGTGAGTGTAAAGGAAAGAACCAATTTAATCGGTATTCAAAAATCATTGGGTGCGAAAAATAAATTTATCCTTTTCCAATTTTTGTTTGAAGCGGTTATTCTTTCCGTAATTGGAGGATTGATAGGGTTGTTTTTGGTATTTATAGTTTCATTAATCGCCTCTAGTTTTACCGGAGATTTTGAATTTGTGCTCTCGCCTTGGAACATGTTCATTGGTACTGCAATTTCTGCTGCAATTGGTTTAATTTCAGGAATTCTTCCGGCAATTTCAGCTTCAAAGCTCGATCCGGTTGAAGCAATTAGAACTGGAATGTAAGCTTCGAAAATTCCAAAATTTTAAATTCCAAATCCCAAATAGATTTATTGTTTGCTTTGAAATTTGGAGCTTGTAATTTGGAATTTAAGAAGAAGTGGCGCCTAAAATTCTTATCAGATAATTATAGTATCAGCGCAACTTCTTCGTTTACCCATTCCAAAAACTGTTCGTCTTCGACAGAAAATGGATCTTCCACGTGCGAATCGATATCAATCTGTCCAATATTCTTTCCATTCTTAAAAAGCGGGATTACGATTTCAGATTTCACGGTAATGCTGCACGCAATGTAGTTGTCCTGGGCCTTTACGTCTGGCACCACAAAGTTTTTGTTGCTTACAGCAACCTGTCCGCAAATCCCTTTTCCGAAGGGAATGACCGTATGGTCCGTAGGTTCGCCAGCAAAAGCTTTTAGATGAAGTGTTTTTTCTGCTTCGTTTGCAAAATAGAATCCAACCCAGTCATAATAGCCTACGGAGGATTGAAGCAGTTCGCAAATTTCTTTTAAGCGTTGTTCGGCACTCTCGTTCGCGTTTGCGAGTATTGTTGTTACTTTTGGTTTTAAGTGTGTAAAAGGCATTAGGTTTGTATATGTTGATTGCTTTGGCAAAAGTATTTCAAAACCGTTACAAACACCAAAAACAATTCCTGTATTTTTGTTAAATACTAGCGCTGAAAATTATGATTTCCGAATGTGGGTTAATTTGCAGGAAAAACAATATCAAACTTTAACTTTTTGAAGGAACTTTTTAAAAAATACAAAACCGTCATTCGCTTTGTGGTGCTTTTCATGGGTACATATCTTTTAATGAGCGTAGTGTATGGATTGTATTTGAAAGCTTCGGAAAACGGAAGTTACTTTCCTGATTTTATAACGAACCTTGTTGCGAAACAGAGCAGTGCGATATTGGGCGCATTCGGGTATAATTCAATTTTAATGCCCGATTCCATAGATCAGGGAATGTTGCTGACCATTGACAGCAAATACACCGTAAATATTGTGGAGGGTTGCAATTCCATTAGTATTATCATTTTGTTTGTAGCTTTTATTGTCGCTTTTGCTGAAGATTTCAAAAAAACCCTGCTGTTTCTTTTTGCTGGAGTGGTATTGATTTACATTGTGAATTTACTTCGCATTGCGATACTTACTGTATCGCTTTATAAATATCCACAGTATGAAAATGTGTTGCATTCCGTGGTTTTTCCAGGTATTATTTATAGTATGGTTTTTATTTTATGGATGATTTGGGTGCGGATGCTGAAACCGAATTCGGCTAAATGAAAAGGATTCTAAAAATATTTGGCGTTATAATTCTCGCAAGTTTTCTGGTGTTGATTCGCGCTTTTGAAGATATACTTTTCTACGACCCATTGCTTCATTTTTTTGAAATAGATTACAAATCAATGTCGTTACCGGAAATGGACACTTTTGCACTGCAGACAGGAATTGCATTACGGTTTTTGCTGAATACGATCATTTCTTTGGCAATACTATGGTTGGTTTTTAAGGATAGACAAATTATCAAACTTTCTCTTATACTTTACAGTTTTCTTTTTTCAATACTTTTTATGGCATTCAGTTTTATAATTTTTACTTCGGAAGAATCTGGCGGGCATTTTGTTCTGTTTTATGTAAGAAGATTTTTAATCCAGCCATTGTTACTACTTATTTTGCTCCCCGCTTTTTACTTTCAGAAATACAAATCGCGCTGATTTTTTAATACCTTTGCATCACTAAATAGACTTTTAAAATGAAAAAAAATTCTTTTATCTTCTTTTTTGCGTTTGCAGCATTTGCAATTACTTCTTGTAAAGAAACCGCAAAACAAAACGAGCCAGAAGTTGTAACGGTTGACAATGCAGAGCCAAAAACATATGAAATTGCTAAAGTAGAAGCAGAATTTAATGATCCAAAAGTAGAGGCTATTTTTGATCAATATTTGCAGGTTGAAGCAGCTTTGGTAAATACAGATGCCGCTAAAACGGCTACAGAATCTTCAAAACTTGAAGCGCTTCTTAAAGATTCAGAAGCAGATGAAGAAACACAAACCGCAGTAGCAGCAATGGCAGCTTCCGAAGATATTGGTGTTCAAAGACAAAATTTTGAAACTTTAAGTGGTAGTATTGAAAAGATGCTACAGGGAAGTTTAAAATCCGGGACGCTTTACAAGCAGTATTGCCCAATGGCCTTCAACAATAAAGGCGCCTATTGGATAAGCAGCAGCAAAGATATTTTAAACCCATATTTTGGCGATAAAATGCTGAAATGCGGAAGGGTCGATTCCGAGGTAAAATAACTTTAACAAAGCCTTCCATTTTATTTGGGAGGCTTTTTTGTATTTTTGCGAAAGCATGAAAAAAACCATTTCCATATTTCTTTCCATACTGATACTCGCCAGCAGTTCAGGGATAGCCTATGCGCAGCACTTCTGCAGCGGGATGGAAATGATGGCTGAGGTTACCTTGGGTGAAAAACATCTTTCCTGCGGAATGGATGAAAATGCCCTCGTTTCGGATTGTGGTGATGAAAGTGTTGCTCCCGAAAGGAAAGCCACGATTGCTGTAAAAACCATTTTACCAAAATACAGACTGACGATAATTTTGCAAAAGCCTCGTTCGATTTAAAATTAAACAAAACCTTTGTAGCAACATTCGTTTCGGTATTTGTATTGCAGGAAGTTGAAATAGCTTCCGCAGAAAAAACCTTCTTTGCGGATTACAATCCGCCACCTCTCGAACGGGATTTTAATATTCTGTACGAGACTTTTCTGATTTGATTAATACCCGTCCTTCGGTTTTGGCTTCGACTAAACTCCGGCGGACATCTCATGATTAAAACTCCAACTTTCTACGGAGCAAGTACTCATATTCAATCAAATCTTAAAAAATGAAATACAAACTTATTTTAACCGTATTCCTGAATTTGGTTTTTCTGAATTATTCCTACTCACAGGAAGAAGAAAGACCCGTTCGTGAATATACATTAACCATTGAACAACAAACTGTAAATATCACGGGCAAAGAGGTTATGGGAATGACCGTAAACGGAAGCATTCCCGGGCCGACCCTTGAATTTACGGAAGGAGAGCAGGCAATAATCCATGTAATCAATAAAATGGACGTGGAAACCTCCATCCATTGGCACGGAATATTGTTGCCAAATTTTCAGGACGGAGTGCCTTATTTGACTACGCCGCCAATAAAAGCGGGGACAACTTTCACCTATAATTTTCCTATCAACCATTCCGGAACCTATTGGTACCATTCGCATACCATGCTACAAGAGCAGAGCGGTGTTTTTGGTTCCATTGTAATTCAGCCAAAAGAGAAAGCCTTGGATTACGATAAGGAATTGGTGCTTATGCTATCAGACTGGACCAATGAAAAGCCGAAAGATGTAATGCGCACATTAAAGCGTGGCAGTGAATGGTATGAGATTAAAAAAGGAACTTCAACGCCGTTAAACCAAGTAATTGGTCGCGGTGCGTTAGGCGCCCAGATCGATTTTTGGAGACAGCGAATGGAAGGTGCCGACATTGCCGATATTTATTACTCTGCTTTTTTGATTAACGGTAAACAGCTGGCGGAATATCCGAACTTTAAACCTGGTGAAAAGGTTAGATTGCGAATTATCAATGGTTCAGCCTCTACACAATTTTGGATGACTTTTGGTGGTGAATCACCGCTCTTAATTTCAGCAGACGGACTTGATGTAACTCCCGTAAAAAGGAACAAAACCTTTATCGCAATTGCCGAAACCTATGATTTTATTGTAACCATCCCACAAAGTGGAAAACTTGAATATAGAGCCATGGCACAGGATGGTTCGGGAACTACTTTTGCTTATTTGGGCAAAGGAGAAACTCTGCCAGCACCTATAGTTGAAAAACCTGATAAAATTGCAATGATGCAGGAAATGGCTAAAATGAAGATGAAAATGGGCGCCCACGCTTTAAAATTTCAGCCTAAAAAAGATGAGCGTTTTGAAATGAAGGAGGAATACGGAATGGAAATGGACGGGATGGAAATGGACCACTCAAAAATGGATCATTCCAAAATGGAAATGCCAAAAGATTCAATGAAAATAGACCATTCAAAGATGGATCATTCCAAAATGGATATGAAAAATGAGCCGATGCAAATGGAAGGGATGGGGATGAATTCAGAATATACCTATGATTATTTAAAATCACCCGAAAAAACCAGTTATTCCAAAGATACCCCAGTAACCGAAATTCTGTTGAACCTAACCGGAAATATGAACCGCTACATTTGGAGTATGAACGGCGTGCCGCTTTCGGAAACGGATAACATCAAAATTAAGGGGAACGAGGTAACAAGGATTACTTTGAATAACCTCACGATGATGCACCACCCAATGCATCTTCACGGGCACTTTTTCAGGGTAATCAATAAAAACGGCGAATATTCCCCTTTAAAACACACGGTAAACGTTCCGCCAATGGAAGAGGTGACCATTGAGTTTTACGGCGATGCTTACGGCGATTGGTTTTTCCATTGCCACGTGCTTTACCATATGATGGGCGGAATGGCGCGCGTGTTTAGTTATGAAACGCCAAGAGACCCAAGAATGGAGGAATATCCTGTTTCAAAAATCATGAATGAGGCCAATCATTTTTATACATGGGGAACTGCAGATGTGGCTTCGCATATGGCTGAATTGAATCTCACTTCTTCCAACTTGCGAAACCAATTCAATGTAATGGCAGAGTATGGTTGGAACCAAAACCTGGAGGCTGAGGTAACCTATGAGCGCTATTTGCACGATTACCTGCGCGTTTTTGGAGCCGTAAATGTAGAAAACGAAACCGAAGATAGCTTAGATGAAATTGAAACCACGGCTATTGCCGGAATTCGGTATTTAACACCTTATTTATTTAATTTGGATGTACGGATAGACAATAAGCTGCGCCCCCAAATTGGGCTGGAGCGGGAAATCATGATTTTTCCCCGAACCCTTGCCTTTGGAATGATTGAATACCAAGCCGATTTCGGTTTGGTGGACGATCTGCCCACAGGAATTAATTACGGCGATGAACTGACTTGGAATGCAGGTCTTGAATATTTTCTTTCAAAGAACTTTTCATTAATGGCCAGTTACGACAATCGTTTTGGTGCGGGAGGTGGCCTATCTATTCGTTTTTAATAACCTTATAAATTAAGAATTATGGAAAATAATAAAAACACTCACGGAAATCCTTACACAAAATTCGTTTTAATGCTTGCGGCATCTTTTGTGGCAATGTATATAGCGATGTATTTAAATACGTATGAAATAGACCATGTCTATTTCAGCTTCACCCGTTTTTATATGACGTGTTTGGGCATATCTGCTATGGCTTTAATCATGTTTTTCTTTATGAAGAAAATGTACAAAAACCGAAAAAAGAATACGGCAATTCTGTTGGGAAGCATGCTCCTATTTGGCAGCGCGCTTTTCTTGGTTCGGGCACAGAAACCAATTGGAGATGTTTTGTGGATGAAAGCAATGATTCCGCATCATTCCATCGCTATTTTAACGAGTGAAAGAGTGGATATCCAAGACCCCGAAGTAAAAAAACTGGCTAATGATATTATTGAAGCACAGCGCAAGGAAATTAGAGAGATGAAAGAAATGATTAATCGTCTTGAAAAACAAAAATGACACACACATACAAAATACACGGAATGACCTGCAACGGCTGCCGAGGCCATGTGGAAAATACTTTAAGTGAAATTGAAGGTGTTTCCAAGGCATCGGTAAATCTTGAAAAAGCTGAAGCGGTTATTGAAATGGAAAAACACATTTCATTGAACGTTTTTGAAAAAGCTTTGGAAGACGACGGTGGAAGGTATAGTATTTCCCTTCCCGACGATGCCGAAGCCGCGCAAAAGCATAAAAAGAAAAAGGAAGAGAAACGAGCCAACCAAAGCAGTTCTGGTACTTTCTATTGTCCTATGCATTGCGAAGGTGAAAAAACCTATGACAAACCCGGTGATTGCCCCGTTTGCGGAATGGATTTGGTAGAAGAGGCAAAAACTTCAACAAACTCGGCAACGGAATACACCTGCCCAATGCATCCCGAAGTAATTCGTGACGAACCGGGTTCGTGCCCAATCTGCGGAATGGATTTGGTGCCAAAGGAAGCCGACGAATCCGCCGAAAACAAATCCTATAAAAAGTTGCTGAAAAAGTTTTGGATTGCCGTAGCCTTTACGCTTCCCATTTTCATAATCGCAATGTCCGAAATGATTCCCAACAATCCATTGTACGATTTAATGCCAATGAAATATTGGAACTGGGTTCAATTCGGTCTTTCAATTCCTGTGGTTTTTTACGCCACTTGGATGTTTTTTGAACGCGCCTATCGTTCCATCAAAACCTGGAATCTCAATATGTTTACCCTCATCGGGATTGGTGCTGGAGTAGCTTGGATTTTCAGTGTTTTCGGGATGCTGTTTCCAGATTTTTTCCCCGCGCAATTCAAAACCGAAATGGGAACGGTACATGTTTATTTTGAAGCAGCAACGGTAATACTAACCTTGGTTTTAATGGGTCAGGTTTTGGAAGCCCGCGCTCATAACCGAACCAATTCCGCAGTAAAGGAATTGCTGAAATTGGCGCCCAATAAAGCTGTTCGGATTGTCGACGGAAAAGAGGAAACCATCGCAATCGATAAAATTGAAGTAGGCGATAAACTCCGCGTAAAACCGGGCGAGAAAATCCCCGTGGACGGCAGCATTCTTGAAGGCGAAAGCTCCATAGATGAATCGATGATTACGGGTGAGCCCGTGCCCGTTTCAAAAACCGAGGGCGACAAAGTAAGTTCGGGAACCATCAACGGGAAACAAACCTTCGTAATGAAAGCCGAAAAAGTAGGTAGCGATACCCTGCTTTCGCAAATAATCGAAATGGTAAACAAAGCCAGCAGAAGCCGTGCGCCCATCCAAAAACTGGCAGATAAAATTTCGGGTTGGTTTGTGCCAATCGTTGTTATGATTTCGATTATAACCTTTATCGTGTGGGCCATTTTCGGTCCCGAACCACAATATGTGTACGCATTGGTGAATGCAATTGCGGTTTTGATAATTGCTTGTCCGTGTGCCTTGGGTCTTGCCACGCCAATGTCCGTAATGGTTGGAGTAGGTAAGGGCGCCCAAAACGGAGTACTTATCAAAAATGCCGAAGCGCTCGAAACCTTGAATAAAATTGATGTTTTGATTATTGACAAAACCGGAACCATTACCGAAGGAAAACCTTCGGTGGAAAAAGTGGGTGCGACAGAAGATTTTTCGGAAGAAAAAGTGCTTCAATATATTGTTTCGCTCAATCAAAACAGCGAACATCCACTGGCCGATGCTACTGTTAAATACGGGAAAGAAAAGAATTCCGAAGTTTTAAAAACTACCGATTTCAATGCGGTTACGGGGAAAGGTGTTACAGGAATTATCAACGGCAAAAAGATAACGCTCGGGAACGAAAAGATGATGGAGGATGCTGGCGCAAATATTTCCGAAGCAATTCAAAAAGAAATTTCAGAAGAACAGCAAAAAGGCAAAACCGTGCCGATGCTTTCCGTAGATGGGAAAGTGGTGGGTTATGTTGTGATTGCTGATAAAATAAAGGAAACCAGTAAAAAAGCAATTGCCGAACTTCAAGAAAAAGGAATTCAGGTTATAATGCTTACAGGCGATAATCACGACACTGCAAAAGCCGTTGCCTCGGAATTAAACCTCAAAGATTTTAAAGCCGAAATGCTTCCGCAGAATAAACTGGAAGTAGTTGAAAAACTGCAAGCCGAAGACAAAAAAGTTGCAATGGCCGGCGACGGAATTAACGATGCACCCGCTTTGGCAAAAAGTGATGTGGGTATTGCGATGGGAACTGGAACGGATGTGGCGATTGAAAGCGCCGGAATAACACTGGTAAAAGGCGATTTGCACGGAATTGTGAAAGCTTTTCATCTAAGCGAAAAAGTAATGGGAAACATTAAACAAAACCTGTTTTTCGCTTTGATTTACAACACACTCGGCGTGCCGATTGCCGCTGGAGTGCTCTATCCGTTTTTCGGAATATTATTATCACCAATGATTGCAGCGCTGGCAATGAGTTTTAGCTCTGTTTCGGTAATTACTAATGCGCTTCGGTTGCGAGCCGCAAAAATTGATTAAACAATGAAAAATCTATTATACATACTTTTTATATTTCCACTCTGCGTTTTTTCACAGGAAAAAATAACGGGAACCATTACTGAAAATATCAATAACGAAGAAGTGCCGCTTGGCGGGGCAAACGTTTATTGGCTGAACACCCAAGTTGGGGCCGTTACTGATTTTGACGGTAATTTTGAACTGAATTATAAACCCGAATACAAGAAACTGGTCATCAGTTTTGTGGGTTATAAAACCGATACTATTTCAGTGAATTTTGCCAAAAGGATAACACATTCACTTACTTCCACTGCCAATCTGGATGAAGTTACGGTTACCGCACGGCAGAAGGCCACTTCGCGTTCCTTCATCCAAGCTACAAATACACTGAACGTAAGCAGTGCCGAACTTTTGAAAGCCGCGTGCTGTAATTTGGCGGAAAGTTTTGAAACCAATCCATCCATCGACGTGAATTTTGCCGATGCCATTTCTGGAACGCGACAGATTAAAATGCTTGGGCTTACCAGTCCGTACATTTTGATTACAACTGAAAACGTTCCGAGCATTCGCGGGGCTTCACAAGCATACGGTTTGAGTTTTATTCCGGGTACTTGGGTTGAAAGCATCCAAATAACCAAAGGTGCGGGAAGTGTTACAAATGGTTTTGAGAGCATTGCCGGGCAGATTAACGCCGAACTGCAAAAACCAACTACGGACGATAAACTTTTCGTAAACGCATACGGTGCAGGAAATGGCCGTTTTGAGTTAAATACACATCTTAACACAAAAGTTACTGATCGTTGGAGCACGGGGCTGTATATTCACGGAAATTTGCGGGAAACAGAGTTTGATAAAAACGATGATTCCTTTCTCGATGCACCGCTGATGCAGCAAGTAAATGTGATGAACCGCTGGCAATATACCGATACTGAAAACGGTTATGTTGGGTTTTTCAATGTTCGGTATTTAAATGATGAAAAGCAGACGGGCCAAACATTTTTCAATCCTGACACCGATCGCGGAACAACAAACGCGTGGGGAAGCGAAATAAAAACCCAGCGGTTTGATGTGTCGGGGAAATTTGGATATGTGAATCCAGATATTCCCTGGCGTACGGGCGGCTTGCAGCTGGCATACAGCCATCATGACCAAGAATCCTATTTTGGGTTAAATAATTACAACATTCAGCACAATAGTTTATACGGGAATTTCCTTTACAATACAATAATAAGCGATTCGCGGCACAAGATAAAAACAGGGTTGAGCGCAACCTATGATGGGTATGACGAATTGGTTTTGACCGAAAATTATAACAGGGTGGAGAATTCCGTTGGAGCTTTTTTTGAATATAATTTTGACAATTTGGGCGATCTTAATTTTACTGCTGGTATCCGTGGCGATATTCACAATAGATTGGGTGCGTTTATTACGCCGCGTTTTCATTTGCGTTATACGCCTTGGGAAAAATCTGCTTTTCGTATTTCTGCCGGAAGGGGAAAACGAAGTGCCAATATTTTCACCGAAAACCAACAGCTTTTTGCTACTTCACGTAGCTTGAATATTTTGGGTAATGGTGGAGAAATTTATGGATTGGATCCGGAGATTGCCTGGAATTACGGAGTTTCCTATATGCAGGGTTTCAATCTTTTCAATAGAAAAGGAGATGTAACTTTTGATTTTTACAGAACCGATTTTGTAAATCAAATTGTGGTGGACTGGGAAAATCCTTCGGAAATTAATTTTTATAATTTGGAAGGAGAAAGTTTTTCGAATAATTTCCAGGCAGAATTCAACTACAATCCGTTCACCCATTTTGATGTGCGATTGGCATATAAATATTACGATGTGGAAACAACTTATTTAAGCGGAAAAAAGCAGACTCCTTTAACGCCAAGCCATCGTTTTTTTGCAAATGCTTCCTATCAAACCCATCAAAGTGCAAAAGGAGCCAATTGGAAATTTGACGCTACCTTCAACTATTTGGGCGAGCAGCGCTTTGCTTCCACAGAAAGCTATTTGAACACTATAGGTCTTTCTGAATTCTCGCCTTCAGTTTCCACACTGAATGCGCAGATTACTAAAGTTTTTTCCCCTAATTTTGAAATCTATGTGGGTGGCGAAAATATTACAAATGTTACGCAGGAAAATCCAATTGTGGGAACCGACAATCCCTTTGGAACAACTTTTGACACTACCTACGTTTACGGGCCCATCTTTGGCAGTTCGTATTATGCAGGTTTAAGATATAGTATTAATTAAATATAAATTTTAAAAACAGAAAGATGAAGAAAATAATTGCAATTTTAGGAATACTCTTTATAGGAGTAACGGGTTTCGCGCAAAACAAAAATGCGAGAGCCACTATTGAGGTTGACGGCGTTTGCGGTATGTGCAAGGAGCGCATTGAAAAGGCTTCAATTCAGGCCAAAGGTGTGAAATCGGCTAATTGGAATGTGGAAACACACCAGTTGGACCTTATTTATAACGAGGGAAAAACCGATTTGACCAAAATTCAACAAAGCATTGCAGATACAGGGCACGATACACAAGACATAAAGGCAAAAGACGAAGTTTATGAAAAGATTGATCCGTGCTGCAGATACCGTGACCAGCAAGTAATTGACGATCACAAACAGGGTGGTGAATAATTTTAGGAGGATTTTATAATTTTCTTAATAATGAAGTTGGTGTGAATTTGGTAATTTGATTTCATAAAAATTTAAATTATGAAAAACGAAAAACTTATCCACGCTTTGGGCAATTGCATCACTCACTGTAATTATTGCGCAGATGCATGTCTAGATGAAGAAAATGTAAAAATGATGGTAAACTGCATACGCACCGATAGGGTTTGCGCGGAAGTTTGTAGTACCCTAAACCAACTTTTGGCTACCAACTATAAAGACATAGAAGATCTAGTTAAATATTGTGCTAAAGTATGCGAGGCCTGTGCAAAGGAATGCTCACAACACAAAGCAAAACATTGTCAAGATTGCGCTGAGGCTTGCAGAAAATGTGCCGAAGAGTGCCGTGCTTACTTAGCATAAAATTTGGCTGTTAAATTTAGCTAAGAAGAGAATAATTTAACAGTGGCTCCTTTTAATTTTATGGTGTTAATTCAAAAAAAGTAAGTGTTATGCCACAACAACAGCAAAGCAAGAAGCCGCAACCCGCAAAAAGCCCACAGGCTAAAAAGCAGGATAACAAAAAGGCTCCACAAGCTGCTCCTAAAAAGAAGTAGTTTTTGGTCGGTCACATTTTGACCCGAGAAACCATCCAGATTTAGAATTTGGATGGTTTTTTATTTTTAGAAATACAGTGTTCGTCTTTTTAGTAGATAAATCATTTTATATATTTTTACTCACTAAATTATTATTAAAATGAAACAAATTTTAGGAATAGGTTCCCGGATAAACCACCCCAAATACGGAAAGGGAGTGGTAACAAATGTTACCGCAAAAATGTATTGGGTAACCTTTATTGAAAACGGCCTTGAAACAATCTCCACAGACGAGGATTTTGAGATCATTGATGCCGCCGAGGACGAGGTGGACACCGTAAGTTTTTACGAAGTAGAAAAAAGCCTTCGCGATATTTTAAAAAAATGGAACGGCTTCAGTGAACTAGTGCCATTAGCCGACAAATGGAAAGGCGGAAGCATGGTCTTAAAGCCCGCTGATTCAAATTTAGCTTCAAAGGAAATTCCTATCGATACTTTTTTTCACAAAATTGTAATGCTTCGCGATAGATTGCGAGTTATGGAACAAAAAATCAATTCTAGTAAAGAATTGGCCGAACAGGATAAAATAGATTTGCAGCAATACATAACACGGTGCTATGGTAGCTTAACTACGTTTAATGTTTTGTTTAAGAATAATTCACAACAATTTAAAGGAGAAAGCGCTGGTAAGTAATCTTTTTTTATCTGTGGTTTCTATAGAAAATTCACTATCTTTTTGAGTATAAATTGAAATGTTAGTTTAACATTATCTTTACAATTTTAAAGATTGTGTTAAAATGCCGTAAATCTCCTTAGTTTGCATTATTGGGGCAATTGTTCATAAAGTGTTTGAAAATATTTTAAAATATTTTCAAACACTTTTTTTTAATTCGCTTTTTTTGAAGTCTTCCGAAAACGTAAGAAAATCAACGCTTTGCAAAATTTTATGTTAAAAATTAAGTTGTGAGAGTGTTTTTAAAATAACTTTTTGATAAAATTTTCATAATCTACTTCCTATAAAAGTTGGAATTGTAAGATTTTATTGGCACTTTTGGAGTGCTAATTCAAACAAACAAAAAAATGAAAACAAAGTTTAGTGGAATTTTAACACTATTATTAGTGTTGGTTGTGCAGCTCGCTTTTGCACAGGAAAAAACAATTTCCGGAATGGTGACCGATGACACGGGTCTGCCGCTTCCAGGAGTTAACATAATTATAAAGGGTACAAGTACCGGAACGCAGTCGGACTTTGATGGTAATTATACCATTGAGGCTGCAGTGGGACAAACGCTTGTTTATAGTTATGTAGGTTTTGAGACCCAAGAGATTGCTGTTGGGGCTTCAAATAAAATTGACGTTACAATGCAGGCTGGTTCAGTTTTGGACGAGGTAGTTGTAACTGCACTTGGTGTTTCCCGTGAAAAACAATCATTGGGTTACTCAACGCAGCAAGTAGAAGGAGAAGATATCTCTACAGTAAAGGGTAACAACTTTACAAATGCACTTTCAGGAAAAGTTTCCGGTCTTCAAATTAGAAGAAACAACAACCTTGGTGGTTCTACCAACGTAGTTATTAGAGGTAACACCTCTTTAACTGGTGATAACCAAGCATTGTTTGTGGTTGATGGTGTGCCAATTAGTAACAGAAATACTAACGACGCTGCACAAACTCAGGCAAGGGGTAATTACTACGATTATGGTAATGCTGCTGCGGATATTAACCCGGACGATATTGAGTCTATTAACGTGCTTAAAGGTGCGGCTGCATCTGCACTTTACGGTTCACGTGCTGCTAACGGTGTAATTATCATTACTACCAAAAAAGGTAAAAAAGCGAAAGGCTTAGGAGTAACTATTAACTCTAATGCTACTGTTGGTTTTGTAGATAAGAGCACATTTGCTGAGTATCAAAATCAATACGGTCCTGGTTATGGTGATTACTTCACCTTTGAAGATATTAATGGAGACGGTATTGATGATCAAGTAGAAAACTATGTTGATGATGCATCTTACGGTCCTGCATTTGACCCTAACTTGTTTATCTATCAGTGGGATTCATTTGATCCTTCGTCGCCCAATTACTTAAAAAAATCTCCGTACGTAGCTGCTGAGAATGGGCCATTGACATTCTTCGAAACTCCTATTACATTAACCAACTCCATTTCTATTTCAAATGGACTTGAAAATGGTTCATACCGTTTGTCGTATACTAAACTAGATCAATCTGGATTATTGCCAAATAGTACTTTAGACAGACACAACTTTATCTTTAGCGGAACATATGATGTTTCTGAAAAATTGACAGCTAGTGGATTTGCCAACTATATTAAAACTGATGCTTTGGGTCGTAACTCTACCGGTTATAACGACAACGTTGTAGGTAACTTTAAGCAATGGTGGGCAGTTAGTACAGATATTAAACAGCAAAGAGATATTTATTTTGCAACCCGCAGAAACGTAAGCTGGAACCCAGGTACTTCTGAGCCTGGAGCAGCCCCGATATATTGGGATAACCCATATTGGACTCGATATGAGAACTATCAAAATGACGGAAGAAGTCGTTTTATTGGTAACTTTGAGCTAAACTATGAGTTAGCTGAATGGGTAAATGTAACAGGTAGAGTTTCTACAGATACATATAATGAAAACCAAGAAGAGCGCAGAGCAGTTGGTTCTGTAGCAACTTCATTTGGTGTAGCCCGTGGAAACGTGGATTCAGGGTATTTAAGAAGAGATATTACCGCTACAGAAACAAACTATGATTTGATGTTTAATTTTGATGCCGATTTTTCTGAGAGCATCAGCTTTGCAGGTATCTTAGGGACAAATATTCGTAGAAATGAATTTAATTCAATAACATCTTCTACAGCCGGTGGATTGGTAGTTCCAGGTTTATATTCATTGCAGAACAGTGCATCACCGCTTCCAAATCCAGTTGAAAGAGCTGAAAAAATTGGAGTTGATGGTGTTTATGCAAGTGCATCTTTTGGTTTTGGAAATGTTGTATTCTTGGATGGTACCATCAGAAGAGACCGTTTCTCTACATTGCCTGAGGATGAGAGTGCATTCTACTACCCATCTGTATCTACAAGTTTTGTGTTCAGTAAATTGCTGAATGTAAATGCTATTTCTTTTGGTAAATTACGTTTGAACTATGCTGAGGTAGGTAACGGAGCTCCGTTTGATAGATTGGTTGATACTTATACGATTAATAATGATATAGGAACTTCTATTCCAAACGTATCAAATAATCCAAACCTTAAGCCTGAAACTACAAAAAGTTACGAAGCAGGTTTAGAAATGCGTTTTGCAAATAACCGTTTAGGTTTTGATGTGGCTTACTACAAGTCAAACTCTATTGACCAAATTGTAACAGTGCCAATTTCTGCTGCTACTGGTTATACAGGAAAATTATTGAACGCTGGTGAAATTGAAAACACTGGTATTGAGGTTTCCTTAAATGCAATGCCTGTTAAAACTGATAATTTTAGCTGGGGCTTAAATGTTAACTGGTCTCAAAATGACAACGAAGTTGTTGAGTTACCTGACGGTATTGAAACCTTACAGTTAGGTAGCTTTCAGGGAGGTGTTACAATTAATGCTGTAAAAGGTGAGCCTTATGGAGTAATCTATGGTCAAGACTATGTTTACTTAAATGGTGAAAAAGTTGTAAATCCTGATAACGGAAGATATCTTAAGACTCCAACTTCAAATAATATTCTTGGAGATACAAACCCAGATTGGTTAATGGGTATTTCGAATACCTTGACTTATAAGGATCTTTCTTTTAGTTTCCTTATTGATATACAAGAAGGTGGAAGCCTATTCTCATTAGATCAATACTATGGTCAAGCTACTGGTATTTATGCCAATACTGCCTTTACAAACGATCTTGGTAACCCTGTTAGAAATCCTTTAGATGAAGGTGGTGGATTTATCAACCCCGGTGTAAACCCTGATGGTTCTACAAACACAACTAGAACTGATGCAAATGGATTTAGTGCTTTTGGTTATGCCGCACTTCCTGCTGCTGAGTTTGTATACGATGCAAGCTACATAAAACTTCGTCAGGTTTCACTTACTTATAATTTACCTTCAAAGTTCCTTGATAATACTTTTATGACTGGTTTGTCTTTCAGTGTTACTGGATCTAACTTGTGGATTATTGATAAGAATTTACCTTACGCAGATCCAGAAGCAGGTTTGAGTTCTGGTAACCTTCAAGGATATGTTACAGGTTCATTGCCAACTACCCAGGATTATGGGTTTAACATTAAAGCACAATTTTAATACATAGAAAAATGAAGAAACTGATTTTAATTTTAACTGCGGCTATATTTGCCGTGTCGTGTTCAGATAACCTTGAGGACCTGAACCAAAATATAAAAGATCCTACTACGGTTAGTGGTGAGAGTTTGTTCGCATCTGCCCAAAAGCAACTTGCGGATCAAATTGTTACTCCTAACGTAAACCTAAACAACTTACGTTTATGGACGCAACAATTGCAGGAGACTACTTATACTGATGAGAGTCAATACGATCAAATAACTCGTGCTATTCCTGATAACCATTGGAGAGAGATTTACAGAGATGTTTTAAAAGATCTTAAGGAATCTGCAAGAGTTATTACAGAAACAGATAATGATCTTACCAATAATCTTAAGCCTAACAAATTGGCTATTATTGAGGTATTAAATGTTTACGCATTTAGTAATTTGGTAGAAACTTATGGAGATATTCCTTATTCTGAAGCATTGGATATTGATAACCTTCTGCCTGTATATGACGATGGTTTAACTGTCTACAAAGACTTGATTTCTCGTTTGAATGCTGCTATCGGAAGTATGAATACTTCTGTAGGTAGCTTTGATGGGTCAACCGACCTTATATATGGTGGTGATGTTGCACAATGGAAGAAGTTTGCTAACTCTTTGAAATTAAGAATGGGTATTATGCTTTCAGATGTAGATGCTGGTTTGTCAAAGTCTACGGTTGAATCTGCTTTTTCTAGCGGTGTATTTACAAGCAATGCAGACAATGGTAGTTACCAATATTCTGCTGCTGCTCCAAACAATAACCCTATGAACGACAACTTAGTCCTTAGTGGACGTAACGATTATGTTGCTGCTGTGACTATAATTGATATAATGAATAACTTAGAAGACCCAAGAAGACCATCATATTTCACCGATGTTGACGGCGAGTATATTGGAGGACAAATTGGTGAAATTTCTGCTTACCCAGATTATTCCCACGTAGCAGATGCTTTAGTAGATCCTACAGCTCCTGGAGTTTTACTTTCTTACGTAGAAGTTAGATTCTTATTGGCTGAAGCTGCTGCAAGAGGTTATTCTGTTGGTGGAGACGCTGCTACTCATTATGCTGCTGCTATTACAGCTTCTTTTGATTATTGGGGAGCTCCTGATGTAGCTTCATATTTGGCAAAACCAGAAGTGGATTACGCTAGTGCACTTGCCACTAGTACTTCTACTCCTGCTTGGAAACAAGTGGTTGGTGTACAAGCATATTTAGGACTTTACAATAGAACTTTTGCTAGTTATCTATCTGTTCGCCGTTTGGATTATCCAATCTTAACCGAACCAACTGATGCTCAGTCAGGGTTCCCAACTCGTTATACATATCCAGTAGTAGAGCAAACTCTTAATGGTGCAAACTATGAAGCTGCTGCTTCTGCAATTGGTGGTGATGCTCCAGAGACTCAACTTTTCTGGGATAAGTTTTATACTTTTGACTTTTAATAAATAGTGTATTACACACTCTATTTAATAGAAATCCCCGGCTCATGCCGGGGATTTTTTTATATCTATTTTTAAAGAAATATTGATACCTGAAAAGCGTTATATTTATGATAATCCCTAAATGCTACCATTTATACTATGTCATTATTTTTTCTATCTGAAGCCTATGCTCCTTGGCTCGCGCCTTATGCATATGCAGTTGTATTACTTGGGTTTGCATTTTTTCTTTTCAGGGTTTTTGAAAATTGGTATGCAGCAAATTTTGACAAACCACTCTACAGGCATTATTTTGTTTATAAAAAACTCTCCGATTCAAAATTAAAAATACTGGAAAAGGATTTCATCTTTTACAATAAACTTTCTGAAAAACATAAAAAGCAATTTCAACACAGAGTAGCCCAATTTATTTCTGAAAAAAAATATGTGGGAAGGGATGATTTGGTCATTACCGACCATATGAAAGTGCTGGTGGCGGCAATTGGCTGTATGCTTAGTTTCGGTAGAAGAAATTATAGTTATTCCCTAATAGATTTCATACTTATCTATCCCGCTGAGTTTTTTAGCGCGGTCAACAAAAACTACCATAAAGGAGAATTTAATCCTAGAGAAAAGGCATTGGTACTATCATGGAAAGATTTTGAGGAAGGATTTGCTATAAGTAATGATAATTTAAATGTGGGAATTCATGAATTTATGCACGCAATGCAACTAGAGGCCAAAAAAAACCGAGACTTGGATTCAATTCGTTTCGCAAAACAATTTCAAAATATTCTAAGGCAATTAACTAAGCCTGAGGTAAAAGATCAATTAGACAGAACAGAGTATTTTCGTGCTTACGCATTTACCAATCAGTATGAATTTATGGCTGTGTTGGCTGAATATTTTTTTGAATCTCCACAAGACTTCAAGCGTATTTTTCCTAAAATATACTTCCACACAAAAAAAATGCTGAATTTTAATTTTGCAGGTTATTGATTTTTGTTTGAAATGTGTTCCAAAATTATTTTTGCGTGTATTCTGGAATTCTCAATAAACCATTTATGGGTTTCCATTCCGCCGCAAATTACTCCGGCCAGATAAAGTCCTTTTATATTACTTTCCATTGTTTCGGAATTATAAGTTGGATAGCAATTTCCATCATCACTAAGCTTAATTCCCAATTGGTTTAAAAAAGCAAAATTTGGTTTATAGCCTGTTAGCGCCACCACAAAGTCGTTCTTAATTCTAATGGGTCCTTTGGAAGACTTTATTAAAACTTCCGATTTTGTGATTTTTTCAATTTCAGAATTAAAATATGCTTTTATACTACCCTCCTTAATTCGGTTTTCAATATCGGGTTTTACCCAATATTTTACACGTTCACCTATTTCAGAACCTCTGACTACCATTGTTACTTCGCCGCCCTTTCGCCATATTTCCAAAGCCGCATCAACAGCAGAGTTGCTTGCCCCAACCACCACTATTTTTTGCATTACAAAAGGATGTGCTTCTTTGTAGTAATGCATCACTTTTGGCAATTCTTCTCCAGGGACATTCAGCATTTTTGGAATGTCATAAAAACCAGTGCTAACGATAATGTTTTTAGCGATATATGTGCTTTTGTCAGAAATAATTTTGAAGTATTCACTTTCTTTTTTGGCAGTAATAATCTCTTCGTATAGGTTTATGTGAAGATTATTTGAAGTGGCAACTCTTCGGTAATATTCCAGAGCCTCATTTCTGTTAGGCTTGGGATTGTTGCTTATAAAAGGGATGTTGTCAATCTCTAATTTTTCCGAAGTGGAAAAAAAGGTCATATTCAAAGGATAATTGTAAATTGAGTTGGTGAGCGCTCCTTTCTCTACCACAACATAATCCAAGCTCATTTTTTTGCATTCAAGGGCACAGGCTATGCCTATGGGTCCCGCGCCAATTATTAGAACGTCTTTCGTTTTTTTGTCAATAGACATTCAAAAAAATTATTTTAAGATTTCCTTTAAGTCAGAAATGGTTTGCGATGGATTGCTTGCGCCAAAAACATAACTGCCCGCCACCAAAACGTCGGCACCTGCATCAACCAACTGCTTAGCGTTCTTATTTGTTACGCCCCCGTCTATTTCAATTTTGGTTGAAGCACCATTGGCCTCAATAATTTGCCGAAGTTGTTTTACTTTTTTATAGGTGTTTTCAATGAAGCTTTGTCCACCAAAGCCTGGATTTACACTCATCATGCAAACCAAGTCAATGTCGTTGATGGTATCTTCAAGCAATGCAACATTTGTATGTGGATTAATGGCAACCCCGGCCTTCATTCCCTCAGCTTTTATTGCCTGCAGCGAACGGTGAAGATGTGTACATGCTTCAAAATGTACGGTGAGAATGCTTGTGCCAAGGTCTGCAAAATCTTTTATGTAACGATCGGGATCAATAATCATTAAGTGAACGTCCAGTGGTTTCTTGGCGTGTGCTGCAATACTTTTTATAACTGGCATTCCGAAAGAAATATTCGGCACAAAAACACCATCCATTACATCAAGATGAAACCAGTCGGCTTCACTGTTGTTAACCATTTCAATATCGCGCTGAAGGTTCGCAAAATCTGCTGCAAGTATGGATGGGGCTATAATTGTATTTTTCATATAACTTATAGTAAGAAAGGTTCGATAAGTGATTTTATGTTTTTTGGATATTTGTTTTCAAAGTCATAATTAGAAAGATAAGTATTCAATCTTTCAATATCTGCTTTGGTTTTTAATATGCTGAAGTTTGCTTCGTAATTCTGAAAAATTCGGTTTTCAATTCTTTGGTCAAAAATCATTAAAATGTCTGTGTGTCTTTTATCTTTCCGAATTTTTGAAAACAATTCTTTCACGGTTTTTTTACTACCCTCCAATACTTGAAGAAAAAAATTATTGTTGTAAAGAAGGGCGCCAGTTATATTCAACGATGGGTTCATTTCTATTATAAATTCAAACAATTTTTCTAACTCTGGATTTTTCAGGGTTTCGGCTTGCTTGCTTAAATAACATATTGTATGCTCCATGCTGCTGTAAAGATAGAAAAAACCTCCGGTAATCAGCCGGAGGTCATTCATCAATCAAAAAACGAACAGTATTTTCTCAGTAAAACTGAGAAACTGATACTGTAAGTTATCTTTATGGGAGTTACCCCAAATAGGTCATCAATATTTTGCTTCGCGAAGTGTGTTTCAATCTGCGAATCGCTTTTTCTTTAATCTGGCGTACGCGTTCACGGGTAAGATCAAAGGTTTCGCCTATTTCTTCCAAGGTCATCGGGTGCTGGTCACCAAGCCCAAAGTACAAACGGATAACGTCAGCCTCTCTTGGGGTCAAGGTTTCCAAAGCACGTTCAATTTCCGTGCGAAGTGATTCGTGCAATAAAGAACGGTCTGGGTTTGGACTTTCACCGCTACGCAAAACATCGTAAAGGTTACTGTCTTCTCCTTCAACAAGCGGTGCATCCATGGATACGTGACGGCCAGAATTTTTCATGGATTCCTTCACGTCATTAATGGTCATATCCAGCTCCTTTGCAATTTCCTCTGCGGAAGGAGGGCGCTCATTGGCTTGTTCAAGATAGGCATACATCTTATTTATCTTGTTGATGCTTCCAATTTTGTTCAATGGCAACCGCACAATACGTGATTGCTCTGCCAAAGCTTGTAAAATTGACTGACGAATCCACCAAACTGCATACGAGATAAATTTGAAACCACGGGTTTCGTCAAAACGTTGCGCGGCTTTAATAAGGCCAAGGTTTCCTTCATTAATAAGGTCTGGAAGGGTAAGTCCTTGGTTTTGGTATTGCTTCGCCACCGAAACTACGAAACGAAGGTTAGCTTTGGTCAATTTTTCCAAGGCGCGCTGGTCACCCGCTTTTATGCGCTGTGCCAATTCTACTTCTTCGTCTGCGGTGATTAAGTCAACTTTTCCAATTTCTTGAAGATACTTGTCTAATGAAGCAGTTTCCCTATTGGTTACCTGCTTTGTAATTTTAAGTTGTCTCATTAAGGTTTGTCCTGTAGATTAAGGTTTAAACTTGTGTATTGAGTTATACGTAACAATTACGGAAAAGGTTACAAAAGTTTTAGATTTTTTTTAAAATCTTCTTAAAATTAAACTACAGAAGCAATTTAATTATTGCTCTAAAGTATCTTTCTTTTTAATATTTGCAGAATCTAGCTCGTTTTTGTTTTTTAAAATTAAACTGTCAATTTCTTTTTTGTCTTGGGTTACAATTTGTCTTCCGTCACGGCTGTTGTAATAATAATATTTTTCTGAAACTGTAAAAGTTTCATCTAAGCTTTTACTTTTTGAAACCTTTTTTTCAGAAGTATTAATTGATTTTTTCCCTTCTGATTTCTGTGAAGAATTTACAGGCTGATTTTCTTCAACCGTTGCTATTTTACTCAACTTTTCATCTGGGAGTTCTGCGGAAAGTGAATCAATCGGTAAAGCTTTAGTGGATTTTACATCATTTACTTTTTCCGGGGAAGAAACGGTATTTTCCAAAATTTCATTATGCTTTTTTGTTACAGTTGAATTGATTTTCAAAAAATCACTGTTGCCAAAAAGCAAAAACGCTCCCAATAAAGTTAAAATCACACCTCCCGAAATCCAATAGTAAAAAATTCTTTTTCTACGGTGTTTTTCTTCGTCAAGCGAAGTATTTATTTTCTCCCAAAGTGTATTTTTGGGAACTTTTTTTCCTTTGTGCAGCTTATTTTCAAAAAGCTTTCCTATGTCTTTTTTTTCTCCCATTTCAATATGTTTTTGGGTTAATTGCCTTGCTTAACGCAATGATTTTATCGCGTAAAATGAGTTTTGCCCGATGATAGTTTGATTTTGAAGTTCCTTCGGAAATATTTAAAAATGACGCAATTTCTTTGTGTGAAAAACCATCCATTTGGTAAAGATTGAACACAAGCCGATACTGATCCGGTAAATCCTGTATTAGAGCCAAAAGTTGGTCCAGCGAAAGGTTTTCTTCCTTTTCAACTATCACTTCATCTTCGAATATATCCTCTTTAATTTCAATATTCAGGGGCTTTTTTGTTTTGTATTTATCAATTGCTTTAAAGATTGTAATTCGTTTCATCCAACCTTCAAAAGAACCCTGGTTTTTATATGTTTTTAATTTTTTAAAAATTGTTAAAAAAGCATCGTGCAGGTTGTCTTCGGCATCGGCTTCGTTTCTGCAATATTTCAGTGAGGTAAAATATAGGGTGTCTTTGTACTTTCGGAACAACTCATTTTGTGCTGTCCGGTTATTCTTAATACACGCTTTTATAAGTTCAGCTTCCTTCAAATAAACTTTGAAATTTTAGAAACAGTTAATGGCTTTTAAAACAATGGGTACACCGGAAACCTGAATCCCGTTATTTATATTATCAAATCTAACATAAATTACCTGTGGATTTTCCCTGTTTTCATACATTAAATTGGTTATGGGATTTAAGCCCTCCAGCATGTCATCGTAATTTTCATAGTAATTCCAAGTAACGGTTGAAGGGTCTGGAATACCCGAAAATGGAAAGAAACATTCAAAATAACTTTCCAAATCAAATATAGCCCTGCCTGAATTTGGCTCGGTTTCGCATTCCTCAAAGAGAATTTTTCTACAAGGCTCGTAACAGTCCTTGATCAGGGAAATACGATCTGTACCATTTTCAATTTGTATTTGCCCAGGGTCAAAACTTGTTATTTTCCAATCAAAATTCCAATCATCACTTACGTTTTCATTTCCCGTCAAAAAAATATTGAGATGTAATTCATCTTCTATAAAATAGGAAACCCAAGTTCCGCCGAAAGCGTTCTCTTGAAAATAAAGCGCTGCATTCCCCAAATTGCTCACTTCAAAATACGAGCCGTCGTATTCGCTGTTGGGGCCCTCCAAATGATTTACCATCCAAATACACGAAGTTTCGGTTAGGATATTATTGCAGGTAATAACCGTGTCGGCTCCCAAACAGTGATCTATTGCTTCTTTCAACTCTTCATTGTTATTAATAGTGTATGGCTGGCCGTCATTTAGAATACTGGTGATAGGATAGCTTAAACTTATGGATTTATCTTCCTCTAATGCACCCAAAAACTCACTGAATTCAATATCACTTTTTATTATCTGGTAGCCGAAAATATCCATATTTTCATCATAAATTAACAATGTAAAGGCGTAATTAAAGTCAATACAAGTAATTTCATTGTCAAAATCATTACCGGCAGCGCGCTCAATAAGATTATAAAGTTCAGAATCTACTTTGATAACCTTCGAAGGATCTGCTTTGCTTATGGGTTCGTTTTCACAGGAAGATAAGACTGTAAGAAGTATGAGAAGCGATAAAAACCAAATATTTTTCATAAATGTATCATTACGTTATTACTCTTTAGTCTGAAAATTTTTGAAAGGTTGCGTGTGAGCATAAAAAAAACGCCCTCCATTGCTGAAAGGCGTTTATTGTGTTAAAAAGAAAAATTAATCTCTCTTTTTGTCTCTGTCGCGATTATCACGGCCACGGTTGTCGCGGCCACGGTTATCGCGTCCACCGCTTCGTTTGTCGTCGCGTGGTGGACGTTCTTTATACCCTTCAGGTTTTGGAAGAATCGCTTTGCGGGAAACTCTTTCCTTCTTGGTACGTGGGTCAATTCCCATATATTTCACATCAAAAACATCTCCCATATTTACGACATCACTAACGTTTTCGGTGCGTTCCCAAGCAAGTTCAGAAACGTGAAGTAAAATCTCGTTTCCTGGTGCGTCCATATATTCTACAACAGCACCGAAATCAAGCATTTTTATAACTTTCACTTCATAAATGCTTCCTACTTCAGGTTTAAAAGTAAGTGAATCAATCTTCGCCAATACTGCATCAATACCTTCTTGGTTTGTACCAAGAATTTCCACTATACCTTCTTCGGTAACGGGATCTTCGTTGATTACAATTGTAGTCTTTGTAGCTTTTTGAAGCTCTTGAATTACTTTTCCGCCAGGTCCAATTAAAGCACCAATATATTCGTTTGGAATAGTAACGGTAACCATTTTTGGAGCGTGAGGCTTCACATCTGCATTTGGTTTTGCGATGGTATCAGTCAATTTTTCAAGTATGTGAAGTCTTCCGGCAGCAGCTTGTTTAAGAGCGTTTACTAAAATTTCATACGAAAGCCCTTTCACTTTAATGTCCATCTGACAAGCGGTAATTCCGTCAGCCGTTCCAGTTACCTTAAAGTCCATATCGCCCAAGTGATCTTCATCACCTAAGATATCTGAAAGTACTGCATACTTTCCTGTTTCACCATCAGAAATCAATCCCATTGCGATACCGGAAACAGGTTTTTTCAACTGAACCCCAGCATCCATCAATGCCATAGTTCCTGAACATACAGTCGCCATAGAAGAAGAACCGTTAGATTCCAAAACTTCTGAAACCACACGAACGGTATAAGGGCAATCTGCAGGAATCATTCCTTTTAAGGCACGTTGTGCCAAATTTCCGTGACCAACCTCTCTACGTGAAGTTCCGCGGATTGGGCGGGCCTCACCAGTTGAGAAAGGAGGGAAGTTGTAATGAAGATAGAAAGTCTCTTCGCCTTCAAAAGATGGCATATCAATTTGGTTTGCTTCGCGAGAAGTTCCCAAAGTAACGGTTGCCAAAGCTTGTGTTTCACCACGTGTAAAAATAGCCGAACCGTGCGTTGAAGGAAGATAATCAACCTCGCACCAAATGGGGCGAATTTGATCTGTCTTCCTGCCGTCCAAACGCAAACCTTCGTTTAAGGTAAGATCACGAACGGCAGCTTTTTCAGCTTTGTAATAATATTTTGAAATTAAATCTCCAAAATCTTCCAATTCCTCTTCTGAGAAAGTAGCTTTTATTTCTTCTTTAATTGCATCAAATGAAGCGCTTCTTTCGTGTTTTGCAGAGGCAGATTTTGCTACGGCATACACTTTATCGTAAGCCATATCGTGAATTTTCTTTTTCAAATCTTCATCCTCGCGTTCTGCTTCGTATTCACGAACTTCTTTTCTACCAACAGCTTCAGCCAATCTTAATTGTGCCTCACATTGTTTTTTGATATGTTCGTGAGCAAATTTAATGGCCTCAACCATTTCTTCTTCGCTAATTTCTTTCATCTCACCTTCCACCATCATTACGGAATCAGCCGATGCGCCAATTACCATATCGATGTCAGATTCCTCCAATTGGGCACGGGTTGGGTTAATGATGAATTTGCCGTCTATTCTTCCCACACGTGCTTCGGAAATGGCACATTCAAAAGGGAAGTCTGAAAGCTGGATGGCTGCAGAAGCCGCCAAACCTGCCATTGCATCTGGCATTACATCTTCATCGTGACTCATCAATTGGATCATCACTTGGGTTTCGGCGTGGTAATCCTTTGGGAAAAGTGGGCGCAATACGCGGTCCACAAGACGCATTGTTAAAACTTCACCGTCACTTGGTCTAGCTTCTCTTTTGAAGAAACCGCCTGGGTAACGACCCGAAGCTGCAAATTTTTCGCGATAATCTACTGTTAAAGGTAGAAAATCAACATCGCTCTGTTTGTAGTTTGAAACTACGGTGCATAGCAACATACATTTTCCGGATTGCACAACAACAGAACCGTGTGCCTGTTTTGCCAATTTTCCGGTTTCGATGGAAATCTCCCGTCCATCACCTAGGTCTATGACCTCTCTAAATACTTTAGGTATCATTTGTTTTTCATTTTGTACGCCA
The DNA here is from genome assembly GCF_059693805.1 of Aequorivita sp. CRS11. Lineage (NCBI taxonomy): Bacteria > Pseudomonadati > Bacteroidota > Flavobacteriia > Flavobacteriales > Flavobacteriaceae > Aequorivita > Aequorivita sp. CRS11. The sequence goes on from NZ_JCATIG010000008.1 coordinate 46,834, forward strand.
GGGGCGCACGGTTAAAAATGGTCAACGACTGTTTATCAGTCGCGTGTTGTTGTGTTGTTGTGGTTGACCAATGAAAAACCTAAGGGTAGCTTTTCTATGTGTATCAGAAGTAAGTTCTGAAAAAAATATAAAAATAAAGGGCTCGTAAGAGCCCTTTAAAATATTACTTACGTAATCCTAATTCTTTAACGATGGCACGGTAACGAAGGATGTCTTTTTTCATAAGATAATCCAACAATGCCCTGCGCTTACCTACCAACATTACCAAAGAACGCTCAGTGTTGTAGTCCTTGTGATTTGCTTTAAGGTGTTTTGTTAAATGCTCGATGCGGTACGTGAATAGCGCAATCTGTCCTTCAGCTGAACCAGTGTCAGTCTTGGACTTTCCGTGTTTTGCGAAAATTTTTTCTTTTTCTTCTTGGGATAAATACATGCCAATATTGTTAAAATGATTTTTATGTACTGATTACCATTTTGATAATCAAGGTTGCAAAAGTACAAAATCGATTTTGAAATAGCTGTATTTCAAATAAAAATTAATTCAAATATATTGAAATGATGTTTTTCAGCGTTATAGGAATCTAAACCCCTAAACCTTTAAATTTATGAAAATCATCCCTTTTAAATTATTTCTTTCATTTTTTGTGATGGGAATCTTCCTTTTTACAAGTTGTATTAAAGATGAGGATACTGCTTCGGAAGAAGTTAATTTCTCATCAGATAATTCTATGCGAGCTGCAAAAACCGATAATGTTGCCGAAGGTACATTTAATATTATAGAGCAGGCTTTTGTGGAAAATGAAACTGGAGGCCGTGGCACAACGCAATTCTCTCTTTTCCCGAATTGTACAGAAATTACCGTTGGAATGCAAGGGAACGTTTTCACCATTCTTTTGGATTTTGGCGATTCCTGTACATTAAATAACGGGAATGTGGTTTCTGGAAGCATTTTTCTGGAATATGGTCCATTGGTTTCTGGAACCTATACCGTCAATTATACCTTTCAAAACTTTATTTTTAATGGAAATGGTGTAAGCGGTGGTGGAAGCATTCTGTATGAAATAGCTAATCAAAATGATAATCCACAATCTACTGTTAACGAAAGTATCACAGTGAGTTTTCCAAACACTACTGTAACGGGTACTCGTAATGGAACCCGTGTTTCCGAATGGGTGGAAGGTGTTGGTTCTGGTACGTGGCTTGACAATGTATACCACGTAAGCGGAAATTGGCAAACTGTATTTACCAATGGTTTTGAAAGAAGTGGTGAAGTTACCGAAACACTTGTTTATAAAACTGCCTGTCGTTGGGTTGTTAATGGACGGCTTGAGGTTTCACAGGACGGGGTAACGGCAGCTATCGATTTTGGTGACGGCGAATGTGATAATCAGGCCGTATTTATTTACAACGGTCAAGAATATCCCTTTACAATGAATTGATTGAAAATAGCTTTCAATAAAAAAGCTGCTCGTTTGGAGCAGCTTTTTTTTTATGCGGTCTTTTCACGAAGCGGCCTGTTTAGGACCAAATCGAGGTAAAGGTTTATTTTTCTTTTCAGGTCACGGCGATGAGTAATGAAATCCAAGAAACCGTGCTCCAAAACAAATTCAGCAGTTTGGAAACCTTCCGGTAGTTCCTTTCCTGTAGTATCGCGCACAACGCGCGGTCCTGCAAAACCTATCAATGCGCCAGGTTCGCTAATGTTTATATCTCCTAACATTGCGAATGATGCGGTAGTTCCGCCCGTTGTTGGATCTGTGCACAATGAAATATAGGGTATTCCCGCATCGCTTAGTTGAGCAAGTTTCACACTTGTTTTGGCAAGTTGCATCAGCGAGAGTGCAGCTTCCATCATTCGGGCACCGCCACTTTTTGAAATTATGAGTAGGGGAATTTTCTTTTTAAGTGAATAATCTGCAGCGCGGGCAATTTTTTCGCCTACAACGCTTCCCATAGAACCTCCAATAAAGCTAAAATCCATACAGGCCACAACCAAATCTGCCCCCATGGATTTTCCAACGGCACAGCGAATAGCATCTTTAAGACCCGTTTTGTCCTGTGCTTCCTTTAATCTGTCTGTATATTTCTTTTTGTCCTCAAATTTGAGTGTATCCTTTGAGGTAAGATTTTTATCTAGCTCCTTAAATTTGTTGTCGTCAAAAAGAATTTCAAAATACTCTTTGCTTCCAATGCGCACGTGGTAACCATCTTCGGGACTTACGTAATAATTTTTTTCAAGCTCTTCGCTATCTACGATTTTTCCAGTGGGCGATTTGTACCACAGTCCTTTCGGGACGTCCTTTTTTTCTTCGGTTGGGGTTTGAATTCCCTTTTTTGTTCTTTTAAACCAAGGCATAAACTATTGTTTATTTAATGTTTTTATTTTCAATTGAAGCTTTATAGCGTATTAACGTTGTTCAAATCTTTAAAGGCTTGTTCGAGTCTTTTTTTAAATGTGATTTCGCCTTCGCGAAGCCACTTTCGTGGATCGTAGTATTTTTTATTTGGAAGGTCGTCGCCTTCGGGATTCCCGATTTGGGTTTTTAAATATTCCAAATTGTTCACCATATAATCACGTACACCTTCTGTAAACGCAAATTGCATATCGGTGTCAATGTTCATTTTAATTACTCCGTAACTTATAGCTTCACGAATTTCTTCCACAGTCGAACCGCTTCCGCCGTGGAAAACAAAATCAATTGGATTGTGTCCGGTATTGAATTTTTTCTGAACATACTCCTGTGAGTTTTTAAGAATAATGGGAGTCAACTTTACGTTTCCAGGTTTGTAAACGCCGTGTACATTTCCGAAGGCCGCAGCGATGGTAAACTGATCACTTATTTTTGAAAGTTCTGCGTAAGCATATGCAACTTCATCGGGCTGGGTGTAAAGCTTAGACGAATCTACTCCGGTATTATCGACGCCATCCTCTTCGCCTCCGGTGATGCCCAATTCAATTTCAAGGGTCATCCCCATTTTGCTCATACGTTCCAAATAGCGTTTGCAAATTTCAATATTTTCTTCAATAGGCTCTTCGGAAAGATCTATCATATGTGAGCTGTAAAGCGGTTTTCCGGTTTCTTTGTAAAACTTTTCACCTGCATCCAGTAATCCGTCAATCCACGGAAGTAATTTTTTGGCGCAATGGTCTGTGTGAAGAATTACAGTAGCCCCATAAACTTTTGCAAGTTCGTGAATGTGCTTAGCGCCTGCCACACCACCTGCAATAGCGGCTTTTTCGTTTTCGTTTGAAAGGCCTTTTCCTGCATTAAAATGTGCTCCACCGTTTGAGAATTGGATAATAACGGGGGAATTCAATGCGGCAGCAGTTTCCATAACGGCATTAACGCTATCAGAACCCACAACATTTACGGCGGGCATAGCAAAACCTTTCTCTTTTGCGTAATTATGTATTTTTTGAACTTCTTTTCCGGTTGCTACACCGGGTACAATTCCGTGGCTCATGATTATTATTGTTTAGCAAGCAAAAATAACAAATTTATATGGTTTAGAAGGGATAGTTGATGCCTATGTTGTAAACAGCCTTACGGAAACTATAGTCTGTAAACCACCGTTCGCCGATAGGGTTTCCGGGATTGTGGGTTTTAAATCCTACATCAAATCGGAATACAAAAAAGCCGAAATCATATCGCAAACCGATCCCTGTTGCAACTGCAATTTCCTTTAAATCTGCAATCCCGTTAAATACGGAGGCTTCATCTTCAATATTATCCAGCACGTTCCAAATATTACCCGCATCCACAAACAGACCGCCTTTAAAATCTCCCAAAATTGTGAATCGATATTCTGCATTAAATGCAAGTTTGAAGTTTGCATCGTTAAAGTCCAGAATACTACCGCTGCTTCCCGGGCCAAGATCATAAGCTTTCCAGCCCCTGTTATCATTTGCTCCACCAGCAAAATAACTTCGTGTAAAGGGTATACTGTTACTGTTTCCGTATGGAATGGCTATGCCTCCAAAAGCGCGAACGGCAATTATATTTTTTCCGTCTAAATCCCAGTGTTTAATATACTCAATCTCCGGTTTAATATATTGTGAATAAACTACTCCCAGGGCCCTGTAATTTCCTGCGGAATTTTTTTGGGATCCGGCAAGACTTGAAATTCCGGATAATACGTTTCCTGCAGATTCTAGTTTTAGACGCAACCGTGAAAAATTATTGTCATTGATATTTTCCCGTGTGTCTCTAGTCAATGTTATGTTTGAGGCAAAAATCAAATTGTTTTCTGTAAGCCTTGCTTGTCGTTCTGCAATACTTAAAACTTCATCAAATGTATCGGTATCTGCAGCTATATTTTGGTTCAAAACATCTAAAATGAAATCTTCTGTTTCGTCAGGAATTTCAAGCGTTGGATTGGTGTTTGGGTTATTGAAATCATAGTTCAAGCTTTGCGCAATTTCATTAAGCCTGTTATAAGAACTTTTGTAAACATTGTAATAATTCTCAACATTTAAATTTCTTACATATTGCAGGTTTAATAAATCTACCTGATATGTTAGAATTTTTGAAGGTTTCCAGCGATAATTATAAATTCCGCTTATAGTTTGTCTATCCAAACCAATGTTATTCTGCAAACTGGCACCAAAACTAACGCTTGTTGAGGGAGACATATATTTGGGTATCAGTTTTTCAGTGTTGATAGGAAAAATTATCCGGGGGAAAGTGAGTTTTACGTCACCGCCAAATTCTGAAATATTAAAAAACTTGCTTTCGCTGTCCGCGGCATCTTTAGATGAGCCAAGACTTCCACGGCCAGAAATTTCAAGGATTTCCGCTCCGCGAAAAATATTCCTGAAAATCATATTTCCGCTGAAACTAATTCCGAACTGCTGAATAGTAGATGTATATGCATCAAAATCAACCCCAAGTGTAAACCGATCGCGGGGACTGAGTAGAATAGTAGAGTTGAGCAACCTTCCTGTGGAATCTGCCGCTACTTCCGAATAACTAATGTTTGGATACTTAAAAATGCGAAGATCACTTATTTGGTTGTATGTCAATTTTCTATCAATGTCCTTATAAATATTTCCGGGAATGATTGAAATGGCATCTGTGATAGCCTTAGGGCGAAACCGCATCTTGCCATAGCTGAACAATTTATATCCATTATAACTTATTGAATCCTGGAAGGTAGCATCACGGTTTTCATAGGAGTAATCGGTCACAATTCGAACCTCTTTAATACTGTGAACTTTAAAAGGTACCGTATAGGTGCTGTCGCCCTGTGTTATTTTTCGGTCTGGGATTATGTAAGTGATGTTGGCTTTATGGCCTGTGTTTACAGTGTCTGCCTCAAAACCTACATATTCCTGTTCAAAATGATAGAGTCCTGAATTTCTAAATTGAATTGTGAGGCGGTCGCGTTCATTTACAAAATCATTTGCTGTGTATTGCTTGCCCGGAACTATAAATGACTTACTTTTTGTATCCTGAAAAAGGGAATCTACTACTGGTGAACTTATTTTTTCAACGATTGAATCACCCACAAAATAGGGCTGATGCTTTTTTACAAAATAAGTAACCTTTGCACGCTTTTTCTTTTTCTCGTTAGGTTCAATTTTATAATCCACTTCATCATTAAAATATCCATAGCTCGCATACCACCGCTTAAGGCGTTCCATGGATTTCTGAATTTTTTGTTCGTCAATAATGGCAGGAGCATCCCCGGATTTTTGAAGCCATTCATTAAACCCAACATAACTGCTGTCAATCTGGTCTACCTGTTTTTTTGAAAGAAGTTTAATGAGTCGTTCCTCTCTTTTGGGGTTTTTGTGAAGCCATCGGTAATATGTGGAATCTGGTTGTGGATCTGCCAAATTATAAATGTGCAGCCCTAATGGTATCCCTATCAATGGGATGGAAGTATTGGGTTTTTGCGCCAGCTGGCTGTATACTCCCGCATCTTTAATTTTAACGCTATCTACCAAAATTATATTTTCGGTGAGCAGGTATTTATCTTCTGGAACTCTTTTTACGGCATTGCAGGAAAAAAACAAGCTCATTAATACTATAAATAGTGATATTTTTGTGAGGTCGCGCTTCAAGTGTGTGTTTTAATTCAATTTCAAAAATACTATATTTTGGTCAGCAAAAGTCAAACAAAATTAATAACGAGTCTGCAACAGAAAAAATACCGCAGCCAAAATGGTCTTTTTGTAGCCGAAGGACCAAAAGTAATAGACGAGTTATTGAACGAAAATATGGAACTTCATTCCCTTTTTTCAACAAATACTTCTGAAATTACTGCCGAAAACCATTTTTACGTTACCGAGACAGAACTTAAAAAAATAAGTTTTCTGAAAACGGCGAATTCATCGTTGGCGCTTTTTAAAATTCCGCAGCCAAAAACATTACAGACCAAAGGTTTGATCGTAGCCCTGGATGCTGTGCGCGATCCAGGAAACTTGGGAACTATTATCCGGCTTTGCGATTGGTTTGGAGTACAACAGTTAGTTTGTTCCGAAGATACTACAGATTGTTTTAACCCAAAAGTGGTACAGGCCACGATGGGCTCCTTGGCACGGGTGCAAGTGCATTATATTTCACTTTCCGAATACCTGGAAAAAACCAATTTGCCCATTTTCGGAGGATTTATGGATGGTAAAAATATCTATTGCGAAAAACTTCCGAAAGATGGTATCCTTGTAATGGGAAATGAGGCAAATGGAATTTCAGAAGAAATAATTCAGAAAATACCCCATAAAATAACCATTCCGCGTTTCGGAAAGTTCCAAAAAACCGAAAGCCTTAACGTGGCAACGGCTACTGCTATTCTTTTAAGCGAATTCCGAAGATTTATTGAAATGTGAAGTTTATAAAAATTCCTCGAGTGGCTAGTTTATCAATGTTGCCGGTCCACGGACTGTTTGGATCGTCGTCGGGCACCAGTTCATCACTCATAGCAAAAACACCACGGATTGAAGGTGTGAATTTAAAGTAATAAAGATAGAAATCAATCCCAAAGCCAAGTTCGTAATAGTTGGTGCTCTTCGTCATCCGGAATTTCCCCTGTTCGTTGTCCTCTGGGTTTTTCTCATTGCTGGAAAGGTTCAGTGAAGTGGAAACCCCACCAATAATGAAGGGTTTTATATTGTTCAATCGCTTGGTTGAAACCTTCAGCAGCAAAGGCACGTGAATATAGGTTGATTTCACTTCGCGCAAATAATCCTTTTGTTCCGTAAAGCCAGGAAAATTAAGGTTTCGCTGCGTAAAGTAAAGCCCTGGTTCCAACCGCAGGTTTAAATATTCGTTAATACGCATATCGCCAATAAGCCCCACATTAAAACCGGCAGAACGTTCCACCTGAATATCTGTATTGTCATCAGCATACTGGTCTTTATAATCTATTTTAAAATCATAGCTGTTGAATCCCAAAAAGTAGCCCCACGAAAAACGTTTTTTATCAAAGTTTTCCAAATTGGCCAAACGCTCCTTGTTGAAAAACCACTGCGCGTTTGCGGTGTTTGCAATACATAAAACGGCTAGTACAAAAAAAAGCTTCTTCATAAATTATTTAGTAGCATTATAGATGGTTGCCACACCAAAAGTTTGTGGTTTATTTTTCACTTCATTAAACCCAATTTTGCGTAAAATATTGTTGAGTGCTTCACCATGTGGAAATACAGAGGCACTTTCGCTTAAATACTTATAAGCCACTTTGTCTTTTGAAAACATCTTGCCTACCAGCGGCAAAATATTTTTTGAATAAAAATAATAGCCTTGTTTAAAAGGAAATTTGGAAGGCACAGAAGTTTCCAAAATAACAAAAATGCCCCCTTTTTTCAGTACGCGAAAAATTTCGGAAAGCCCTTTTTCAAGGTTTTCAAAGTTTCGTATCCCGAAAGAAACCGTGATGGCGTCAAAGGTATCGTCTTCAAATGGCAATGCTTCGGAATCTGCTTGTACAAATTCAATTTTTTCTGAAATTTTCTTCCCTGAAACCTTTTTGCGGGCAACGGAAAGCATTCCTTCGGAAAGGTCCAAACCTACTATTTTTTCAGCAGAAGTCTTTTCGGCAAATTGAATAGCCAGGTCGCCAGTACCTGTGGCGATATCAAGAATGGTTCTCGGATTTTTATCAGCAACCATTTTAATGACCTTTTTTCGCCATTTTACATCAGAGCCCAACGAAATTACACGGTTTAGCCCGTCATAATTTTCAGAAATAGTATCAAACATCTGTTCAACCTGTTTCTTTTTTCCTTCCGAAGAATCCTTATAGGGTGTTATTTTCTTTTCCATAAAATTGCGCTTGCAAAACTACATATTTTTTAAGAGGTGTTGTCAACTTTGTTTAAGTTTCAGACTTTTGCCCTAGCTTATTCATCAAAAATGATTTGTCCTTCAGTGCCTTTTATTTCTATATCTTTGCACTGTTTATTTTAAAGCCTAAATAATAGTTCAATGAAAATCATCATTGCCGGTGCTGGCGAAGTGGGGTTTCACCTTGCGAAATTGCTGTCTTTTGAATCGCAAAACATTACACTTATTGACACTAGCCGAGAGGCCTTGGCCCATGCAGATACACATTTAGATATTCGGGTAGTTAGGGGAGATTCCACATCTATTGCGGTTTTGAAAGATTCAAGAGTAGATGAGACCGATTTGGTCATTGCGGTAACTTCAAGCGAAACCACCAATATTACTGTTTGTGTGCTCGCCAAACAATTGGGTGCAAAACGTACTATTGCCAGAATTTCAAATACCGAATTTATTGATGGAAAAGATGAAGTGGGATTTGCGAAATTTGGAATAGACGAATTGATTTCCCCAGAATCTTTGGCTTCAAATGAAATTGAACTCCTGCTGAGTCAAAGCGCATTTAACGATAGTTATGAATTTGAAGATGGCGCATTGACCATGATTGGGTTAAGCCTTTCGCGTACTTCGGCATTTGTTGGAAAATCCGTAAAGGAAATGGCGGTTGTATATCCCGAATTACAATTTGTGCCAATTGCGTTGCAGCGTTTTGGCACACAATACACAATAATTCCTCGCGGAGATACTCAGTTTAAGGAAGGTGACCAAGTTTATTTTACAACGGTAGAAAAAGGAGATGACCAAATTTTTAAACTTTCTGGAAAAAGTAAACAAGAAATAAAGAATGTAATGATTCTCGGCGGAAGCAAGATTGGTTATAAAACCGCAAAAGATCTTTGCAAGAACCGCTTTAATGTAAAGCTTATTGAAAGTAGTAAAGACAAGGCTTTTGAAATTGCAGATGATATCCCCGGATGTCTTGTAATTAATGGCGATGGCCGAAATGTAGATTTATTAAATGAAGAGTCCATTGAAGATATGGACGCTTTCATAGCTGTTACCGGAAACAGCGAAACCAATATTATGTCTTGTTTGGTAGCTAAGTCAAAAGGGGTTAAAAAAGCAATCGCTTTGGTAGAAAATATGGACTATTTTCAACTTTCACATTCCATTGGTATCGATACGCTCATCAACAAAAAATTATTGGCAGCCAATAATATATTTCGCTATGTACGCAGAGGGGAAGTCGTGGCTATGACGAAGCTCAACAATATGAATGCAGAACTTTTGGAGTTTGTGGTCTATTCACATTCCAAAGTGTGCAACAAAAAAATCAAGGATTTGGATTTTCCGATTTCGGCTATTATTGGAGGTGTAGTAAGAAACGGTGAAGGAATTATAGCATTGGGCGATTTTGAAATTAAAAACGGTGATAGAGTAGTGGTTTGTTGCCTACCGCAATCCATAGGAAAGGTTGAAAAGCTCTTTATATAATGAATTCAATTACCAAGCTTAACTATAAAATCATTTCACACTTAATGGGGCTTTTGTTCATGGTGAATGGTGGTTTTATGTTGCTGTCCTCTATAGTAAGCTGGTATTATAAAGATGGCGTGCTTAAAGAAATGCTATTGGCCGGAACAGTTGCCTTGGGTGTTGGGGGTACTATCATGTTTTTAACAAAAAACCACCGCAAGGAAATCCAAAAGCGCGAAGGCTATATAATTGTAACTTTTGGGTGGATTTTTATGGCACTTATCGGTACGCTGCCCTATATTTTTACTGGAGCAATCCCAAGTTTCACCAATGCCTTTTTTGAAACAATGAGTGGTTATACCACAACGGGTGCATCTATTTTGACCGATATTGAAAGTATTCCTTACGGGGTGCTTTTTTGGCGCAGCATTACCCATTGGATTGGAGGTATGGGTATAATCGTTTTGGCGATTGCTATTTTACCCCTCTTGGGAATTGGAGGTATGCAGCTTTTTGCAGCTGAAGCTCCCGGCCCTGGCGGAGACAAACTACATCCACGAATAACCGATACCGCAAAAAGACTATGGTTGATATATGTAGGTTATACTTTGGCAGAAACGGTTTTGTTGAAACTTGCCGGAATGAGTTTTTTTGATGCTATAAACCATTCTCTGGCAACATTGAGTACAGGTGGATTTTCAACAAAAAATGCCAGCGTAGCATATTGGAATGACAACCCAATGGTGCAGTACATTATTATCACATTTATGTTTTTGGCAGGTAGTAATTTTGTTTTGAGCTATTTTGCCTTTAAGCGAAAATTTCAAAAAATATTTCAGGATGAAGAGTTTAAAATGTATTCCGCACTTATTATCGGGCTCACAATTGTTGCTTCTTTATTAATTTACTTTGAAGCAGATGTAACATTTTCCAGCATAGCCCACCCTATGGTCTGGGGACAGTTTGAAAGTGCAGTTCGCCATGCGCTGTTTCAAGTTCTTACTATAATTACCACAACGGGTTTTGTAAGTGCTGATTACACACTTTGGACTCCGTTTTTAACAATCTTCTTTTTTGGAATGATGTTTTTGGGAGGATGCGCTGGCTCTACCGCTGGGGGGATTAAAGTGATGCGCCACTTGATAATGATAAGAAATGGCGTACTTGAATTTAAAAGAACCCTTCACCCGCATGCTATTTTGCCGGTACGTTATAATAGTAAGGCGGTACCACAGCCCATTGTTTTTAATATTCTTGGTTTTTTCATCCTTTATATGCTGTCCTTTATAATAGGAACCTTAGTTTTTTCTTGGTTAGGGTTGGATTTTAAAACAGCGCTCGGTGGTGCTGCATCTACATTAGGGAATGTGGGGCCGGCACTTGGTGATCTTGGACCCGTAGATAATTACGCATCGCTACCTGCTCCCGCAAAATGGTGGTCTAGCTTTTTGATGCTTATAGGTAGGTTGGAATTATTTACCGTACTTATTCTATTAACACCTTTTTTCTGGAGAAATAGATAGTTTTAAAAACTTCAGATTTATTCTGAAACGACCTTTATTTGACTCGCTAACTTTTTGGCCTTTTCGGTTACTTCTGAAATATCGCCATCTAGATTATCGTGTGTTAAAACAACCCCCATCCTTCGAAAAGGGCGAGAAGTAGGTTTGCCAAAAATCCTGAAATCTGTTTTTGGTGAAGCAGCTACGGTTTCAAGTGCGTCAAATGTTGGGTTTTCAGAATTTTCGGCAGCTAAAATTACAGCGCTCGCTCCAATGCGTTCCTGAGTAATTTCTGAAATAGGAAACCCAAGCACCGCGCGGAGATGTAATTCAAACTCATTGAAATTCTGTGTTTTTGCAAGCGTTACCATTCCTGTATCGTGCGGTCTTGGTGAAAGTTCTGAAAAATATACACCGTCATCTGCCACAAAAAACTCAACACCCCAAATACCAAAACCCGTTAATGCATTTGTTACCTTTTCCGCCATTTGTTGCGCTTCTTTTAGGGCGGAAGCCTCCATAGTTGCCGGCTGCCAGCTTTCCATATAATCACCGCGTTCTTGCCGGTGACCAATGGGCGGACAAAACAGCGTTTTTCCGCTGCGCTGCGTTACCGTGAGCAATGTTATTTCATAATTGAAATTTACAAATGCCTCCACAATTACTTCAGCAACATCACCGCGCGATCCTTCTTGCGAATACTTCCAAGCCTTTTCAATATCGGCTTCTGTTTTAATAGTACTTTGGCCCTTTCCGCTGGAAGACATTAAAGGTTTTACAACACAGGGCATCCCAATTTCTGAAACCGCATTTTTAAGACTTTCGCCTGAGGTTGCGTAGCGATAATTGGCAGTTTTTAGCCCCAATTCTTTTGCAGCCAAATCGCGAATGGATTTTCTGTTCATTGTGAAATTTGCCGCTTTTGCGGAAGGAATTACTGTGTAACCCTGCTTTTCATATTCATAAAAACGTTCGGTACGAATGGCCTCAATCTCTGGAACTATGTAATCTGGTTTGTGTTTTTCAACAAGGGCATCCAAAGCATTTCCGTCGAGCATATTTATTACTTCTGAAATGTCTGCTATTTGGGCGGCGGGTGCATTCTCATAACTGTCAACCGCTATAACGGTTTGCCCAATTCTTTTTGCGGCAATAGTAAATTCTTTGCCCAATTCTCCGCTTCCCAATAGTAAAATTTTCGCCATTGTATGTTTTTCTGTAAAAATACAGCAATTGATTTCATGAAAAAACCCAAAGCACAATTTGTACTTTGGGTTATTCAAAAATATATTCTTTGGACTTATTTAACGATGATTCGTTTTACTCTTCCGTTTTCTTTATTTCCAACGCGAACTAAATAAACACCTGTGGCTACATAGCTCATGTCAAGTTTATAGTTGTATCCGTTACCGTTATTTTCCAGTTTTTTGAACAACAATCGCTGTCCCAAAGTGTTGTAAACCGAAAGGTTCATGGATTCGGTATAATTCACCGTTTTTAAGCTAACGTCAAATTTGTTATTATCCAACGACAATATTGTTAAGCCATTTTCGTCAAAAATATTGTCTGTAACGCCCACGGTTCCAATTTGTACAGAATAATCTTCTGTTTCTCCAAAGTTGGTTTCCTCACAAGCGTCATCTGGTACGGGAGCATTCCAGTTAGTTTTGGCACGCATTAAATGCTGGCCAGATGGCACTCCTGCAGGAACAACAAGATCTGTTGTTATAGTGTAATTTCCGGAACCTTGACCAGAAGCCACTTCTACGTTATTTACAACGGTTTCATCATTGGTGAAAACAAAATCGTCATTAAAATCTATCCAAACGCGGATAAACTGATCTCCGTAACCTGTAGTTATTGTAAGGTCATAGGTAGTGTCTGCTTCCATTCCAGCAATAAGATCTGTGAAGTCACCATAGCCTTCACAAGCTGAAGGATTATTTATATCTGTAACATTGAAAAGTTGGAATCCATCCCCAAACGTACAGTCGCCCGTTGGTTGACAATTCTGTTTTGTAATAATCACAGAGGTCATGTCATTTGAAGTATCGCTGTCATTAGGTAAAGTTGTGTAAGCACTTAAATTATAAGTTCCCAAAGCAGAGAAATCCCCAGTTTGTGAGAAAGTATATGATGCAGAATCGTTTCCGGCCAAAGGTCCAGCAAATACTTCGGTAACAACGGTTCCTTCCAAATCATAGGAAACATCAAAATTTGACTGAGGTTCACCCCCAAAGTTTGTAATGGTAACCACTATGTCTTCTGTACCAGTAAGGTCAGTGCCCGAAACGGGAGATGTAATGGCGCTCACCCCAATATCATTTGGCTCTAAGTAGGTAACCATTTTTGTTCTGGCATCGTTTGTTATGTCTTCGTCACCAGCTAAATTGGTTTCTGCTACAATGGTATAAGTTTGACCCACTGTGCCCAAGTTTGCGGTAGCGGTAAAAGTGTACTGGGCCGTTGCGGCTGATGCAATGGTTCCGGTAAAAGTTTCTGAAATAACTGCACCACCATCTACCTGAAAAGTTACAGGAAAGTTTGAAGCACTATTTTGTCCATAGTTAAAAATGGTGACAGTTACAGTTTCACTATTTGAAAGTGTTCCGGTTACTGGTGAGTCGATACTTACAACTCCTATGTCATCATTAAAATTAGGTGCAATTTGGAAAACCCCAACTACATCTTTTCTCCCACTATTCATATATTCATTGATAAACCAAAATTCTTTATCGTTAGAAGGATCCAAATCAATTTTGCTATAATCGCCATAGCGAAGTCCAGGAATGTTTTGGTTTCCGGCTGCAATCAATTCTTCGGAGATTGTCATTGTGTTTAAAGGGTCACTTGCATATCGTCCGGTATAGTATGAGCTAACTCTTTTGGTAGTTGGGTCAGGTGTTGTTGGTCCTGCCATAGCGGTATAACCCATCCCAATATTTCCTTGTACGTCCATCATCATACTGGCGTGCCATGCGTGTTTTCCGTCTGGGGAAGTATAGGTGCCCTCTTGATAAATTGACCAAGGCTGTCCGTCTCCAGGTTGTCTTAGTTCAAACCAGCGTATTCCAGCCAGCTCTCCTCCTGATGCATCGGTATCAACAACGAAATTAAAAACTGCAGAATTGTGGCCTCCAAACTTTCTGAATTGCGCCTGGTTCATGATTGTAGCTTGTAGTGCATCAATGTCAGCACCCCCGCCAGGTTGTGCTAAATTAGAGAAACTTCCGCCGTCAAAAACTGAGATAAAAGGAGTGGTAGTTAGTTCCACGGGTGCAGAAATGGTAGAACTTCCTGGACTTGCCCAATTAACATCTACCGTCCAAAGTTTTACGTGATCTTGAGAAACTCCAGACCAAGCATCATCTTGTAAATAAACAATAGGCAAACCTCCAGCAGCTGGAAGATTGTCATTGGTTACATTCAAGGCTTGAGGACTGTAAAAACCACTAGTTACAATTCCGGGAAGGGGAAAACCAATTATTTGTGCAGTAGGATCACCAGCTAGCATTTTAGTTCGCTCCATCGCGTAAATTTTGTTAGTGGCCGAAGTATTATCTGTCATATAATAACCATCGCTCCAAACTGAAAGCTTTTGGTAGTCATTAATTTGAGGAATAGTATAAACATACCAGCCGTCATTTACGGGGTCAGGTCCATCAGATATAGCAATTTGGGCACCGTTGCCTAAAAAGGTCATAACCCATCTATCGGCGGCATTGTCATATGAAATGGTAAGGTCGCAACATCCTCCGTTAGGGAAAATTGTAGGATTTGGAGATATTTGTCCAGTAAGTGGGTTACCACTTTTGTCAAAAATTCTGAACCCAGTATTAAATACCACAACGGCGTGATTTGGTCCTACTCCGATCGACGGGTCTGTGGGTTGCGAACTTGATTGAGCCGCATCAAAAACAAGTGTAGGGGCTCTTCCGCTAAGCACTTGCTCCATTTTATCTGGATTTCTTTTGAAATAATCATCTTCTATCTGTGGGTCTTTTCCGGGGATGATTAAATTTCTTGAAGCCCTTCCGTCTTGCATGACTTGTTCTTTAACTCTTGCGGGAGCCAAATCGGTTTGTGAAGCAATAGATGGTACGTGCTCTACAGAGCCCACGGTACCAACATAAGTAGCATTAGTTTTTTCCTGAGCCTGCACGTTAAAGATAAGGGCAAAGAAAAATAGAATTAAGGTAATTTTAGTTTTCATTATTAATGATAGGGATTAAATTAAAAAAATATAAGCGTCTAAAGTACTGATAAATTGTAAAATGAAAACGGGATTGAGTAACTTTAACCAATCCCGTTTTTTTAATATATTAAGCTACAACTTCCTTAATCCGCCGCATTGCTTCTTTTATTTCTGTTTCTGAAGCTGCGTAAGAAAGGCGAATACAGTTTGGATCTCCAAAGGCTTCACCGGTTACGGTCGCTACCTTGGCTTCCTCTAAAAGGTATAATGAAAAATCAGAAGCAGTGTTTATGTTTTTGCCCCGCAATGTTTTTCCAAAGAAATAGGAAACATCAGGAAATACATAAAAAGCACCTTCGGGTTCGTTGGTTTGGAAACCTTCAATTTCCGAAAGTAGACCCAATATCAACTTTCTTCTCTCCTTAAAGGCATCTACCATAAACTGAATCTTGCTCGGTGGATTTTCTAAGGCAGTAATCGCAGCTCTTTGTGCAATGGCATTAGCGCCGCTGGTTACTTGCCCTTGCATCTTGTTGCAAGCTCTGGCAACCCACTCTGGGCCGCCAATGTAACCGATGCGCCAACCAGTCATAGAGAATGCTTTGGAAACGCCGTTTACTACTACAGTACGATCGAACATATCATCAAATTCTGCCATAGAAGCGTGACCGCCACTAAAATTGATATGTTCGTAAATTTCATCACTGATTACGATAATGTCTGGATACTTTACCAATACATCAGCTAGCTTTCTAAGCTCGTTTTTACTGTAAACCGAACCGCTTGGATTGCAAGGGGAGCTATAAATTATCATTTTGGTTTTTGGGGTAATTGCTTCTTCGAGTGCCTCTGCCGTTACCTTAAAATCTGTTTCTATTGAAGTAGGGATCTCCTTCGGAATACCTCCAGCTACCTTACATTGGTCTGCATAACTTACCCAATAGGGTGCAGGCAATAACACTTCATCGCCTTCATCCAAAAGTACCATTGTCAAATTTGCCAATGATTGCTTAGCGCCAGTAGAAACAACAATTTGGGAAGGTTTATATTCTAAATTATTGTCTCTTTTAAATTTTGTGATGATGGCTTTTTTTAAATCGCCATAACCGTCAACTGGCGTATAGGAATGATAATTATCTTTAATGGCCTGAATAGCGGCATCTTTTATGAATTCAGGAACTGGAAAATCTGGCTCTCCCAGACTTAAACCTATAATATCTATCCCTTGTTCCTTTAGTTCTCTTGTTTTGGCTGCCATTGCCAGAGTGGCAGATGTAGCCATCTCATTCACACGTTTTGAAAGTCTGTTGTCCATAATAATTAAGCGGGTACTGCAGGTTTTAGCCCCATTTCTTTTAAGTGCCTGAAATGTGCAATAATAGCCTTGCGTGTAGTTTTATATTCTTTGTAAGGTAAATTAAATTCCTTGGTTGTGCTTTTCACAATTTTTGAAATATTCTTGTAGTGAATGTGGCTAATATTTGGAAAAATATGATGCTCCACTTGATGGTTCAAGCCCCCTGTGTACCAATTGACAATTTTATTGTTCGTTGAAAAATTCACAGTAGTAAAAAGTTGATGGATTGCCCAAGTGTTTTTCATTGTACCACTATCGTCCGGAAGCATTATTTCTGTATCCTCTACCACGTGCGCAAGTTGAAAAACAATACTCAAGATTAGTCCTGCAACATAATGCATTATAAAGAACCCTAGCAAAATTTTCCACCAAACAATATTGAAAAAAAGAATAGGGATAACTATCCAAAGCGACACATAAATCATTTTGGTAATGACCAAGATACTCCACTGTGTTACGGGTTTGGGAAGTTTTCCATAGGAAAGTTTACGTGCCAAATATCTTTTCGTCTGAAAAAAGTCTGTAGTTAAAACCCAATTGAAGGTTAAAAGACCATAAAAGAAAATGCTGTACCAATGTTGGAATTTATGAAACCTGTGCCATTTTGAATGTTTGGAAAAACGAAGAATTCTTCCCGCTTCCAAATCTTCGTCGTGGCCGTGGATGTTTGTATAAGTGTGGTGCAAAACGTTGTGCTGCACTTGCCAATTATAAACATTTCCAGCAAGGATATACATACTGCCACCCATTACCTTATTGATCCACTTTTTTGAGGAATAGGAACCGTGATTAGCATCGTGCATCACATTCATTCCCACGCCAGCCATACCAACGCCCATAATTATGGTAAAAAGTAATTGGGCCCACCCTGGAAAATCCAATGTTAGCAAAAGAAAGTAGGGGGTAAGGTATAATGAAAACATCACAATAGTTTTCAAGTGAAGCTTCCAGTTGCCAGTTCTAGCTATATTATTTTCCTTAAAGTAATCATTCACACGCCTATTTAGGGTTCTGAAAAATTTAGCACTGTCAACTCTGGAAAAATTTAAGTTTGTATACGTCAAAATATATATATATTAACTGGGGATTTTTACTGCGAAAAGCACAAAAATAATTATCTTTTGTGAAAATCGAGAGATTCAAAATCATAATTTTCACAAAGATAACATACTTTTACCTCTTAAATTAAATTATGGAACTCATATTAAAATATTTTCCAAACTTAACCGAAATTCAAAAGCAACAATTTGAGCAGTTACAGGCACTTTATGAGGATTGGAACCTTAAAATAAATGTGGTTTCACGAAAAGATATTGAAGAACTTTACCTTCGGCATGTATTACATTCTTTAGGGATTGCAAAAATTCAAGCTTTTCTTCCCGGCTCACAAATATTGGATGTGGGTACGGGCGGTGGTTTTCCGGGTATCCCGCTGGCTATTTTATTTCCAGAAGTACAGTTTCATTTGGTTGACAGTATTGGAAAAAAAATAAAGGTAGTGGAAGAAGTGGTTGCTGGCCTGCAACTACAAAACGTAAAGACTACAAATGCCCGAGTGGAGACTGTTTCGGGCAAGTATGATTTTATCGTGAGCCGTGCCGTCGCCCAAATGGAAACCTTTGTCCATTGGATTAATGGCAAAATTACCAAAAAAAGCCTGCACGAACGCAGAAACGGAATCTTGTATTTAAAGGGAGGCGATTTGACTGAAGAGTTAAAAGTTTATGCAACCGCAACTGTTTTTCCATTGAGCGATTATTTTGGGGAAGACTTTTTTGAATCCAAAAGTGTAGTGCATTTACCCCTAAAATTTAAAGGTTGATTTTTTCCAGTTGAAATTTTAAGAAGAAATCTTATTGAGCAAATACCACTGTAGTGCAAGTATTGTTTTTGCATCTTTCATTTTAGAAATTTTTGAAGTTATTTCCGCAACGGGAATTTTTACCAATTGAATGTCTTCATCTTCTTCGGAATTTCCACCTCCCTTTTCAATTTTATCTTTTGCTGAAACCTCGGAATAGTATAAGAAAATACGTTCGGTTGAAGCTCCGGGTGATGTATAAAAGGTATGTAGTAAAGTTGCGGAAGCCAATCTATACCCCAATTCCTCCAAGACTTCACGTCGTACACAATCCTCTAGTTTTTCGTTTTCTTCCAAAGAACCTGCGGGTATTTCCAAAAGCCAGCCATCATTGTTTTTACAACTGGGGTAACGGAATTGGTTGGTTAATAATATACTTTCTGTCTCCTTTTCCAAAAGTACAATAGCAACGGAATTTCCTCTTTCAAAAGCTAATCTTTCTGTTTCTATTTTATTTCCCCGAAATGTATCATAGGTTACTTTGGCTTTTACCATTTTGTAGTGATCGTTGAAAACTACCCTTTCATTTTTAATAGTATATTTCATCTGTGTAAAATATTTGATAAAGCGGAAGATGGAATGCCCGCATTATTCATCTTCGGTGGGTTAACAATTTGTTTCTGGGCATTTCATAACGGAATTTTTTATTTTAAAGTAATAAAAAACCCCGAACAAATCGGGGTTTTTCAAAAATGTAATTTATAGGGTCTATTTAAGAATCAAGAATTTCTTGGTTATTACTGCATTATCCATAGAAATTTTGATGAAATACGTTCCATTTTCTAGGTTTGAAACATTAATTCGCTCGTTTACAGAAATATTTTCTTGTGAAAAAATCGTTTTTCCCAATATGTCAAATACCTGAATATCTGCACTCTTGGCATTATTTATATTTAGAACTGTGCTAGCAGGATTTGGGTAAATAGCAATTTTTTCAAGTAAATTTTCACTTATGCGGTTAAAGCCGTTTATAATGATATTACTAGTAACATTCTTAATTTTGAAGTGCTTGCGCCAACCGAACGAGCCTTGACAATTGATTTTCCTAGAGCAATGAAAAATCAAACCATAACATTTGGTTTGCTCGATAGTAATGGTGATGATACTGCTTCAGAAGCTACTTTTTATGTAAACGGAAATGTAATTTCAGGGTTTACATATAACTCAGCAACTGATGGAAGTTTTGAAGTCTATGCCGAATACATGGTAGATAATGAAAGCTATAGCACTCCGGTCAAAAACTTCTCCGTTTACACGCCAAAAAGAAAAGTAGTTGTAGAAGACTATACCGGTACATGGTGTGGTTTCTGTCCAGCCGTTGCACTTGCAATTGACACCGTTAAAGCGGCAACAAACCATATTTCGGTTGTAGCCATTCACGAAACAGGATCTACGCTGCCTGACCCTATGCATTTTGATGATGTTGAAATTTTAAAAGATGAATTTGGAATAGGTGGACTTCCACAAGCACGTTTAAACCGTACACAAAAATGGCTCGATCCTTATAAAAAAGAAGATGTACTAGCTATGGCTGGTAACGAAACAAATCTTTCTATTGCCATTGATTCAAAAATGACTGGTTCTAACTTGACGATTGATACAAAGGTAATGTATGCCAATGGTTCTGAAGCTGGGGATAAACTAGTGGTATATCTTGTGGAAAGTGGAATAATCTATGCCCAAACAAATTATTTCAACAATACCTCTGGGCATCCATTGGAAGGTCACGGTAATCCAATTCCAGATTTTGTCCATAACGATGCGCTTAGAAATTCTTTATCTGATATTTTTGGTGATGCTATTGCCAATACATCTGCCTATACAGAATACAAAAAACAATATAGCATTGAAATTCCTTCCGAATACAATGTTGATAATTTAAGCGTTATTGTAATGGTCGTTAATGCAAATAACGAGGCTAAAAACTCACAACATGCTGAAGTGGGAGAAAACAAGCAATACGAATAGCGAAAATTTATATTAAACAAAAAACCCATCCTGAATATTCAGGATGGGTTTTTTTATAGATTCACTCACTGTCTTATCCTAGGAATGGATATCTATAATCAGTTGGTGAAACAAAAGTCTCCTTCACCATTCTTGGCGAAATCCATCTGTATAGGTTTTGCTTGCTTCCAGCTTTATCATTGGTTCCACTTGCACGGGCACCACCAAATGGCTGTTGACCAACTACGGCTCCCGTAGGCTTGTCGTTGATGTAGAAATTACCCGCAGCGTTTTCAAGAATTTTCACAGCTTCTTCCAAAGCATATCTATCTTCACTGAAAACAGCACCCGTTAAGGCGTATTCACTGGTTTCATCAACTAAATGCAAGGTTTCTTCCCATTTATTGTCGTCATAAACATACACGGTAAGCACAGGCCCAAAAAGTTCAGTACACATGGTCGTGTATTTTGGATCTTTTGTTACAATTACAGTAGGTTCAATAAAGTAGCCTTTGCTTTTGTCATAGTTCCCGCCAGCAATTATTTCAACATTTTTATCCTTTTTGGCTTGGTCTATATAGCTTGCAAGTTTGTCAAAAGAACTTTCGTGAATAACAGCGTTTATGAAGTTGCCCATATCTTCCGGAGTTCCCATTTTGAAGGAGCGGATATCATCAACCAAATATTCTTTGACATCTTTCCAAATGCTTTTTGGAATATAGCAACGGCTAGCGGCGCTACATTTTTGACCTTGATATTCAAAGGCACCACGGGCCATTGCGGTTGCAACTTGCTTAGGGTTTGATGTTTTATGCGCAACAATGAAATCCTTCCCGCCGGTTTCCCCAACGATACGCGGATAGGTTTTGTAATTTTTAATGTTATCACCAATCTTTTTCCAAATTCCCTGGAAAACACCTGTAGAGCCTGTAAAGTGAACCCCGCTGAAATCTGGGCTCGCCATAAGCGTATTCGAAATCATCTCAGGATCTCCCATAACCATATTGATTACACCTGCGGGAACACCAGCCTCACGGAATACATCCATAATGACTTTTGCAGAATATATTTGGGCATTACTCGGTTTCCATACAACAACATTCCCCATCAACGCGGCGCTGGCGGGAAGATTTCCGGCAATTGCAGTGAAATTGAAAGGAGTAATTGCATAAATAAAACCTTCCAATGGACGGTATTCAATTCGGTTCCAGGCTGCGGAAGTAGATTCCGGTTGCTCGGCATAAATCTCGGTCATATACTGAACGTTGAATCTTAAAAAGTCAATAAGTTCACATGCCGAATCAATTTCTGCCTGATAAATATTTTTGGACTGGGCGAGCATGGTAGCTGCGTTTATTTTAGCTCTGTAGGGGCCGGCAAGCAATTCGGCGGCGCGAAGAAAGATTCCCGCACGTTGTTCCCACGGCATAACGGCCCATTTTTTTCTGGCTTCCAAAGCAGTTTCAATTGCTTCTTCCACATTTTTTTTGGTAGCTTTATAATAGGTTCCAAGCACGTGCTTATGGTCGTGCGGCGGAGACATAGTAGCAGTTTCTTTGGTTTTAACCTCTTTTCCGTTGATAAATAAAGGCACCTCTATTTTTGCCTTATACATTTCTTTGTAAGTTTTAAGTACTTCCTCACGTTCCGGTGAACCTGGCGCATAGCTTTTTACAGGTTCGTTTACGGCGATTGGCACTTCAAAAAATCCATTTCCCATAACTTTTTTAAATTTTAATTTATGAAGATTGCAAAGGTACAAAAATGGAAGCACCAAACCTTGAAATCCCCAATTACAAATTGGTTTCTCTATTTTTTTTGGAATTTGGATTTTGTATTTCGCAATTTATTTGGATTTTGGCACTTGTCCTTTGGAATTTTATTTGGAATTTGGTGCTTGTTATTTGGAATTTCAAATTTAACGTATGTGCACAATAACTTTTATCCCAAAAATCAACAACGATTTTGTTTTAACTTCCAATCGTGATGAAGCGCCTGGGCGCGAAACTTTTCCGCCAGAAATTTATGAAGAAGATGGTGTAAAATTGCTTTACCCAAAAGACGCCGTGGCCGGAGGAACGTGGATTGGTGCAAGTGATAAAAAAAGAATTGTCTGTTTGATGAACGGTGGGTTTGTGGCCCACAAACGGGAAGCTTTTTACAGAAAAAGCAGGGGATTGGTTGTAAAAGATTTATTGAAATCAGCCAATTTAAAAAAAGAAATTGAAAACTATGATTTTTGCGGAATAGAGCCGTTTACAACAGTTTTGATTGAATGGGAAACTGAAGTACAATTACTACAATTGGTTTGGGATGGCGAAACGTATCATTTTTCCGAAGAACCCTTGGCGCCGCATATTTGGTCTTCTTCCCCTTTATATCCTGAAAATTTAAAGAAAAAACGTGAACAGTGGTTTTCAGCATTTTTACTTGAAACCATAAAACCTTCGGAAGAAGAACTGCTCCAATTCCACAAAACAGCGGGCGAGGGTGATTTAAACAGCAACCTAATTATGGATCGCGGTTTCATAAAAACAAAAAGCATTACGCAGATTTCCAAAAAAGAAAATGCTATAGAAATGCGTTATGAAGATTTGCAAACAGGTAAAACCAGTAAATTAGCAATCAGTATGTAGAATTAAATATTTCTCTGTGGGTTAATTCATCGAAAAAGGCGCACTCAGATTGAAAAGGGGAATGGAAACCCGAAACTTTCTGGTAGTGGTAAAGTTCACCATATTGTAGTGGCCTTTCATTGCGCCAAAAGGAGAATATAAAAGGCATCCGCTTGTATATGCGTGTCTTTCGCCAGGCTGCAATATGGGTTTTTGACCGATTACACCTTCACCTTCCACAGTTTCAGAATTGTTTAGGGAGTCTTTGATTTTCCAACAGCGTGAAGTTAACTGAACCGTGTCTTTGCTTTGGTTTTCAATAGTAACGGTATAGGCAAAGGCATACTGCATTTTACGGTTTTTGTAAAACGTGCCATCAAATTCGGTTTTGACCGAAATTTTAATTCCTTGTGTTACCTGTTGTACCATTTTAATAAATTGCTGCGCTTGCTACCACAAATAAGCTAGTTGCCACTAGAAAGCTGAGAAAAAATATAATGTTTAAAAATACAAATTTAAATAACGTCTTCCACTTTCCTTGGTTATAAAATTTCCGAAGGGCAAGGTAAAAATACAACGGGCCAAGAATTAAGAATAAAATGATCTGAAAAAAATTAGTTCCCACAATCACTTCTGGAATTCGAAAAATTAACATCGTAAGAAATATAAAACTGAAAATGTGAAACAAAAAAATTACGTGCTCCATATAGGTAAACTTCTTTCGAGAATATAAAAGCCAGAAAAAAAGTGCGTAAAACGGCGTAAAGAAGAAAATGAAGAATGGAATCTTTGAAGTTATATAATTTATGAAGGCATTGGGATTGCTCATAATTTTGTACCAAGTTATAGAACGGGAGTAGAGCCAACGATTTTTAAATATATTGGAGTGGTTCAAGCTGTCTAAAGCCACTACTGGGTTTTCTGTTTTTGTGCGGAAATAATAAGACATATATAGTGAGCTTCGCTTACTGTAATTCTTGAAAAATGATAGCGTGTCAAGGCTCTTTTCAGAATAATAAAGCGGTATTCCAAGCTGTTTTGCCTTTAAAGTATCTCCGCGAGAATCTGGTGTAAATATTTCAGGAGGCTGATTGGCAAAAAGAGAATCAATAGATGCTTCATTGGCAGGTTTTACATTTAAACCTAATTGATTATCCTTTTCAGAAGGATTTATATAGCCAATGAAGCCTTCCATCAAAAAATAAATAATGGAAACGCTCAAGAAAAATCGGAACGGATTGGCGTATTTTAACCGTTGGCCTTTTACGTAATTTTTTGATATTACCCCGGGACGGAATAAAAGATCTTTGAGCGTATTGCGCAATCGCGAGTCATAGACTAAAATGCTGCTCAAAAATTCTGCAAAAAAATCTTTTGCTGAAAGTTGTTTCTTGCTGTTTAATTGTGAGCAATAGGGGCAATAAACATCACTAACGTCCAGTGGTTGGTTGCAGTTTAAACATTTGTTGCCACGATATTGCAACGACTTTCTTCCAGTGGAAACCTCGTCTTTTTTGCGGTTCATGACTTAATGAAAAAAGGGTTAGCGCTTCATTTAATTTTAGGAAAATCAGTTATTGCTAATATTTGTGGAGTTTGCATAACCAGTACCAATGATGCGGTCATATCTAGCCCCCAAATCACGGAAATATACAATTACGGTATAGTCGTTTTCCGTTTGCCAAAAATCGCCGCTCACGGCGCCTTCGTCAATGCTTCCATCTCTATTTACTACTACATACTTATAGTTGTAGAACCCTTGCTTAAATAAACGTTCATTCCTGTATGTATCGCTTTTTGGATCATATTTCATATAGGTGCTCCCGTCTATAGTCCAATTATTGAAATTCCCATAAATATGTAGTTCCTTGTCTTCCAGATCGTCATAATACTGAAGGTTAAAGTGCATTCGCACATATTCTGCTTCTAAGTCTTGGTTTCTGGCGTCTACATTGCGCACCACAAAATTTCCGTTAATATCTGGATTGTAGGTGTATGGCCTATTATATCGGGGTATATTTGTGTAAAGATAATTCTCATAAACATCAGTAAGGTCTATGGAGCGCACACCATTAGTGGCAGACCGTTCATCTTTATTGTCAAAAGCAAGAAATTCATTGCCGCCGCCGAAAGAAGCTTCCTTGTCGTATCTATAAATAAGTTCGTTACCCATGGTGTATTGCGGCACCAGATCTGTAATGGCAGTTTTAAGATTGCTGTTTTGCAGCACCAATGTTTTTACGGTTTGCTTTGGGTTTACCAATAATAAATTGGGTGAATTTATAGTAAAATGAACTACTTGCTTTTCTTCAATAACCCTTAGGTCCCGTGCGCGTTTTATTTCCACACCCACAGAAGCTATGTTTTCAATCACCAAAAATTTTCTCGTAAATATCAATTCTCCATCGCTGTTGAAAATGCTTAACAGATAATTCCCGCTTTTTTCAATCGCCCGGGTATCACGATTGGGGATGGTGAGTTCGTAATGAGAAAAAATTTGAAGTGTATTTACCGAGTTTTGATAGGTGTCTATGCGTACATCATCAAAACCATCTATATATTCACTTTTTGAAAGATCGCTGGGGCTCCAGTCAAAATCATGGTGGGTGATGGTGTAGTAATAATCTTCTTCTTCACCGTTAAGCGCATCAAAAGAAAGTTGCAACTGGCCGCCCAGTCTGATAACGGGCAGTTGGCTGAGGTCCGTGGCGCCACGAAACTGTATGGTGCTGATGTATGGGGGTTCCACTTTTTCAACAATTTGTGAGAATGCTGGAAAGGCTGAAAGTATGATAAAAAGGGTAGTGGCAAAGATTTTTGACATAACTGGAATTTAAAAGGCTAATATAAACAAATTTTGTGCCTCTTCCATTGGTGTTTTTGGGAATGCAAGAACAGTCTTAAAATTTGGTTGTTTTTAATAGCTTTAAAAGTCCTTAACCGTTTTGGTCAAAAGTGTTCATTGATAAAAAGGGTAGTCCAACTTTAATTTTCTCGGTCAAGTGTCATTTCAAAAAATTGGGTCCAATCTTCTTCTCTTTTGTATTCCCCTCTTTCATACCATTGCCCATTTTCGTTCAGCCAAATAATATACCTTACATTATCATTTGGATACCAATGAAGTTTGTTGTCAATTAATTCTGCCTTGAATTCTGCATTTTGCCCACTTGGCAGGTAAGATCTAAAAAGGTAGTTATTGTCTGTTTTGTTATATGTTAAGATTGCCAGGGCATTGTGAACAATTTTTCCGTTCACCTTTCCCATTCCTTCAATTAATATAGCAGTAGAATCTAATTTAAAGTGTATTTTTTCAGTTTGTTCAAAATTAGATTTACCCCCTTTGCCCATCATCCATCCAGAACCTTTCCAATTGCCAACCATAAATTTTAGTTCAGATATTTTTGATTTTGACAGTGAATCAGTTTCTGAAGATTGCCCGAAAGATTGGAAGGTAATAAATGCCGTTAAGGTGATAATAAAGATTGTTCTCATGATTTTATTTAATTTAATTAGCCAGAATGGTGTTTTAATATATTTTCTTTTCTGTGAAGCCCTTTAGCGGGATTATTATTCCTTGTGAAATTTATTAATTACTAAAGTTAATGATTTTCAGTTAATTATCGGCTTTGGCAATTTTGAATGGAATTTAACCCCAGACCCGTGAGTAGCATAGAATAAAAATGCAAAAACCAGATAGCTATTAGGGTGATGGAGAATTAACTATTTTTCAACCCAAATCTTTGTTGGAGGCAGTAGTTTTTCACAGAAAACCCTCCGAAAAAATATAATTGCCGGCATTGTGAGTTTCTTTGAGTGTCGTTTTAAGTATGGCAATTTTTAAAAACAACCTTTATCATATTTATTCTTTCCCTAATTTAAAAACATTTTAAAATAACAGCCCACTCCTTTTTAACACAGAAAATTATATGCATTTATTGTGCAATGGTATATTTAATTTATAAATTTGCACGCCCTTATTCCCCGCACATTTGTTTTGAGGGGTAATAGGGTATTAAAAAGGCATTATTAATATCCATATTTATGTCCAAAGACATTAAGATTAAAAAAGGTCTTACCATTAATTTAAAGGGCGAAGCCGAAAAAGTACTTTCCAGCGCCCCGCGATCAAGAACTTTCGCAATAAGACCTTCCGATTTTCATCTCATTACACCAAAAATGGTGGTTAAAGAAGGTGGAAAAGTTCAGGCTGGCGATATCATTTTCTTCTCAAAAAGCAATGAGGCCGTAAAATTTGTTTCTCCCGTTAGCGGAACACTTACCAAAATTGAGCGTGGCGCAAAACGTGTGATTACTGAAATAATCATTGAAGCAGATCCGCAAGATACTTTTAAGGATTTTGGCATTTTAAGCCCAGATGCTGCAAGTGCCCAGGCTATTAAAGCGCGTTTGCTGGAGGCTGGTTGCTGGCCCTTTATTTTGCAGCGTCCGTATGCGGTGATTGCCGATACGGAGCAAGAGCCGAGAGATGTTTTTGTTTCCGCATACAGTACCGCTCCCTTGACAAACGATGTGGATTTTTCTTTAAAAGGAAAAGAAAAAGAATTACAGGCAGCTGTGACCGCGCTAAGCAAACTTACCCCAGGGCAAGTGCATGTAGGTGTGGGCAAAAGCGGTGATTCTCCATTCAAAGGTTTGAAGGATATTGCGCTTCACAACGTTTCAGGGCCGCACCCTGCAGGAAATGTGGGTACACAAATAAACAAGCTGGGTCCCGTTAACAAAGGTGAAATTGTCTGGACCATTGCGCCACAAGATCTTGTGATTATTGGTGAATTGTTACTTACAGGAAAATTCAACGCCGAACGCACCATTGCACTTTCGGGTTCTGAAGTGAAAACTCCAAAATATTATAAAACAAGAATCGGTTCAGAGGCAGCGACCTTTTTATACGACTCTGGTCTAAAAGACGAAAACGTTCGCGTTATCAGCGGCGATGTGCTTACTGGGAAAAAGATTTCCCCGAAAGGGCATTTGGGCTATTACAGCAATACGGTAACCGTAATCCCAGAAGGGGATGATTACGAACTGTTTGGCTGGAACAAGCCGGTTTTCAATAAAATTTCAACTTCAAGAGCATTAACCTTTTCTTGGCTAACGCCAAACAAAAAATACGATCTCGACACCAATACCAATGGAGAGCACCGTGCTTTCGTGGTAACGGGTAATTATGAAGAAGTTTTTCCACTGGATATTTATCCAATGCAGATATTGAAAGCCTGCATGGTTCAAGATTTAGATGAAATGGAGGCGCTGGGAATGTATGAAGTGGCTCCGGAAGATTTTTCACTTACCGAGTTTGTTTGCGTGAGCAAGCAGCCGCATCAACAAATTATCAGGAACGGTCTTGATTTAATGTATAAAGAAATAGGATAACCGCTATGGGATTGAAACAGAATTTACATAAGCTAAAGGAAAAGTACAAGGGAACCAAAATGGCGCCCGCGTTCAACGCACTGCATACCTTTTTGTACACTCCAAATGAAACTACGCATTCCGGATCACACGTTCGCGCGGCAGACGATTTAAAGCGTACGATGAATACCGTAATTATGGCGCTTATTCCTTGTTTGATTTTTGGAATATTCAATGCGGGTTATCAGCATTATGCGGCTATAGACAATACTTTAAGACTGGATCCATTAGGAAATTTCTTCACTTGGGATAACTTTATTTTAGGAGCCTGGACGGTTTTGCCTTTGGTTATAGTATCATACGGAGTAGGTCTTTTGGTCGAATTTATATTCGCCGTAATAAAAGGCCACGAAGTTGAAGAAGGCTATTTGGTAACGGGAATGCTCGTGCCACTTATTGTTCCGATCGATATTCCTCTTTGGATGCTTGCTGTTGCAGTTATCTTCGGTGTTGTAATTGGGAAAGAAGTTTTTGGAGGAACAGGGATGAACATCTTGAATCCTGCACTAACTATCCGAGCATTTTTGTTCTTCGCATATCCTACTTGGATGAGTGGGGATAAAGTATGGGTACACGGGGCAAAGGAAATGGCCGGCCAGCCAGATGCCATCTCAGGAGAAACAATTTTAGGAAGCTTGGCTCAAAACCACGAGCCGGTCTATAGTATGTGGGATAGCTTTTGGGGTTTTATTCCCGGGTCAGTCGGTGAAACGTCTACTTTCCTTATTCTAATAGGTGCATTGTTTTTAATTTTCACCAAAATAGGAAGTTGGAGAATCATGCTCTCTGCCGTGCTGGGTGCATTGGCTATGGGCCTTATCTTTAATGGTGTTGTAGATGCGGGATGGATTAAAGATGGCAGCAGTTTTTACGGATTGATGAGCGAAACTTTCTGGCATCACTTAGTAATAGGAGGTCTTGCTTTTGGTATAGTGTATATGGCTACAGATCCTGTAACCGCTTCACAGACCAATAAAGGTAAATGGATCTATGGTTTCCTTATTGGTTTTATCTCAGTATTGATTCGTGTTTTCAACCCAGCTTACCCAGAAGGAGTAATGCTCGCTATATTATTGATGAACGTATTTGCACCAACTATAGATCACTATGTGGTACAAGGAAATATAAAGAAAAGAATGAAACGTTTAAAAGCTAAAACTGCGTAATCATGGCAAAGAAAACAGATAAAAACTCATACACCATTATCTTTTCAGTGATAATGGTTATTGTGGTGGGATCGCTTTTGGCCGGGGTTGCACAAGGACTTAAAAGTAAGATAACACTGAATGAACGTTTTGAGAAAATGCAAAACATTCTTTACGCTATGGGTATTAACGGGAATGAAAGTGATGGTGACATTACCTTTATTTCTACCGATAAAGTTGAAGAAGTATTTGCTGCAAATATTAAAAAGCAATTGGTTATTCAAGGCGATGACGTAACCGAAGATCCAGAAGCCTACTTGATTGATATAAAAAAAGAAGAAACCTTAGCTAAAGACCCTAATTATCAACGCAGACTTCCACTTTTTGTTGGCGAGAAAGACGGGGAAACACTTTATGTAATACCGATGCGAGGAAAAGGACTATGGGATGCTATTTGGGGTTTTGTAGCTGTTGATAAATCTTTGGTTGTAAAAGGAGTATTTTTTGATCACGCGGGTGAAACTCCTGGACTGGGGGCCGAGATTAAGCAGAGATACTTTATGGATGACTTCACAGGAGAGAGCATAATGGACGCTGATGTTTTTAAAGGAATTACTGTAGCAAAAGGTAATAACGACCCAGTTAACGAAAATAAAACTGACAATAAGGTTGATGCCATTGCCGGAGCAACTATCACAGGTGATGGTGTAACGGCTATGATAAAAAAGGACGTAAGAATGTACTTGCCTTATCTAAACTCATTAAATCAATAAATTATGGGATTGCTATCAAAAAAAGACAGTAAGTTAATTCTAGACCCACTAGCAGATAATAACCCAATTACCATTCAGGTTTTGGGAATTTGTTCAGCTTTGGCAATTACTGCACAACTTAAGGCTTCTATTGTAATGGCCATCTCGGTTGTATTTGTTTTGGGAGTGGGTAACGTAGTGATTTCACTAATGCGAAACATTATTCCTTCAAAAATCCGAATTATCGTTCAGTTGGTAGTAGTTGCTGCTTTAGTGATAATCGTGGATCAGGTATTAAAAGCTTTTGCTTACGAACTAAGTAAAGAATTATCGGTCTTTATTGGACTGATTATTACAAACTGTATCATTATGGGACGTTTCGAAGCTTTTGCTTTGGGCAACGGTCCTTGGCGCTCTTTTTTAGACGGAATAGGAAACGCCGCTGGTTATGGAGTTATACTTATAATCGTAGGTTTCTTTAGAGAGTTATTGGGTTCTGGAACACTTTTAGGGTTCAAAGTGCTCGGTGACCCTATCTCCAAAACAGGATTATATGCCCTAGGCTATGAAAATAATGGGTTTATGCTCCTGTCACCAATGGCTTTGATAGTTATTGGTATTATTATATGGGTGCAACGCTCTAGAAATAAAGAGTTAATAGAAGAATAAATAGAGTTGACGGTAGATAGAGCGGTGATTGATCTTACTGCAACTGCATACTGCAACTGCAAACTGAATACTGAAAAATGGAACATATAGAGTTATTTTTTAAATCGATATTTATAGACAATATGGTATTTGCAACCTTCCTCGGAATGTGCTCATATCTTGCTGTGTCTAAAAAAGTATCAACAGCTGTAGGACTTGGAGCTGCGGTTATATTTGTGCTTGCGGTTACAGTGCCCATTAACTGGTTGCTGGATCAATATCTATTGCAAGACGGAGCTTTGGCATGGTTGGGCGAAGAATACGCTTCGTACGATTTAGGATTCCTTTCCTTCATTCTTTTTATTGCAACTATTGCCACAATGGTTCAATTGGTAGAGATTGTGGTTGAAAAATTTTCACCCTCATTGTATAACTCTTTGGGTATTTTTCTTCCACTTATAGCCGTTAACTGTGCCATTTTAGGGGGATCATTGTTTATGCAGTCTAGAGAGATTCCTACCTTGGGATTAGCGCTAAACTACGGTATTAGTTCGGGCATTGGCTGGTTCTTGGCCATTCTGGCAATTGCCGCCATCCGTGAAAAAATACGATATTCCAATGTTCCTGCGCCTTTAAGAGGTTTGGGAATCACATTTATCATTACGGGCCTAATGGCTATCGGTTTTATGAGTTTTGGAGGAATGCTGACGGGAGGAGACGAAGAAACTCCTTCACTGGATTCAAACCCTGAAAACATGGGTATCAAAACCGAACAAATTCAAGAAGAAAATACAGAAACCGCACAAACGGTTGAAGTTTCAACCATAACGAAGCAATAATATGTTTTTAGCAGTAAGTACCCTTGGAGTAATTTTAGTAACGGTTATCGCTTTTTTGATCTTAACCTTACTATTGGTTGCATTATTACTTTTTACAAAACAGAAACTTTCGCCATCTGGCCCTGTAAAAATTACTATTAATGACGAAAAAGTAATTGAAGTAGAAAGTGGCGGAACACTTTTATCTACATTAGGAGGTGAGAAAATATTCCTTCCATCTGCCTGTGGTGGTGGTGGAACCTGTATTCAATGTGAATGCCACGTGCTTTCGGGCGGCGGTGAAGCTTTGCCTACGGAAACCCCTCACTTTACACGTAAAGAATTAAAAGAAGGTGCGCGTCTTTCCTGCCAAGTGAAAGTGAAGCAGGATATGAACATCCACATTCCTGAAGAAGTTTTTGGGATTAAGAAATGGGATGCTACCGTTGTGCGTAACTATAACGTTGCTTCTTTCATTAAAGAATTTGTGGTTGAAATCCCAGAAGATATGAACTACAAAGCAGGAGGTTATATTCAAATTGAAATTCCGCCTTGCGAAATAAAATATTCAGATATTGACATTACTGCCCATCCCGAAGAGCATGAAACTCCAGACAAGTTTCAGGCAGAATGGGATAAATTTGGACTATGGCCATTGGTGATGAAGAATACCGAAACTGTAGAGAGAGCTTATTCTATGGCATCTTATCCAGCTGAAGGACGCGAGATTATGCTTAACGTTCGTATTGCCACTCCACCGTGGGATCGCGCAAAAAACCAATGGATGCAAGTAAACCCTGGGATAGCTTCTTCTTATATTTTTAATTGCAAAAAAGGAGACAAGGTTGTGATTTCTGGACCTTATGGCGAGTTCTTCATAAATCCTTCAGATGCAGAAATGTTATACGTAGGTGGTGGTGCAGGAATGGCACCTATGCGTTCGCATCTATATCATCTTTTCAAAACCCTTAAAACTGGAAGAAAAGTAACCTATTGGTATGGAGGACGTTCCAAAAGAGAGCTTTTCTATTTAGACCACTTTAAACAATTGGAAAACGAATTCCCGAACTTCAAATTCTACCTTGCACTTTCAGAGCCAATGGAAGAAGATAATTGGAAAGTGAAGAAAGACATTCACGACGAGACTGGTGATGGATTCGTGGGCTTTATTCACCAAGTGGTTATAGATAATTATCTAAGCCACCACGAATCCCCAGAAGATATAGAACTATATTTCTGTGGTCCACCATTGATGAACCAAGCTGTGCAAAAAATGGGTGAAGACTTTGGAATCCCTGATGAAAACATACGTTTTGACGATTTTGGAGGATAAATAACCACAGTAATTTATAAATAAAACCGCTTTACTATTTTGTGAAGCGGTTTTTTTATTTATTATATTTCTTAAAAAGTTGTTAAATCCTTATAAAGTCCTATTTTTGATTAATATAAATTTTTTTATTCGCCCTCAATCAATTTATAATTTACACCTGCCATGCTTAAACACTACACTAACTTATTTTTCCGTTGTTTTCTTCTTTTTTCTTTCTTCGGGATATTTTCGGCTATTGGCCAAACAAGTAAACCGGAATCAAACAAATACGCAAAACAAATAGCCCAAATTGTTGAGGGCTATGACCAGGCCGAATTGTCTGATTTATATTCAAGAGTTTCTGCCACTGCCGCTTTAAACAAGGCGCAGGCTAGAAGCTTTGCAATATTGCACAACATTCCTTTAAGATATGAGAATGCAGAAGGAGTTCTTTTTGAACTTCAGTTTATAGCTGAAGATGGATCTCCAATATACTTCCAAACATTTAATGCTGCTGCTGCTATTTCTACCCGTGCCAATTATTTAAATAGTGGTGGCGGTTTAGGATTAAATTTAAATGGAGATGACTTGACCGCTCATGTTTGGGACGGTGGTTTGGCACGAAGCGCACATCAAGAATACGATGGTGCTGGTGGAAACAATCGTTTCTCTATTGGCGACGGCACAACGACCCTCCATTATCATTCAGCACACGTAGCAGGAACCATAATGGCTTCAGGTGTACAGGCTAGTGCAAAAGGTATGGCTTGGCAAGCAAATGCTGTTGGTTATGATTGGAATAACGATGCTGCCGAGGCTACAACCGCGGCGGGTAATGGAATGCTTATTTCTAACCATTCATATGGGTATCAAGCTTCTTTAATTCCTGATTCATGGTTCGGACAATATGGCCAGGATGCCAGGGATTGGGATGCTATTATGCGAAGTGCTCCCTATTATTTGATGGTGGTAGCCGCAGGAAATGATGGACAGGATAATTCTTCAAACGGAGCGCCACTTGATGGTCAAGCCGCCTATGATAAACTTTCGGGCCACGCCACGGCAAAAAACAATATGGTGGTAGCAAACGGTCAGGACGCCACAATTAATCCAGATGGTAGTTTAAATTCTGTTACTCGAAATGCTGGTAGTAGCGAGGGTCCTACGGACGATTATCGTATAAAGCCAGATATTATGGGCAATGGTACTTCTTTATACTCAACTTTGGAAACTTCAAATTCAGCGTATGGAAACCTTACTGGGACCTCTATGGCCTCCCCAAATGTTGCGGGAACACTTTTGCTTTTACAGGAACACTATGTAAATCTGCACAGTAGCTTTATGAGAGCAGCCACCTTAAAAGGTCTGGCTTTGCACACAGCAGATGACGTTGCTCCCACAGGTCCAGATGCCCAAACGGGTTGGGGTTTGATGAATGCGAAAAAAGCTGCTGAAACCCTTACAACAGCTGCTGCAAGTTCTGGCTCTGCCATTGTAGAAGAATTGACACTCGCCCAAGGCCAAACTTATCAAATTACGGTTCAGGCAAATGGCGTTGACCCTTTAATGGCTTCAATATCTTGGACCGATCTTGCCGGAAGTATTAATAATGGTACTAACAGTAATACACCCGCATTGGTAAATGATTTAGATATTCGACTTTCTAATGGAACCACTTATACTCCTTGGAGACTAACTGCAGTTAATTCCAACACAAAAGGAGATAATACAGTTGATCCCTATGAGCGCGTTGATATCAATGGCGCTTCTGGAACATATACTCTTACAGTTACTCACAAAGGAACACTTTCAGGAGGATCACAAAACTTTTCACTAATAGTAACTGGTGTTGTAGTAGCAACCAGCCCATTGATAGGGTTTGCTGTGCCAACAGGATCAGAAATAGAAAACACTGATTGTAACTATACCGATCTTAATGTGGTAATGAACATTGCACAGGCACCATCACAAAACGCAGATGTTACCTTTTCTATTAATGGAGGTACGGCCACTTCTGGACTCGATTTTGATTTAATGACTCCTACACTTACCTTCCCATCTGGAAGTACTGCCAGTCAAAATATGGTGCTTCGCGTATACCATGACGGTTTTGTTGAAGGCGATGAAACTGTTTCAGTCAACTTTACAGTAAACCCAAATGGTGGCGATGCTGGAGTAGATACAAATGCTAATACTTTTGTTTTGACAATAAATGATGATGACTTGGCACCAATTTCTACACAAAGTGTGGTTTTGTTGAATGAAAATTTTGAAGTCAATTCCTGGTCTACACTTGATGGCGACGGAGATGGTAGAAATTGGACAGGCTTGACGGGACTCACCTATACAGGTATAACGGGCAATTTTCCCGGTTCTGAAACAAATTTGGCTCCTTTAGGGGGTTCAGGAAAAGCAAATGCCAATAATTACCTTATAAGCCCACAAATAACATTGCCCCCAGGTACTACAAATACGGAATTTATTTTTGGAGTAGGGGGATATCTTACATTGGAACATTATGCAGTTTATTGGGCAACTAATGTTTCAACTGCTGCTAATATTAATTCTGGAATTAAGCTAGAAGAAAGAAATTCGTTAGCTGGTACAGGTGAATTTAGAACGATAAACAATGCATCAATATCGGGTCAAGGTTATTTTGTAATAAGACACTTTAATTCATCAGCCAATAATGGGATATTATTGTTTGACAATGTCACTATTAATGCTACTAATAATACGGAAGTCCAAACCGCAGTAAACACAGGCACCACGAATGACTTGATAGGTTTAGCTGGCGCTGGAACCATTTACACTTCAGATAGCGCTACAGGAAATGTAATGTTGGATATCACCAATAATAACTCGTTTGACTATGGCTGTACGGATACCTCCGTATCACGTGCAGGAACGGGAGCCCAGCCATATAATAGCAGTACCTACCCAAACCTTGTAATGGACAAAAACTTCAGAATAGGTGTTGGCAATTCTACCAATTCGGGTAGCACTACAGTTAAATTTTACTTTACCCCTGCGGAAATCATCGGTTGGGAAAATGCCACGGGACTTCCAAGAGCCCAGCTGGTAGCTTACAGAACGGACGGCAATGAAACTTCTCCATTGACAATCGGTGCCTTTGGTGCAAATATTACACTTACAGGAAATTTTACAGGTCTTTCAGGAGATTATCTTTTTGGCCCTGCAGCTGCATTTGTGGATTGCCCAAGTACCACAACGTATACATCTTCAGGATGGAGCAATGGTGTACCTACAGAAAATAAGATGGTCATTATTGATGAAAATTACAGTACCACTACAGCAGATATTGAAGCTTGTACCTTAGTGGTCAATGCCGGGAAAACCCTTACAGTTCTCGATGGAACTTACGTAAAGGTTGAAGGCGATATCACAGTAAACGGAACACTTTTCGTCGCTAACGAAGGTAGTCTGGTACAAGTTGACGATGCAGCTACGGTCACCAATAACGGCAGCATCACGGTACGTAAGGTTACCCCCTTTCTTGAGCCCAAATACTTTATGGTACTTGGCAGCCCGATGACAGCAGAGACCCGATCAGGGGTGTATGGAAGCTCGGTCTTGGTCAGAAACCATATTACTTCAAACTTTGTTCCAAACCAAGATGTTGAGGATCACGATCCACTTGCCGAAAATTTTGCCGATGACGATGGTGACGATTGGCAGAACTATTCTGGAAATATCAATGCGGGCGAGGGCTATCTGGTACTGCCCCAGCCTGACCTTGCGAGCAGCGGCTCCTATATACTTGATTACACTTTGGGTACTCTTAACAATGGCCAGGTTGATTATAATGTGGCTTATAACGGAACCCAAAATGCAAGTATGAATGTTATGGGCAACCCCTATGCTTCAGCTATTTGGGCAAATGATTTCCTCAGCGAAAACAGTATGATAAATGCGGTTTATTTCTGGGAGCACCTTACTACGGCAAGTTCTAGTTATCCAGGCTACAAGGTAAACAACTACGATATGGGCGACATCTCCATGTACAACAGTTCCGGTGGTGTGAAAGCTGCAAACGACATGGACCCATCAGAACCTACCAAGCCTAACGGTTATATATCCTCGGGACAAGGTTTCGGTTTCAAGGCATTGGCTGCGGGAACAGCTTCATTTAAAAACTATATGCGCGTTACTGGCAACAATGATACATACAGAAGACCTTCGGCAACAAAGGATAGAATCTGGCTTCAGGTTTCTAATGAAACTTATAATTTGAGCAGCGGAATGTTGGTCAGTTTCTCCGAGGCATCCATAGATGGTTACGATGCCAAATACGATGCCAAGAGATTGGCCACTCCTGTAAGTCTTTACTCAAAATTGGCAACGGGCGAAGAACTAGCCATACAAGGGCGCAGTACCTTCAACGAAAATCAGGAAGTTCCATTGGGCTTCGTTAGCCAGATAGAGGAGGACCAAGAGTTCAAGATAACCATCAGCGAACAGGATGGGACCGTTTGGGCAGATGTACAGGTCTATCTGGTTGACAGAACCGAAAACATAGTTCATAATCTAACGGATGCCGACTATATTTTTAAATCTAAAGAAGGTGTACAGAACGATCGCTTTACGTTACTGTTTAAGAACGCTGCTTTGGGAGTTTCAGAAAACCAATTGCAAACAATTAGTATTGTCCCAAATCCCACTACTGGCAGCATAGCTATCGTTTCGCCACAGACTGTTGTTGAATCCGTTGAGGTTTTTGACATCCGCGGCAGAAAACTGATGACGGTAGATTACAACACCGCAAATTATCCGCTCGATTTATCGACCCTTCAATCAGCCACTTATTTTGTAAAAATTAATACATTAAAAGGAAGTGTGATAAAACGTGTTTTGAAAA
Organism: Aequorivita sp. CRS11; assembly: GCF_059693805.1. Lineage (NCBI taxonomy): Bacteria > Pseudomonadati > Bacteroidota > Flavobacteriia > Flavobacteriales > Flavobacteriaceae > Aequorivita > Aequorivita sp. CRS11. Next base: position 85,056 of record NZ_JCATIG010000008.1, read on the forward strand.
ATTAATTTGATAATAGAACCAAACCCTTAACCCGTCTTTCTTTAAAGAGAGACGGGTTTTTTATATTTAACTAATAAAAAGAATGAGAACAAATATTTGTAATTTTGAAGTCACTTATGAGCGAAAAACTTACCAAACAGGAACTTCACAACCTTGCAATGAATATTGTGGGTAAACAACTTGAAGCTGAGGGCTATGAATTTTTGGGTATCAATTCAAAATTAAAACGAGACCCACAGTTTGTAGCGTTAAAGGATAAAGTACTTCATTTCATAATAGTACGCGCCATCACATATCCACAGGATGCGCACGCCTATGATCCAATTTTTATGGAAACCATAAAAGCACATGCCGAAAAATTTGAAGCCAAAACCTATTATGCAGGCGTGGGTCTTGGTCACGGAAACGATTATGGACAACCGGTTTTAAAAAATGAGGATTATACCATGGTTTATAAAGGATTACAGCAAATATTATGAGGAAACTATTTTTAATACCCGTATTGTTGCTTTTCGTTTTTTGTGAAAAGAAAGAACCACGGCCCTTTTTTTTACAGGGTGATGCTTTTGGAACTACCTATAACATTCAATTTTATTCCGAAAGGGATATCGATTTTAAAAAAGGGTTGGACTCTGTTATTGATGCCGTAAATCATTCTGTGAGTACCTATATTCCCGATAGCGATATTTCCAAAGTAAATCAAGGCGATTCAACCCTTGTCGTAGATTCAATTTTTAAGGAAGTTTTTGAAATTTCCGAAGAAGTGAACAAAAAAACAAACGGCTATTTTGATCCAACAATCGGTGTTTTAAGGAACGCCTATGGCTTTGGTGATGTGAAACCGCTTAAAGAAATTGACAGTATAACCTTAGATTCCTTGATGGAATATGTAGGTTTCCATAAAGTGAATATCAATCCCGATGGAACCGTTTCAAAAGAATATCCACAAATATATTTTGATTTTAACGCCGTTGCAAAAGGCTATGGAATTGATTGTCTTGGGCGTTATCTCGAATCGAAAGGCGTGAACGATTATTTAATTGAATTAGGTGGTGAAATTTTAACTAAAGGTGAAAATCTTGAAAAAAAGCAAAAATGGGTCGTGGGTATTGAAGCCGTAGATTCTGAACTTGAAGATCGAAGCTATGAAACTACGGTTACATTGAAGAATGAAGGGATGGCGTCTTCTGGAAATTATCGAAAATTCAGAATTGATTCCCTTACGGGGAAAAAATACGTGCATACATTAAATCCACTAACCGGTTCTGCAGAAATGAGCGATGTCACCAGTTCAACAGTAATCGCGCCCACTTGCGCCGTGGCTGATGCTTACGCAACTGCGTTTATGGCATTGGGAATGGAAAAATCAAGACAAGTATTGAAATCTCTTCCAAATGTGGAAGCCTATTTAACGTTTAATGATTCTTTAAATAACCATCAAGTTTTTATGACAGAAGGATTTAAAAGGCGTCTAGGAAACTAGTTTTTTACAGACAGGAATCAGTTCTCCTTTTGGCAATCTGTATTTTTCAACTTCTTCTGAAGAAAGGGTTTTTGTATAATCCACAGCTTCAACTTTAAAGCCAATACTTTCAAGTTTGCTGAAATAATCCATCCCATATACGCGAACGTGGTCGTATTGCCCAAATATTTTTGCCCGCTCTTTTGGGTCGGTAATGCTGTTGTCCTCAAAAGTGTTTTCCAAATCTGCTTTATAGGGAACTTGAAGAATCGCCGTGCCGCCTGGTGCCAAAACCCGATAGATTTCCTGCATCGCCTTAGTGTCGTCTGGAATGTGCTCCAACACGTGGTTGCAGATTATAAAATCGAATTCGTTATCGGAAAAAGGCAAATTGCAAATATCCGCTTTCACATCTGCAATGGGTGAATTTAGGTCGGTTGTGGTATAATTTAGGTTTTTCATTTTCCGGAATTTCTTATAAAAAGCCTGTTCGGGTGCGAAGTGAAGCACTTTCAGATTTTTAGTGAAGAATCCAGTTTCATTTTGAAGATACAACCAAAACAATCTGTGCCTTTCCAAGGAAAGCGTTCCGGGCGAAAGTACATTTTCACGAACGGTTTCATAACCGTACGGAAGAAACTTTCGGTATGATTTGCCGTCAATAGGGTCGGTGTATTTATTTCCTTTCAGAAGAAAAGCGAGTATGGGCCTGCCGACAATACTCAATCGTATAAGCAGCGGACGGGGAATGGTATTTAGAATTTTTTTAAACAATTTTTAGAAACCATATTAACTTATTTCTTTGCGTGCTCCGCGTCTCTGCGGTAAAATAAACCGCGAAGGCGCAGAGGGCGCAAAGTAAAAATAGTATTACTTTTAATTTTTGAATTCCATTTCCTCATCGCTTACAATGCCCAAGGCTTCATACACATAAGCAAATGTAGAAAGCAGTTCGGGTTTTCCGTTTACCAAAGCAATATTGTGCTCAAAATGGGCGCTGGGTTGCCCGTCTTGGGTAACGATGGTCCAGCCATCCTTTAACTGTTTCACTTTATGGGTTCCCATATTTATCATCGGTTCCAGTGCGATGGTCATTCCCTCAATAAATTTCTTTCCACGACCGCGACGCCCGTAATTTGGCATTTCGGGGTCTTCGTGCATTTTTCTTCCCAAGCCGTGGCCAACAAGTTCGCGAACCACGCCATAGCCGTGTGCTTCGCAATAATTTTGAATAGCGAAACCTACATCGCCTACGCGATTGCCGGCTTTAAATTCACGGATACCAACGTAAAGGGATTCTTTGGTAATTTTCAACAGTTTTTTTATTTCGGGAGCCACTTCACCTACTTCGAAAGTATAGGCGTGGTCGCCGTAAAACCCGTTTTTGATGGCGCCGCAATCAATAGCCACAATATCGCCTTCCTTTAAAGGGATGTCTGTGGGCAGGCCATGGACCACAGCCTCATTTACACTGGTAAGTAGTGTTGAGGGACAATCATACAATCCCAAAAAGCCGGGAATGGCATCCTGGCTTCGGATGTAATCTTCGGCCATTTTATTAAGCTGATTGGTAGTAACGCCCGGCTTCACTTCTTTTGCGAGCATTCCCAAGGTTCGGGAAACCACCAAGGCGCTTTCTCGCATCAATTCTATTTCTTCTCTTGTTTTTGGAATTATCATAGGGTTATTTTAAAAAGGAAAACAATCCCTTTTTTTGGGTTTTGGGTTTTGCGGGTGCGGGCGCGCCAACCAATTGTTGGTATATTTCACCCCAACTTTTAAGGCCGCCGATGTTACGGTCGTCAATAAAAACGTCCGCGTGTATTTTTCGACTGTACGAAGCGTCAAATTCTTCTTCAGGGAAACTTTGGTTTACGGCATAAAAAACAATGCCGTTTTCTTCACAGAATTTTACAGCTTCTTCCAAGGTACGGCCCTTTCGGTAGGTCCATAAAATAATCCGATGCCCTTCATTTTGCAGTTTTTTCAAAGTATCAAAAGCAAAAATAATGGGTCGGCCAATGCGTGGATATTCATCTTCCACAATGGTTCCGTCAAAATCTACGGCTATGGTGAGGGTTTCTCTAATCATCGTCATTTTTCGAGCCGCAAATTTACAAAGAATTATACCGTTGCTAAAGTTTTATTCGGCGTATGCGTGTTTGTATTCCTTGCCACTCAAAATGGCGAGCATGTCTTTTTCAAGGCTTTCAATAGGGTATTCCACGATTCGGCCCAATTCCTTTTCGTTTTTATAGAAAATTATCGTCGGAACGTTGGTGATGTTTTTGCCGTCCTCAAAACCCTGTGGTGTGGTTTTTTCATCAGAAACGGTAATCAAGGTGAGTTTTGATTCATCAAAATTGGCTTCGTCCAAAATTTTATAAAAATGTGGTGTTTCGCGCTGGCTGTCCTCGCACCAAGTGCCCATAAAAACAGTGATGGTCGCATCTTTTAAAAGCGGTTTCAATTTTTCCAAAGTGTCAGAATCTACTTTGTAATCTCCATAGCCTGTGTTGAACCAATTTTTAAAAGCGTCCATTTGGAACCCTTTGCGGTTGGCTTTTCCCAAAAGCATCACGGAATCTTCGTAGGGAACGGTGTCGTTTAATTTTTCTTTGTTGTTTTCTGAAATCATTTCTTTGGAAGTGTTTTCATCTATTTTGTTTTTTTCTTTTGAAGAGTTGCAGGCGGATAGGCCTATTATTGCGATAATTAAAATTATTTTTTTCATGATTTTTGTT
>NZ_JCATIG010000009.1:0-80233 GCF_059693805.1 Aequorivita sp. CRS11
ATGCAATTAAATTATACAATGAAATAAGATTACATTTATCTTTAAATTTCAAAACCCCAAATATGGTATATTTAAAAACAGCGTAAATCAATTTTAACCTGTAGCCATATTTCAGGACAAGACAGTTGGCTACAAGCTGACAAAAGGTTAGTACTTGCCATGAAATAAATTTTAAACGCCATTTTTGATACTTTTTAGAATTAACAACCAACTGAAAAATAAAAGATTTTGGCACATATAAATCCACATATTAACTTCAATGGAAATGCCGAAGAAGCGTTTAAATTTTACAAATCGGTATTTGGCGGAGAATTCACAAAATTAATGCGTTTTAAAGATTTAGCAAATGCTGAATTTAAAGTGGCAGAAAACGAAGTGAATAAAATAATGCACATTGCCCTGCCAATAGGCAATAGTATTTTAATGGCAAATGATGTACCTGAGGTATTGGGGCTAACGAATGAAAATGAGCACAGAAGTAAAATTGTAATTAGTGCAGAAAGCAGACATGAAGCTGACAAATTATTTAATGGTCTTTCATCTGGCGGAAATATTGAAATGCCCATAGAAGACAGTCCTTGGGGTACCTATACAGGTATGTTTAGGGACAAATACGGAATAGAATGGATGGTGGATTTTGATCCAAAACAAAATTTGACTGAATAACATAGTCAACACTTATGAGTAAAAACCAATATCGAATAAGTAAACAAGCGATTGATGGAATTGACTTTGTCTCTAAACCAACCATTTATAAATTGGAATGATAAACTGTATTACAATTAAACCTATCAATTTTTAATAAGCTTTATTGTATGGCTTTTTTTGTTTGAAGTTATTTTACAGAAATAAATTCCTTTAGACTGTGGTGTCAGGTCAAGCAGGATGCTATTTTCACCAATTGAAACATCTTTTAAATCCAGACTTTTTATATTTCTTCCCAATAGATCAAAAACCTCTATGGAAACTGGACTAGTATTTTTTGAATGGAAAACTATAGTAGTAGTTTCAGAAAAAGGATTGGGGTAATTTAGCCCATCCATTTGTTCTGTAAAAGCGATATCATTTACACCCAGTGTTCTTTCCAGAGTTCGGTCTATACAGTCAAACCCATCAATTCCATCCGGATTATAAATACTGAAACCTTCGCTCTGGGTTAGGGCCCAAACATTTCCAAAAGAATCTACTGCTATATCTTCTACCTGTTTGTGCGCCAAGGGGGAGCTACCGTCCAAAAAGGTAGTAAAGGTATTTCCAGTGCCGTCAAAATATGAGATACCGCCATAATAGGGCCAAATTTGTGTGTTATGGGCGCTTATGTAAATATTGTTGGCCGTATCAAAATCTATGGCCGTTACATAATCAGCTGCAATGTTGCTGTTTGACTCATTCCAATTGGTCCAAGTTGTGCCGTCATATTTCCATAAACCGGTAGTGGTGCCTAGCCACATATTGTCATTGGCGTCAAAAGCGACGTGAAGTACGTGCTCGATGCCTTGAGGAGATAAGTCTATATTGGTCCACGATCCATTTTCAAATACATCTATACCTTGGTAAATACCCACATACATGGCATTGCCACGAGACCCCAGACTATATGGAGGACCGGACAATCCGTTGGACATGTTCCAGACAGTCCAAGTGTCGGCAACCTTATCAAACATAATAGCGTTATTGTCAGTTAGCGCAAACAATTTACCGTCATCAGTGGCATTCAATTCTTCAATAAATTGAAGCGCCGGGGTGGAATTGGTATTGTCATAAGTAGTCCAGGCGGCATAGTCCCAATAATTACCGTCCGGAACATGAATAATATAGCCCGAGGTGCCAGTATATGAAAACCAAATATCGCCATCGGCATCTTCAGTAATTGAGGTTCCGATGGTAGTGGAATATAACGTCTGCGGATTTGGGAATAAACCCCCGTTCTCCGGGCCATAGACTTCCCAATTTGGGCAATCAAAAACTTGAATGCCCCCATTGCCGTTGGCAAACCATCTACGGTCATTGCTGTCTATAAAAATATCCTCGTTGAAATTGGTTGGCAGTCCGGTATTGTAAGCTGTATATCGAATCCAGCCCGTACCATCGTTTTTTGCCACCTCACCGTAGCCAGATACCCAGTAAGTGCCGTTATCGTCAATATAGGAATCAAACATGCTTAGGTTCATATATTCTGAAGTCCATGTAGTTCCGTCAAATAGCAATACGCGGTAATTGGAACCCTCAGCTATAATGACCTGATCACCGTGTATGGCCAGCGATCTGCCCTGTACGTTTGAAATAGGCCAATCACTTTCGTTAATTTGTGTCCATTCGGTGCCGTCAAAAATATCGACTGCATTACCCACCAAAGCCCAAACCTTATTTTGGTCATCAATTGCAACTTCCCAAACATTATCTGCCGAAAGGCCACTATTTGCAGTGGTATAGTGCTGCCAGGTTGTACCGTCAAAAGAAATAAGGCCATTGTTTGAAGCTATCCACTTTACATCATTGCCATCAATGGCTATATCCCTCAAATTGGATCCCGAGGGAAGGCCTGAGTTTGAGGAAGTATAGTAATTCCAAGTAGCGCCATCAAAATAACCCACGCCTCCCAAAGCTGGGTCGCTATTGGTATTTACAGTCCAGACCGTATCGCCTGCACCTATGGCTATTCCCTCAACATCGGTACTTAAAAAAGGGGTGTTAGAAGCATCATAATGCGTCCAATTCAAGCCGTCGCCAGAAGTGGTAATACCTGCTTCAGAGCCGACCCATATAATACCCGTACTGGCAAAAGCAATGTCATAAATCAATCCGTTTGGCAAATATTCATCAGAATAGGTGGACCAATTAGTATAAACAGTATCAGTAGTAGCAATGCGCACCAAACTACCTTCGTCTGAAGACTCATAGCCTCCAGTCCATATATTGCCAAAGGCATCGCCCTGCACAACAAAATGTAGCGCCCCGCCTATGCCTGTATTTTCTTTACGGAGATAGGTCCAGTTGGGATCTTGGGCAAAAGTTTGGATTGTAAACGATAGTAAAATTATATTGATAAGTACTTTTGTTTTCATAAGTGTTCTTTTTAAAAAGACAATCATCGGCAAAAAAACCCTACCCTAATTTACAATTTTTGTAAATTATAAGTTTAATATTGAGTTTTTAGTGCCCCAAACCGAATTTAATTCACTTTTAACCCTTGAATATCCGTAGATAACTTTATAATAATTAATTTTGAAGAAATTCATAAAACAATACGATGAAGTACGATCAAATCTCCAACAAACTCTTTATAAAAAACCGCAAAAACTTTATGGCCCACATGAAGCCAAAGAGTGTGGCGGTCTTTAACAGTAATGATATTTTTCCAATAGGTGCAGACAGCACCATGCCCTTTCAGCAGGCACGCGATATTTTTTACTTAACGGGTGCAGACCAAGAGGAAACCATGCTTGTTCTTTTTCCAGACGCGCCAAACAAGGACCACCGCGAAATGCTTTTTGTGCGAGAAACCAACGACCATATTGCCGTTTGGGAAGGTGAAAAACTTACCAAGGAAAAAGCTACTGAGGTTAGCGGAATAAAATCCATATACTGGCTGAAGGAATTTGACAAGATTTTCTTTGAAGTAATGACCCAAGCCGAACGTGTTTATTTTAACACCAACGAGCACTACCGCCAGAGTGTGGAAACCGAGACACGCGAAGACCGTTTCATCCAAAAAACAAAGGAGAAATTTCCGGCACACAGTTGGGAACGCAGCAACCCGATATTACAGCGCCTGCGTTCCGTAAAGGACAAAATTGAAATAGACCTAATGCAGCAAGCCTGCAACATCACCGAAAAAGGTTTTAGAAGACTCCTGAACTTCGTAAAACCCGGTGTGTGGGAATATGAAATTGAGGCGGAGCTTATGCACGAGTTTTTAAGAAACCGTTCCCGCGGTTTTGCTTATACGCCCATCATAGCAAGTGGAAATAGCGCCAACGTGCTACATTACATCGAAAACAACCAACAGTGCAAAAAAGGCGATTTGCTTCTTTTGGACGTGGGTGCCGAATATGCAAACTACTCCAGTGATATGACACGTACCATTCCCGTAAGCGGAAAGTTTAGCAAACGCCAGCGCGAGGTTTATGATGCTGTGAAAAAAGTTAAGGACGATGCCACAAAAATGCTGGTCCCCGGCAATTACTGGAAGGAGTATCACGAAGAAGTGGGCAAACTGATGACCAAAGCCCTCTTGGACCTAAAGCTTCTGGACAAAGCCGATGTAAAAAACGAAGACCCAAACTGGCCTGCCTACAAAAAATACTTTATGCACGGCACCAGCCACCACATAGGTCTGGACACACACGATTATGGAATTCTTTGGGAAAAGATGACCGAGAACATGGTATTTACCGTGGAACCGGGAATCTATATTCCAGAGGAAGGTTTTGGAGTCCGTTTGGAAGATGATGTAGTTATCCAGAAAAAAGGTGAACCCTTTAACTTGATGCGCAACATACCTATTGAGGCGGAAGAGATTGAAGAAATTATGAATAATTAGAAGCCGAGAGCCAAGAATCAAAACTTTAGACCTAATAGATTTTCCTTCTTTCTACGAACTACTGTGAAAGAGAAAAAACTGTTAGGTCTTTTTGAGCCCGGCAGGATTTATGGAAATATCAAATCTTTTAATTGGCGTTTTTCTAATCATACTTGGAGTTGTTGTAAAACATTTCAAATTATATTTCTTAATTGCCGGTTATAATACCATGAGCAAGGCTGATAAGGAAAAAGTTGATATTGAAAGAGTAGCTACACTTTTAAGAAATGTCATGGTTTTTATGGGCTTGGCTCTTATTTTATTGGGATTAGCCAGTTCATACATGGATACGCCTGAAATTGCCGACTATCTGTTTTTTCCAATTATAATTGGAGGCGTAATATATCTTATTGTTAAATCGAATTCCAAAGCCTATAAAAAGTAGGTTTAATTAGCTTTTCACCAGGTGACTCTTCGTTATAAAAATATTCCTATCCATTACGAAACCTTCGGAAATGGTCCTGCTATTGTTTTACTTCACGGTTTTTTGGAAAGTGCCACCATGTGGAAACCCTTGATTCCGCAGTTGTCAAAAAATAACCTTGTAATCACAATGGACTTTCCCGGTCACGGAAAGAGCGGCGTTATTGCTGAAATCCATACTATGGAATTGATGGCAGAAGTGGTGGATGAAATACTCCAAAAGCTACAAATTTCGTCAGCAAGCTTTTTAGGCCACTCCATGGGTGGTTATGTTACCTTGGCCTATGTTGAATTATTTTCAGAAAAAGTAGAGAAAATAATTCTTTTAAATTCAACACCCGCCGCAGATTCCGAGGAAAGAAAAGAAAATCGTAACCGGGCACTGAAGGTTATAGACCAAAATCCGCAGGCTTACATAAGTATGGCTATAGGAAATCTTTTTGCCGAAAGCTCCCGTGAAAAATTTTCGAAGGAAATTGAAACTTTGAAAAGTGAAGCGTTTTCTTTTCCAGTGGAAGGTATAAAGGCCGCCATTAAAGGAATGCGAGATAGAAAAGACAGGACTGTGGTTTTAAAGGATTTCAAAAAAGACAAACATGCGATTTTGGCCAAGGAAGATCCAATCTTACCATTTTTAGAAGCAAAAAAGCTGGCAGAGCTTTGTGATGCATCGGTAAAAATTATTGAGGGCGGCCATATGAGTTTGATAGAAAACGGCAATTCTGTTGCGGAATACTTACATTTTATCGGATAAAGTTTGCACTTTATCTAGAAAAATGTTAATATTGGGAAATTAATCATAATTAAATTAACAAAGATGGATAAAGTTACGCCCCAAAGCCGACCTCCAATTTTGAGCCTTGTATGCACAGCATTTGGCCATGATTACATCGTAACCCGCAAAATTACCGATCACATTAATGAATATAAATGTGCCTGTTGCGGGAAAGAGGTTTCGAACAGCTATTCTGGTAAATTTGAGTTACTTACCCGCAAACAACGCGAAGTGAATGAGTGTTTATCTTCGTTTTTCATTAAAAAGAAAAAACTTTCAATTCATTAGGAATCTGCAACTTTCCTCAAGATTCTTTTCCCTCTGAAATAGGGAACAGGCTTTTTATTGCCTTATTTCAAATTTAATCTTTACTTTTCAAGGCATTCCAACCACGTGCAATCAATGGTATTTTTGAACCGGCACGGCTAATTAAATGCACTCCTTCCTTTTCATCGGTTATGTGTCCAATAACCGTTAAATGTGGATTTGCCTTTATTTTCGCAAAATCTTCGGTATTAATGGTGAAAAGCAATTCATAATCTTCCCCTCCGCTCAATGCTATTGTAGTGCTATCGAGATTGAATTCTTCACAGGCTGAAATAACCTGAGGATCCAATGGAATTTTATCTTCATACAAATTACACCCAACTTTTGAGCTGTTGCAGATATGTAATATTTCTGACGACAAACCATCGCTAATATCAATCATTGCAGTAGGCCCTACACCTAATTCTTTTAATAAGTTAGGAATATCCTTTCGGGCCTCTGGTTTCAACTGCCGCTCCACTAAATACGAGTATGGTTCCAAATCGGGTTGCGAGTTGGGATTCACCTTAAAAACTTCCTTTTCACGTTCCAAAACCTGTAGCCCCATATAAGCAGCGCCAAGGTCACCAGTTACAACCAATAAATCATTTTCTTTTGCACCACTTCTATACACGGCATCGCCTTTGCCCACTGTGCCTAGGGCAGTGATACTTATCAGCAACCCAGTAGTTGATGAGGTGGTGTCGCCGCCCACTAGATCAATATTATATATTTTGGCTGCCGCTTTAATACCTGCATATAGTTCTTCCAAGGCTTCCACAGGAAATCTATTGGAAACCGCCACGCTAACAGTAATTTGTGATGGTTCTGCATTCATAGCATAAACATCGGAAAGGTTTACGACCACAGCTTTGTACCCCAGATGCTTTAATGGAACGTAGCTTAAATCAAAATGAACGCCTTCTAGTAGCAAATCTGTAGTTACCACCATTTCCTTTTTCGAATCACAAGAGATTACAGCAGCATCATCGCCAACACCTTTGACAGTGGACTTTTGCTTTATTTTGAAGTTTTTGGTTAGATGGTCAATCAAGCCAAATTCTCCTAAATTTTCAATATCAGTATTGGAGTTGTCTTTGTTCTCAAACATGGATCAATTCTATTAGGGTTTTGGCAAAAATACAGCTTCAATAACCAATAAAAAAGCCAAATAGAATATTGCCATAAAATCACAATACTAATATTTAACCTTTTACGTTTGTAGAAAAGCACATAATATGTTTACATTTAGCCACTTTTAAACCTTATCTTAAATCCAATGAAAAAAATATTACCAGTTTTAGCTCTTTTTTTTGCAACTTTTTCTTTCGCACAAACCCCTTGTGAGAACGGTACGGCGGGACAATACCCTTGTAATGGCTTAGATCTTTTATCTCGCATAAGCCTTAGTACTTTTGGTTCTGACAGAGGAAATGATTCTTGGGGATGGACCGACCCTCTTGATGGAAAAGAATATGCATTGATGGGCTTGGGCAACGGTACTGCCTTTGTGGATATCACAGACCCCGTAAACCCAATATATCTTGGTAAACTTCCAACACATACAGATTCAAGTACGTGGAGAGATATAAAAGTTTATAACGACCACGCTTTCATAGTAAGTGAAGCTGGGGGGCACGGAATGCAGGTTTTTGATTTAACGCGCCTGCGCAATGTGACCAATGCTCCAGAAACATTTACGGAAGATGCCCATTACGACGGCTTTGGACATTGCCACAATATAGTTATTAATGAAGAAACCGGGTATGCTTTTGCTGTTGGAACAAGTACTTTTGGCGGAGGGCCACATTTTGTGAATATTCAAGACCCAGTAAATCCTGTTGCAGCTGGCGGGTTTAGCGGCGATAATTATTGCCATGACGCTCAAGTTGTTATTTATAACGGCCCAGATTCAGATTATACAGGACGCGAAATATTTTTCGGCAGTAATGAAGACAGAATTTCAATTGTTGACGTAACCAATAAAAATAACCCAATAGCTATATCAAACGGTTTTTACGGAAGTGTAGATTACACTCACCAAGGCTGGTTAACAGAAGACCAACGTTATTTTATGATTGGTGACGAATTGGACGAGTCTAATTTTGGATTTAATACCAGAACCATAATCTTTGACCTGAGCGACCTGGACAACCCTGTGGTTCATTTTGAATATGAAGCAGATGTAGCTGCAATAGACCATAACGGTTATGTAAAAGGAAATGAATTCTATTTATCCAGCTACCGTGCAGGATTGCGAGTTTTTGATATTAGCGATATCGAGAACCAAAATATGGTGGAGACCAAATTTTTTGACACTTATCCAACCAGTAATTCAGCCCGTTTTGATGGGGCTTGGAGTGTTTACCCATACTTTGCCAGTGGCAGTATTGTAATTAGCGATATTGACCGTGGACTATTTGTGGTTAGAGATCATCTTTTGGGAGTTAACGACAATTCAATTTCAAACTTCGCAGTTGCTCCAAACCCCGCAACGGAGGTGGTTACCGTCACATCAAAAACAGAGCCTATAGCACAAGTAGAAATTTTTAACGTATTGGGGCAAAAGATAATGGATTTAAATTTCACTGAAAGTCTTTCCGAAAACATAAACGTTTCTAACCTTCAATCGGGAATGTATGTGATGAAAATAAATTCAACTACAACAAAACGACTATTAATAGACTAAAAAAACTGTTATCCCCAATATGTTAAATATTAATACCCCAAACCTTAAAGCGCTCCCAATTCTGCTTTCGTTTTCATTATTATTTTTTTCCTGCGGAAAAGATGACGGCCCGGGACCTGAACCCGAAATAAATGGTGAAGTAGAACTGGTAAAAACCTATGGCGGGAGCGGAATAGATGAAGCAGTCTCAGTTGTTGAAGCTGCAGATGGAAGCTATTTAGTTTTAGGAACCACCCGAAGCTCCGACGGTGATATTACTGACCGTTCCGGCTCCGATAGCGATTTTTGGTTGCTAAAACTTTCCAAAACCGGAGATATAATCTGGAGCAAAACATATGGCGGTAGCGATGATGAAAACGCTTCCAGAATTACAAAAACCAATGACGGAGGATACTTATTATCCGGTTACACTACCAGCAACGATGGCGATGTTAATGGCAACGAAGGTTTTCAGGACTATTGGGTGGTAAAGGTTGATAATGCTGGCACCATTTTATGGGAAGAAAATTTTGGTTTTTCAGGCAGTGATCAAGCTTTCAAGGCCTTTCAAACCTCAGACGGCGGATATTTTATAACAGGTTTTTTTGATGTTTCAGCAAGTGGCGGCGCTGGAAATGATTTCCAAAGAGGTACCATGCACGGCGTTGGTGAGTTTTGGGGAATTAAACTAGCTGCTGATGGCACCAAGGAATGGAGACGTTATTTTGGCGGAACCAATAACGACCGTAGCTATGATGCCCTTGAAACTGCAGATGGCGGTTTTTTAATGACCGGCACCTCCGAAAGTGAGGATTTTGACAAAACTGACCCTAAAGGAAGTTATGATTACTGGGCGGTACGCCTAACGGCTGATGGCGATTTGGTTTGGACCAAATCTTTTGGAGGAGACGAGATCGATAACTCCTATGCTTCCATAAAAACCAATGACGGCAACTATATAATGGTTGGCGACTCTAGAAGCTCAGACCAAGATGTAACCTCCCCACGAGGAAATGCGGATGCTTGGATGGTGAAGTTTGACGATAACGGAAGTAAAATCTGGCAAAAATCTTTTGGCGGTTCCCAATTTGATACTGCCCACAGCATTGTGCAACGCAACAATGGAGATTATATACTCTCAGGTCATAGCCGAAGTGCAGATGGAGATATACAAACCAACAATGGCGTGAACGACGTTTGGGTTTTTATTGTTGACGGAAATGGAGCTATGAAGTTTCAAAAAAGTATAGGAGGCTCAAACCTTGATTTTGCGTCAGAAGCTATTGAAACTTCAGACAATAAAATTTTAGTGGTAGGCAATAGCGAAAGTAATGATTTGGATATACCTTCAAACAAAGGCTCCAAAGATTTTTTAATAATTAGAATAAAATAATATTAACAATATACAAATCCCTTCATTTAACCTATGAAAAAAATAGTTTTTTTATTAGCTATAGCATTTGCTACAATTGGCTGTAGTAACGATGATGATGGCAATAACATTCCGGTAACTGCTGCCGTATCTTTTAACTTTACCCAAAACTGGGGAGTAACTGAGATTACCCCATCCAATTATACCTCAGGAGTTTATGAAAATGCCGCAGGAAATTATGTTTCTATTGATAGACTTCGGTATTTAATTTCACGGGTAGAGCTTCATAAAGCAGATGGCACGACTGTTTCTTTTGATGGTTACCAATTAATTGATCTTGCCGATGCAGGTTCGTTGAGTTTTAACCCTTCAGAATCAGTAGCTACCGGTGATTATACGGGTATCTCATTTATCTATGGATTTAATGAAGAAGATAACGTAAATGGAGCTTATCCAGATTTAAATGCTGCTGATTGGAATTGGCCAACCATGCTGGGCGGAGGGTATCACTTTATGCAGATGGATGGTAATTTTGACGATTCAAACGGAGCGTCTCAACCGTATAATTTTCATAACGGTACTGCTAGGGTAAGTGATGGTATATTTGAACAAAACTTCATCAGTTTTGATTTTGACAAAAATTTCACCATCTCTGGCGATGTGACCATAGAAATAGCAATGGATATTTCAGAATGGTACAAAAACCCCTTAACTTGGGATCTTAACGACAGAAGTGTTAATTTAATGATGAATTATCTAGCCCAAAAAGATATGCAAAGAAACGGCGCAACCGTTTTCAGCATTGGCGCTATAACACAATAATTTAAAAAAATTGAAGGAACGGTCCATGAAATTGTTTCGAGTATTCTTTGGAATTTTAGCTTTAAGCCTCATTATTGCTTGTACATCAAGCGATCCAGACCCTGTGGATCCCAACGAAGATTATATACCCACTCCGAAACCATTGACCGTTCCTCCTATTTTTGACCGCTTACTACCTCCCCCAATCGTTCCTGCTGACAATCCACAAACTGTAGAAGGAGTAGCCTTGGGCCGTAAATTATTTTTCGACCCCATACTTTCCGGTGATGGAACACAAGCCTGCGCTTCTTGCCACCAACCGGCTAATTCCTTTACCGACCCCAATCGTTTCAGTATTGGAATAGACGGCTTGGAAGGTACGCGAAATTCCATGCCCATCTTCAATATGGCGTGGAACTCAAAGAATAAATTTTTCTGGGACGGTCGCGCCCTCAGTATTGAAGAACAAGCTCTTGGGCCAGTGGAAAACCCTGTTGAGATGCACAATACTTGGGAAAACGCTGTAGGAAGCTTACAAAGCCACGCCAGCTATCCCGAACTGTTCAACAAAGCTTTTGGCACGAGTAACATTACAAAAGAATTGACGGTAAAAGCTATCGCACAGTTTGAAAGAACCCTGATTTCAGCTAATTCTCCTTTTGATAAATATCTTTTGGGCGAAGGCAATCTTACGCCCCAGGAATTAAATGGTTTTCAAATATTTATGGATGAATCGCGCGGAGACTGTTTCCATTGCCACGGTAATGAAAACAGCCCATTGTGGACAGACAATATTTTTCACAATAACGGCCTCGATGCAATCATAACCGACAAAGGTTTGGGCAATGTTACCGGAGACCCAAATCACGATGGCCTGTTTAAATCACCCTCACTTCGAAATTTAGCTTACACAGCGCCCTATATGCACGATGGCCGTTTTGAAACTTTGGATGAGGTTATAAATCATTATAGCGAAGGCCTTGTGTATTCCAGGACCATTGATCCGCTGATGAAAGCCGTATCTCGCGGCGGAGTCCATTTAACAGAATCTGACAAAGCAGACTTAAAAGCATTTCTTCTTTCGCTTTCAGACCCCTCCTTTATCAATAATCCCGATTTTCAGGATCCCAATTAATTTCCGAAGAATTTTTGAATTCTAAAACCCCAAAAAATACGGGGTGTTAATTATTGTTTAAAACTATGGTCCGATAGTTTTAAAATCCTACTTCCGTATGGTTAAAAGTGCGAATTGATGTATATTTGCCGTCTAATTTAGAATTAATCTACAT
This sequence comes from Aequorivita sp. CRS11, assembly GCF_059693805.1. NCBI lineage: Bacteria > Pseudomonadati > Bacteroidota > Flavobacteriia > Flavobacteriales > Flavobacteriaceae > Aequorivita > Aequorivita sp. CRS11. The sequence goes on from NZ_JCATIG010000009.1 coordinate 12,217, forward strand.
ATGATTAAGGTAAGTGAAAGCGCAAAAACTAAAATTGCACAATTGATGGCCGAAGAGGGCTTCAATATTGCTGATGATTTCGTGCGCGTTGGCGTTAAAAGTGGCGGATGCTCAGGCCTGAGCTATGAATTGAAATTTGACCATAGTTTAGGCGAAGACGATAAACTTTTTGAGGAAGAAAATGTAAAAATAGCCGTAGACAAAAAGAGCTTTTTATATTTAGTTGGCACTACACTTGAGTATAGCGGCGGCCTGAATGGAAAAGGGTTCGTATTTAAGAATCCTAACGCAAACCGTACCTGTGGCTGCGGAGAATCTTTTTCACTTTAAAATATAAATGAGGATGAGCAAGTATACCGAAGATGATTTAAAAAAAGAACTGGAAACCAAGGAATACGAATATGGTTTCTATACCGATATAGAATCTGACACTTTTCCCATAGGGATAAACGAAGATGTAGTTCGTGCCATTTCAAAAAAGAAAGAAGAGCCCGAATGGATGACTGAATGGCGCTTAGAATCTTTCCGTTATTGGCAGAAAATGGTAGAGCCAGATTGGGCAAACGTCCATTACGAAAAGCCTAATTTTCAAAATATTTCCTATTATTCCGCGCCTAATAAAAAGCCAAAGTATAATAGTATTGATGAAGTAGATCCTGAGCTTTTGGATACGTTCAAAAGATTGGGTATTTCTTTAGACGAACAAAAAAAGTTGGCTGGTGTTGCGGTAGATATTGTTATGGATTCCGTTTCCGTGGCAACTACTTTCCAAAAAACATTGGCTGAAAAGGGAATTATTTTCTGCTCTATTTCCGAAGCCATAAAAACCCATCCCGAATTGGTAAAAAAATATTTGGGAACCGTTGTGCCGCAGCGCGATAATTTTTACGCAGCCCTAAACAGTGCTGTTTTTAGTGATGGTTCATTCTGCTATATACCCAAAGGGGTTCGCTGCCCAATGGAACTTTCTACTTATTTTAGAATTAATCAGGCCGGGACGGGACAATTTGAAAGAACGCTCGTTATAGCAGATGAAGGCAGTTATGTAAGTTATTTGGAAGGCTGTACGGCCCCAAGCCGCGATGAAAATCAATTGCACGCCGCAGTAGTAGAATTAATTGCCTTAGACGATGCCGAAATAAAGTACTCAACCGTACAGAACTGGTATCCCGGTGATAAAAATGGGAAAGGCGGTGTTTTCAATTTCGTTACCAAAAGAGGGGTTTGCGAAAAGAACGCGAAAATTTCTTGGACGCAAGTAGAGACCGGAAGCGCTGTAACCTGGAAGTACCCAAGTTGTGTACTTAAGGGTGACAATTCCATCGGGGAGTTTTACTCTATTGCCGTTACTAACGACTATCAACAGGCCGATACCGGCACCAAGATGATCCACATTGGTAAAAACACCAAAAGCACCATAATTTCAAAAGGTATTTCGGCAGGAAAATCTCAGAACAGCTACCGTGGTTTGGTAAAAATTATGCCCAATGCAGATAACGCCCGAAATTTTTCGCAATGTGATTCATTGTTGATGGGCAACAGTTGTGGGGCACACACATTCCCGTACATTGAAGCCAAAAACAAAACAGCCCAAATAGAGCACGAAGCCACTACAAGTAAAATTGGTGAGGACCAAATTTTCTATTGCAATCAGCGCGGGATTGACACCGAAAAGGCCATTGCACTGATAGTAAATGGTTTCAGCAAAGAAGTATTGAATAAACTACCAATGGAATTTGCTGTGGAAGCACAAAAACTATTGGAGATAAGCCTTGAGGGGTCAGTTGGCTAGGCACTATATGCCTTGGAAAATTAAGTAGAAAACTAAATTATACAACCTATGAAAAAAATCGTTTTGTTGTCAATGCTTTTAGCAGTAGTACTTTCTTGTAAAAATTCTGAAGAAAAAAATCACGAAGTTGAAGAAACAGCTGCCGAAAATGTTGAAGTTAAAGCTTACAAAGGAGATTATATCGATTCAAATGGCGCTTTGGTGCTAATGGGGACTAACTTTATTTACGGTGTGAAGCGCAACGAAATGTCAGAAAAACTCTCGCAACAGGTTGCTAATGTAAAAAAGAATGATTTTGATATGGTGGGCGTAGTTGTGAGAGGAAATATTTCAAAAAATACCGATACTGACAGCGAGTGGGAAGAAGTGATTACAATAACAGAAATAATGAGGGTTAGTGACAAACCTTCAGAAGCGGATATAAAATTTGAAGAATCAGCAAAGAATAATTAAAATGTTAAAAATAAAAGATTTACACGCCGGACTTGAAGGAAAAGACATACTACAAGGTATTAATCTTGAGGTAAAAGCAGGCGAAGTACACGCAATAATGGGACCCAACGGTTCAGGAAAAAGTACCTTGGCATCAGTTGTTGCAGGCAAAGAGGAGTATGAGGTTAGCAGAGGCTACATCACATTTGAAAACGAGGACATTTCAGAATTGGATCCTGAGGAAAGGGCCCATAAAGGCATTTTTCTTTCCTTTCAATATCCCGTTGAAATTCCCGGAGTTTCAGTGACCAATTTTATAAAAACGGCCATCAACGAAACCAGAAAATCCAAAGGAAAAGAAGATATGCCAGCTTCTGAAATGCTTAAAATGATAAAGGAAAAGGCCGATATGCTGGAGATTGACCGTAAATTTCTTTCACGTTCACTAAATGAAGGTTTTTCCGGAGGTGAAAAGAAACGAAATGAAATTTTCCAAATGGCAATGCTCGAACCAAAGCTTGCTATTTTAGACGAAACTGACTCTGGGCTGGATATTGATGCCTTAAAAATTGTTGCCAATGGGGTGAACAAACTGAAAAGCGATAACAATGCCGTGGTCGTAATCACACACTATCAGCGTCTGCTAGATTATATAGTTCCAGATTTTGTTCACGTTTTAATGAACGGAAAAATAGTAAAATCCGGCACCAAGGAACTTGCTTACGAGCTTGAAGAAAAGGGTTACGACTGGATTAAGGAAGAATTGGTTTAAAATAGTTTCTGGTTTCAAGTTTCTGGTTGAAAAAAAACTAAAAATTTATGGCCACAATTGAAAGGTTCGAAGATTTAGATGTTTGGAAGGAAGCAAGACTTCTTTCCAAAGAAATAATCCAGTTATCAAAAAATACTGAACTGAAAACCGATTACAAACTAAGAGACCAGATAAAAAACGCATCGGGCTCCGTAATGGACAATATAGCCGAAGGGTTTGAAAGAGACGGAAATTTAGAATTCAGGTAATTTCTATCAATTGCAAAAGGTTCCGCTGGTGAATCTCGCTCGCAATTATATAGGATTTATGATTCTGAATATATTTCAGAAGAAGAATTATCTTCTCTGGTTAATAGATATTTGAATTTAAATAAACGAATAGCGAACTTTATCATATATCTGAACAAAAATGAATTTAAGGGCAACAAGTTCAAATAACTTGAAACCTGAAACAAGAAACTTGAAACAATATTTTCATGAGTTTTAAAGACAAATTATTATCATCATATATCGCTCTCGAAGATTACTTAGAGTTTGATTCGCCATTGCACGATGTGCGCAACAACGCTATTAAAATTTTTGAGGAAAAAGGCTTTCCCACTAAAAAGGAAGAAGCTTGGAAATATACTTCGCTTAATTCGCTATTGAAACCGGATTACAGCGTCTATTCAAATAAAGAACGAAATGTAGAACTAAAGAATGTTCGCAAATATTTTCTTCACGAAATTGACACTTACAAGCTTGTTTTTGTAGACGGAGTTTACAATTCTTTCCTTTCAGAAACCACCCACGATTCATTGGATGTTTGCTTGATGTCAGCCGCTTTGAACAAAAGCAAATACAAGCCCGTGATTGAAGCTTACTTTAATAAGGCGGCAAAAAGCGATAGTTTAACTGCGCTCAATACTGCCTTTACAAAAGAAGGGGCATATATTCACATTCCTGCCCATAAAGAAGTTGAAAAACCTATTGAAATAATTAATTTTTCTACTGGAAATGAAGCTGCAATTTTTTTACAACCAAGAAATCTAATAGTGGTTGGCGAAAATGCGCACGTACAAATAATTGAACGTCACCAAAGTCTTTCCAGCAATGAAGTCTTGACCAATTCAGTTACGGAGATTTTTGCTGAAAAACGGGCTTATGTAGATTACTATAAAATTCAGAATGATGAAGCAACCGCTTCACTTATTGATAATACTTACATTTCGCAACAACGCGATACTGTTTGCCGCGTGCACACCTTTGCTTTCGGCGGAAAGTTAGTGCGCAACAATCTCAATTTCTTCCAAAAAGGAGAACATTGTGATTCTACGTTAAAGGGAATAACCATTCTTGAAGGAAAACAGCATACAGACCACAATACTCTTGTGCACCACACAGCGCCAAATTGCGAAAGCCATCAAGACTATAAAGGGCTTTTTGCAGAATCTTCTACAGGCGTTTTTAACGGAAAAATTATAGTTGAAAAAGATGCCCAAAAAATTGATGCATTTCAACAGAACAATAATATTTTGATTGATGATAAGGCCACGATAAATGCCAAACCACAGCTGGAGATTTTTGCAGACGATGTAAAATGCTCACATGGCTGTACCATTGGCCAGTTTGATGAAGATGCTTTGTTTTACTTGCGCAGCCGTGGAATTGGCTTGAAAGAATCGCGTGCTTTATTGATGTATGCCTTTGCAAACACCGTTTTGGAAAGCGTAAAGATTCCAGAATTGAAAGTGCGGATCAATAAACTGATTGCCAATAAAATTGGCGTTAGTTTGGGGTTTGAGCTTTAAATGTAAATTGTTGCCGCGAATTCACGAATAATAATATAATTTGTGAATTCGTGGCAAAACCTCAACCTTAATTACAAATTCATAAAAACTTCAAATGCCCTTTAACATCCAAAAAATCAGAAAAGATTTCCCGATACTTTCCCGAAAGGTAAATGGCTATCCACTGGTGTATTTGGACAATGCTGCGACTTCGCAAAAACCACAACAGGTTATTGATTGTATTGTGGATTATTACAGTAATTACAATGCAAACATCCATCGTGGCGTACACACACTTTCTCAAGAGGCTACGGATGCCTATGAGTCTGCTCGTAAAAAAATCCAAACCCATTTTAACGCAAAGGAAGCCTACGAAATCATTTTCACCGCAGGAACAACCCATGGAATAAATTTGGTTGCAAATGGTTTTTCGGAAATTCTGAAAAAAGGCGATGAAATAATGGTTTCCGCAATGGAACACCACAGCAATATTGTGCCGTGGCAAATGCTTTGCGAAAAAACAGGAGCCATTTTGAAAGTGATCCCAATGAACGAGGAAGGCGTTTTGGTTTTTTCGGAATACGAAAAATTGCTTTCAGAAAAAACGAAACTCGTTTTTGTAAACCATATTTCAAACGCATTGGGAACAATCAATCCAATTGCTGAAATTATTGAAAAAGCACATGAAGTTGGAGCCGCTGTACTTATTGACGGGGCACAATCCTGTTCGCACATAAAACCCGATTTTCAAAAACTGGATGTAGATTTCTACGTAACCTCAGCCCACAAAATGTGTGGTCCAACTGGGATTGGTATTCTTTATATGAAAGAAGAGTGGGGTAACAAGCTTCCTCCCTACCAAGGCGGTGGCGAGATGATTGCTGAAGTTACTTTCGAGAAAACTACTTACGCAACACTTCCACATAAATTTGAAGCCGGAACGCCAAATATTTGTGGCGGGATAGCTTTTGGAGCGGCTATTGATTATTTAAACTCCATCGGTTTTGAAGCGATTGCAATGCACGAAAACGAACTTTTAAAATATGCCACTGAAAAGCTTTTGGAGATTGAAGGGTTAAAAATTTACGGCACGGGACAGGATAAAACATCTGTGGTTTCATTCAACATTGAAGGAATTCATCCGTACGATATAGGTACGATTGTTGACAAATTAGGAATAGCCGTAAGAACTGGCCACCACTGTGCGCAGCCCATTATGGATTTTTACAAGATTCCAGGAACGGTGCGTGCTTCCTTTGCATTTTACAATACATTGGGAGAAGTGGATGCCTTGGTAGCAGCAGTAAAAAAAGCTAAAATGATGTTAAGTTGAACCATCACTAAAAGTTAAAACTTGAACTTTGAATGTTCAATTTTAAAACAAAAAGACATGAAAACACTTGCCACTTTATCTATTCTTATTTTCAGTATAATCTTTACCAGTTGCGATGAAACCAAAAAAGTAATTGATGTTGCGGGCAGCGTACAACTTACGGGAAGTTATACTGTTTCAGCAATCAATGGGAAGAAATTAGTAAATACTAACCCAACTTTTACAATGTCTGCATTGGACAATTCCTTCCGTGGAACTACCGGCTGTAATTCAGTTTTTGGAAATTATACAATTGATCTCTATACAATTAATTTTAGTGATCTTGCGGTAAGCGAAAAATTTTGTGCAGAAAAGGAAATTATGAAAACAGAACGTGATTTTCTTGATGCGCTCAACAATACAGGTTCGTACGCCTTGGATAATGGGGTTCTTACCTTCTATTCAAAAACAGATCGCAGTGTACTGTTGAGTGCAAAGAAAGATGAAAAATAATTTGAATAAATGATGACGATTGAAGCAATACAGGAAGAATTAATTGACGAGTTTTCTATGTTTGACGACTGGATGCAGCGTTATGAATATATGATAGAGCTTGGCAGATCCCTCCCGTTGATTGACGAAAATTTAAAAACCGACGATAAACTGATAAAAGGCTGCCAAAGCAAAGTGTGGCTTAATTCAGAAATGAAAAACGGGAAAATTATTTTTACCGCAGATAGCGACGCCATCATCACCAAAGGAATAATTGCCGTGTTGGTGCGCGTTTTTTCAAACCAAAAACCTCAAGCCATACTTGATGCCAATACCGATTTTATTGATGAAATAGGATTGAAAGAACACCTTTCGCCTACACGGGCAAATGGTTTGGTCTCTATGATTAAACAAATGAAAATGTATGCCCTGGCATACCAAACACAACTTAATAATTAATTAAATGGGAGCAGATACAGAAATAGACATGGCCGAACTGGGCGAAAAAATAGTAACCGTCCTAAAGACCATTTATGACCCCGAAATACCCGTGGATATCTATGAACTTGGATTAATCTACGACGTATTCATAAATGAGGATCGTGAAGTGAAAATATTGATGACACTCACCACCCCCAATTGTCCGGTAGCAGAAAGCTTGCCGCTGGAAGTTGAGGAAAAAGTAAAGTCGATGAAAATGATAAAAGATGCAGAGGTAGAAATAACTTTCGACCCGCCGTGGACACAGGAACTGATGAGCGAAGAAGCAAAGCTAGAGCTAGGGATGCTTTAAAAAAAGTGTTCAGTATTCAGTTGCAGTTGGCACTGACAAATAACCCAAAATTTAATATCTTTTTCTGTGAAAGAAATAGTAAATCGTGTTGCGAATAGCAAATTGGCAACTTTTGACCTTGAGGCAATCTATCCGCAAGGTGAAAGGATCGCTTTTGATATTTCGCAATGGTTGTTGGAAGGTATTGTACTTCGCGAAAGTGAATTTCGTGAACAAGCCAAGGAACACGATTGGAGCCAGTACCAAAATAAATATGTTGCTCTTTTTTGCAGTACTGATGCCATTGTTCCAGGCTGGGCATACTTACTTTTATCACTTCATTTAGCTCCTTTTGCAAAAAAAGTTACCGTTGGAAGCTTAGATGAACTGGAAAGCGTTCTTTTTACGGAAATACTCCAAAACATTGATATTTCAGAATACAAAGACAAACCTATCATTATAAAAGGTTGTGCCCATAAACCTATTCCACAGAATGCATACGTATTATTGGCCCAAAAACTCCAGCCAGTTGCAAAAAGTATTATGTATGGCGAAGCCTGCTCGTCAGTGCCACTTTTTAAAAGAAAGTAGGAAGATTTGAATTTTACCGTAAGAATTCATAACAAACACACTGTTTTTAGCGCTGTTTTTACCACATTTTGAAAAGAGTAAGTACTTTTGCAAAAAATAAAACTATTTTAAAAATGAAAAAACTTTTACTCCTTGCTGTTTTGTTCACTACACCTATGGCAATAGTAGCACAAGATGAAAATGCAAAAGACACCATCCCCAATGGATGGACCCGTGCGGGAAATCTTTCGCTATTGTTCAACCAAGCAGCTTTCAACCACGAATGGACAGGTGGTGGAACTTCCAATTATTCGGGAAATCTTTCACTTACTTATGATTTCAACTATAAACATGACAAACTGAGCTGGAACAACCGCTTGATAGGTGAATATGGCCTTACTAAAAACAAGGATGATAAATATTCCCGAAAAACAAACGATCGTTTGGAGCTTAACTCTATTTTAGGGCAACAGATAAAAGAAAGCAATTGGTATTATTCATTGTTCCTTAACTTTAAAACGCAGTTTGCGAAAGGTTACGTATTTAATTCAGATTTAACTCCTGAAGATGAAGGCTACCGAACAGAAACTACACATATATTTTCACCCGCCTACATTCAGTTTGGCCCTGGTATGCTTTGGAAAAAAAGCGACAACCTTTACGTGAATATTTCCCCAGCAACGGCTAAATTCATTTTGGTAGATAAAGATTTTACCGCTGTAGATGAGTCAGTGCCGGGTGCTTTGGACGCTTATAACGAAAACAAATACTTTGGGGTTGATGCCAATGAAAGCAGCCGTTTTGAATTTGGTGCTTCGCTTTCTGGATATGCAAAATTTGATGTTATGGCGAATGTATCCGTAGAAAACATATTAAACCTTTATTCAAATTATCTTGAAGATCCACAAAACGTAGATATAGATTACACGCTTAATCTTGTGATGAAGGTGAATAAATACATCTCATCAAATGTAACTTTTCAAGCTATATATGATGACAATGCAGTACAAGGTTTCCAGATTCGTGAAGCTTTGGGCGTGGGTTTAACCTATGGCTTTTAGACGATAGAATGTATAAAAATAAAAAGCGGCCAAGTTTTAATTCTTGGCCGCTTTTATTATGTTCTTACTTAAAAATTTTTAATCTTCCTCGGTATATTCGTCATACAAAAAGTTGTTATATGGGAAACGAGTAGTGTGAATTTCCTTCACTTTATCGTAGACCAACTTTCGAAATTCGCTGAAGTTTTCCTTGTTCAATGCGGATATAAATATGGCGTCGCCATTTACTTTGGACATCCAGGTTTGTTTCCATTCTTCCAAAGTATAATGCGCCTTGGTTTTTTCGGTCATCAAATCGTCGTCTTCAATCTCCTCTGCTTCATAAGCATCAATTTTATTGAAAACCATAATAGTAGGTTTGTCTGCGCTACCTATTTCCTCCAAAATTTTATCTACTGAATCTATATGGTGCTCAAAGGATGGATGGCTAATATCTACTACGTGCAGCAGTAAATCTGCCTCTCGTACTTCATCTAACGTACTTTTGAAGGATTCCACAAGTTGCGTGGGCAATTTTCTAATGAAACCAACGGTATCCGTCAACAAAAAGGGAAGGTTGCCTATAACCACTTTCCGAACCGTGGTATCGAGGGTTGCAAAGAGTTTATCTTCGGCAAAGACATCACTTTTACTTATCACGTTCATCAGAGTAGATTTGCCAACATTTGTGTAACCAATAAGTGCCACGCGTACCAAGGAGCCGCGATTGCCACGCTGCACTTCCATTTGGCGGTCTATTTTCTTTAATTTATCTTTCAGTAAAGCAATACGGTCGCGCACAATACGTCTGTCTGTTTCAATTTCCGTTTCTCCCGGACCTCGCATCCCGATACCCCCACGCTGGCGTTCCAAGTGAGTCCACATACCTGCCAGTCTAGGCAGTAAATACTGGTATTGCGCAAGTTCTACTTGTGTTCGGGCATAACTGGTTTGTGCACGCTGTGCAAATATGTCCAGAATTAAATTTGTACGGTCTATAATTTTACACTGCAGTATCCTTTCAATATTTTTTTGTTGTGCGGGCGAAAGCTCATCATCAAAAATTGCAACGCCCACTTCGTGCTCGTCCACAAAATTTTTTACCTCTTCCAATTTTCCGGTCCCAATAAAAGTCTTCGGATTGGGCACGTCCATTTTTTGGGTGAAGCGTTTAAGCACTTCGCCACCTGCCGTATATGCCAAAAACTCAAGTTCGTCCAGATATTCGTTAGATTTTTCTTCGTCTTGAAACTGGGTTATCAATCCGATTAAAACTGCCTTTTCATAAGATATATCCGTTGGTTCAATCATACTATGTAATACTCTAAGTTGTAGTTGTTATCGATTCTTAAGTTACAATTTATTTAAGAATTAATATTTCCACAAATGTACAAAACACATGTTGAGACCTCTATGTACCTTATAACCATTTTATGATTGTAATTAATAACTTTTTTATTCAAACTGAGAAAAATGAAAAGGTAATTCTTAGAAAATTCATATATTTCGCTGTTAAAAAAAAGTTAACGCTGAATGCCATTTAATAACAACCAATAAAAACTTTATGAATAAAAAATTACCTCTCTATTTACAAAGTTGCCATCATTTCTTTAAAGTCAACTTGAAAAAAAACTTACTTGCTTTTTTTAGTGTTTTATTTATCTCTTTATCAGCATTTTCACAAGGGCCGGGATGTCCTAATGTATATGCAGGGGAAGATGTAGAATTAGGTTGTGGCGAACCCTGTACCGACCTTACCGCAAGTTTTTTAGACACTGGTGAAACTACCAGTTATGAAGTTTCTTCAATTACATATGACCCTCCTTTCCCGTTTACGGGGGGAACTCCTGTTTCAGTGAATACAGATGATATTTGGTCTGATGCTATCCAATTACCTTTTGATTTTTGTTTTTTTGGTGAAACCTATACTGAGATGGTCATCGGATCTAATGCCGTCGTTTCTTTCGACTTAGCAAACAATCAACCAGGTGCTTATTGTGATTGGTCTTTTGATGACCCCATTCCAAGTCCCAACTTATTTTTCACTACAATCTTTGGCCCATATATGGATGTTGATCCATCGGTGCAAGGTTCAGGCATTATAAACTGGGCTGTTTTTGGTGAATCTCCTTGCCGTACAATGGTAGTTAATTTTCCTAATATCCCTTATTTTGGATCAGCCTGCCCAAACCTTTCCCTTACCTCACAAATAGTTATCTACGAAACCACCAATGTGGTGGAAGTATATGTTCAGGATAGACCAAGCGGCTGTACCTGGAATGATGGAAATGCTGTTTTGGGAATACAAAACCAAAACGGCACTGTAGGTTATACCGCTCCTGGAAGAAATACAAGTGATTGGGCTGCTACAAACGAAGCTTGGCGTTTTACTCCCAATGGCGCATCAAACGTTGCTTTTTCTTGGCTTGATTCTATGGGGACTGTTATTGGTACCGATACGACTATAAATGTATGCCCAACAGACCAATCAACTACTTACACCGCCCAAGCAGTGTACACAAACTGTAATGGAGATGTTATTACGGAAACCGATGAAGTTACGGTAACAAGAATAGGTTCCTTTACAGTAGATCTTGGAGGAGATCAGGAACTTTGTGATGCCGAAAACTATGATATTACTGCCGAAATCACTGGAGGAGATCCAACTGATGCTACATTTCTTTGGAATACTGGTGAAACCACACAGACTATTACTGTTACCACTTCTGGAACATATTCTGTAGATGTTACCATAGGTACTTGTACAGTTACTGCTTCCGTAGTTATAAACTTTAATGAACTTCCTTTAATAGAGCTTGGAGACAATATTGAAACCTGTTTTTTTGATCCTATAGTTTTAGATGCTTCTCCGTCTAACTATGACCCTACTGATGCTACCTATGAATGGAGTTTGGACGGGGTTGTGCTGGCTGGAGAAACAAATCCAACCCTCAATGCTACCCAGTATGGCGTATATAGCGTAAATGTTTCTGCAAATGCATGTTTGGCAACAGATGAAGTAACCATTTCTCCACAAGAACTCAATGTTGCATTAGGAGATGATTTTACCTCTTGTTTTGAAATTCCCGAAACTCTTACTGCTGAAGCTATAGATTTTGACCCAGCTACTGCAACCTTCGAATGGAGCTTGGACGGGGTCGTGATTGCGGGAGAAACCAACCAAACACTTGATATAACTGAACCTGGAACATATGTAGTTACGGCTAGCGTTAATTCCTGCACTGCCACAGATACCATTGTTGTTGGGTTGGGCAATATTGAAGTAACTGTAAATGATGACTTCCAAACCTGTTTTGAATCTCAAGTTGAATTGGAAGCAATGCTTACAGTTCAAAATCCTGAAGCAACTTACCAATGGAGCCTTGATGGTAACATTATTCCTGATGAAACAAATTCTACTTTAATAATTACCGAAGTAGGAACATATACCGTAACAGCAACCGTAGGGAGCTGTTCAGCATCTGATAGCGTAACGGTTTCCTTTAGAGACGACCTTGAAGTAACTCTTGATGAAGACTTCAAAACTTGCCCTAACGAACTTCAGGTTTTAACCGCAACAACTGATGAAGAAGGCGCAACATTCCAATGGTTCTTAAATGGAGATATAATTGCCGGTGAAACTAACAGCACCCTAGAATTTTCTTTGGAGACCGGCACTTTTGGCACCCAAACCTTTGAAGTTGTAATTTCTGTTGGCGGATGCTCTGGTACAGACTCAGTAGATGTTACTTTGTATGATGTTGGAAACTGCATAATATCTGAAGGTCTTTCACCAAATGGAGATGGATTTAATGATACACTTGACCTGACATTCCTAAATGATAGAACTGGAATCAGTAAACTTCAAATCTTTAATAGATTGGGAACCCTGGTTTTTGAGCAAAACAATTACACAAACCAATGGAGAGGCCAAACCAATGATGGCAACGACCTACCTACCGGAACATATTTCTATGTAGTTGACCTTGCTGGTAATGATGCTGTCTATGGCACACAAGCCACAGGCTGGATTTATCTTAACCAAGAAGCTAACTAAACCATTAAATACTTTTTAAACTATCAAAAAGATAAAAATGAAAAAACATATATATATCCTAATTGTATTGATGGCAGTGTTACTCTTTCAGGATACACAGGCACAGCAAGATCCTCAGTACACACAATACATGTACAATATGAACGTGGTGAACCCTGCTTATGCAGGCTCCAAGGAAAGCCTTTCGCTCACCGCGCTTTACCGAAACCAATGGTCTGGAATGGACGATAACCCCGTTACTTTCACCTTTTCGGCACATTCGCCAATAAGTGAGAAAATAGGCTTAGGCCTTTCAGCCATAAAAGATGAATTGGGCCCCGTAAGTGAAACAAACGTCTATGCAGATTTTTCTTACACTCTACAATTGGGCAGCACCGTTAAACTTGCTTTGGGTCTAAAAGCCGGAGCTACATTTCACGAGGTTGGCCTAAGCAGTCTGGAACTTCAGGACCCAAATGACCCTTTCTTTTCGGAAGACATAAATAAAACCTACCCAAATGTTGGTGCTGGTGCTTTTCTTTATGGCGAAAAGTTTTATTTGGGATTGTCTGTTCCAAATATGCTGAAATCAGTCCACCTTGATGAAAACGGAATTAAATATGGTTCTGAAACAAACCACTATTTCGCAACTGCGGGATACGTATTCCAAGTTTCTGAAAACTTTAAGTTGAAGCCTTCCGTAATGGTGAAATCTGCCTTTGACGCGCCCGTTTCTTACGACGGAAACTTAAACGCGCTATTTTATGATAAATTTGAACTTGGTGCATCTTACAGATTGGATGATTCCTTTAGCGGTTTGGTTGGGTTCCAGATTAACCCGAACATCCGTATAGGATATGCTTATGACCACGTAACATCCGACTTGAAAACAGTGGGTCCAGCTTCGCACGAAGTGGTGCTCACCTTCGATCTGTTCTTTAAGCCACGTGTTTTACGTTCACCAAGATTCTTCTAATAACCAAACAAATTTCATTTAAGATGAACAAGATATATACAATCCTTTTACTCATAGCGGTAAGTAGTACAATGGCTTTCGCACAAAACAGTAAAACAAAAAAGGCCGACCAATATTATGACCGCCTTCAATATACCGATGCCGCCGAAGCCTATCAAAAGCTTCTGAAAAAAGGCGAAGGCAGCACATACGTTTTTGAACGTTTGGGAAACAGCTATTTCTTTATAAACGACACCAAAAAAGCCGAAACCTATTATAAAAGAGTAATAAAAAAGAAGGACGTTGCTCCTGAAACGGTTTACAACTACGCCCAATCCCTAAAAGCGAACGGCAAGTTTGGCGAGTACAATACCTATATGAAACAATTCGCAGAAATGAAACCGGACGATTCCAGAGCGGTAGCATTTATGAAGAATCCTGACTATCTACCGGAAATTGTTGACGAAAACGCCCAAAAGTATGCAGCTACAAACCTTGATGCCTTAAATTCCAAGTACTCAGATTTTGGTGGAATGGTTGTAGGGAACGATTTCTATTTTACTTCTGCTCGAAACACTTCCCGCAAAAAGTACGGCTGGAACGAGGAACCGTTTTTGGATATTTACAAAGCCTCAATGGTAGGAGGAGTTGAAAAGAATGAATCGCTGTTGAATGGAGACGTAAACACAAAATACCACGAAAGTACCGTAGCGATAACGGCAGACGGCAAACGCATGTATTTTGATCGCAACGATTACTATAATGGCAAATACAAAAAAGACGAAGAAGGCATAAACCAGTTAAATATTTATTATGCCGAAAACGTGAATGGCGAGTGGAAAGATATTAAGCCCGTACCATTTAACGATCATCAATATTCAAACAGTCATCCAGCTTTAAGCCCAGACGGTAGCACACTTTACTTTACCAGCGACCGTCCCGGCGGAAAAGGTAAGGCAGATATCTATAAAGTTTCCATAGCAAAGGATGGTTCTTTTGGAAATCCTGTAAACTTAGGCAGTAACATCAATACTGAAGGAAAAGAAGGTTTCCCATATGTAGACGCCAACGGCACGCTCTACTTTAGCAGCGACGCACATTTGGGAATGGGCGGACTGGATGTTTTTGCAGCAGAAGCTAACGGAGATACTTTTGGTGAAGTTAAAAACCTCGGTCTTGGAGTTAACAGTAGCGACGATGATTTTGCATATTCTTATAGTCCAGCCACTGAGGAAGGTTATGTGTCTTCCAACAGAAAAGGCGGCAAGGGAAGCGATGATATCTATAAAATAAAGAAATTGCAATCCTGCGAACTTCTAGTGATGGTTGTTGATGCCGAAACCGGGCAGGCCTTGGCCAACGCCAGATTGGATCTTTTTGATAGCAAGGAGAATAAATTAAAAAGCCAAAATACAGATGCCAATGGTAAGGGAACCTTAGCCGTTGCCTGCAACCAAGCACACGTAGTCCAGGCTTTTATGGATGGGTATGAAAGCAATGCCGAAACTATTGCTGCACAACGTAGTGGTGAGAAGAACGTGCGCATTGCCCTTCGTCCAATTGACGATATTGTAGATGGTGATATGGTAAAACTGAACCCAATTCTTTTCGATTTCGACAAGCATAACATTAAGCCGCAGGCTGCTTTTGAACTTGACAAGCTGGTAGAATTGATGAAGAAAAACCCAGATATGGTAATAAAAGTGGAAGGCCATACCGACAACCGCGGTAGCGATGCCTACAATATGGACCTTTCCGAAAGACGTGCCAGAAGTACGGTACAATACGTTATCTCCAAAGGAATTGCCAAGGACCGTATAAGCGGCCAAGGCTTTGGCGAAAGCCGTCCGGCTGTGGATTGTGCCCCTAACTGTACCGAGGTCCAGCACCAGCAAAACAGACGCTCGGACTTTATTGTGGTGAAGAGATAACCACTAGTTAATAGTAACTGGTAACCAACCAGAAAAAGAACCCCTGCCATTTCCGTTGTGGAATGTGGCGGGGGTTTTCGTTTGGGTAAATGGTAATAAGTCAAGCTTTAAATTCCTCTAAACCCTTGCGGGTATCAATAGATAACTTCCTTTGAACAATTTATTGCGCTATTTTTTGGAAAATATTGCGCAATAAATTATTGAAAACACTTTAGGTTTTATTGCGCGGGTAAGCATCTTTCCTAAATGGGCTGCTGTAGATCTTCTTTAAAGGAAATAAAAACCGCTCCCAAAGGAAGCGGTTTTATCATTTTTTGTAAGGCCTATAAGGTTTTGGAAACCTTGCAGACAAATTTCCCAAGTGGTTACTCTACGGAAACATTGTCTATTTGGTAGGTAGTAGTAGTTCCGTTTGATGCGCCTTCGTATTGGTAAGCAATATAAACTACCTGACCTGCATACGCTGAAAGATCAACATCACCCGATGGTGTAAACTCATCGCCATAACCGTTTGTGTTTCCACTGGAGATGGTTGCGTTCAAATTTGTCCAAGTTGCTGTTGTGACGTCACCTGCAAAATCAGTTGAAATTTTCACTGTAAGCGCAGCGCCGTTATTAAAACCATCATTGGTTTCAAAAGTAAGAGTTGGAGCAGAGCCGCTAGGCAAAATAAGCCCTGGGGTAACTAACCACACTTCATATGGGTTTTCGTTTGAGTTGTATGCAGAGGTCTGCGCATATTTATTTGAATCGTACTCACGCACTTCGTAAAGGCGGGTACCGCCATTTACGTTTACATTTGTCCATCCTGAAATGTTTACATTCATGCCAGTACCTGCAGTTTGACCTTCAAAGTTTTCTGAAAAAGGCAATTCCAAAGCATCGCCGGGACCACCATTGCTGCACCGCTCTCCGTCCATCTGCACATCATCTGTATCGCGAATAAACAATTGGTAATCGCTGTTGAAAATACTCAAAACAGCAGTAAGGGTACCATTGCCTTCGGGTAGTGTCATATTTTTGAAATCTGCAAAGCCACTGGTTCTAAGCAATACCGTCTGTCCATCACAGTTTTCTACTGTTCTATTTACGCCAAAAGTATTGTTTAGGTTTCCGTATGCCTCAACACCCGCTACACCGTCCGGAAATTGAACACCTTCAAACTTAACTAGTGTATTCAATCTTGCTGGGTTTGATGCTTCTGCAACCCCTATAACGGTAGGAACTAATTCTACATTTTCAGTAGAACGCATGATGCGGCTTTCAAAATCTTCAATCTCTATCCGGCCAACCTCATCACCATCCTGAGTACCGATGGTGGGTAAACCAGCATATTCGCCAATATACAATCCGTCAACGCGGAAGTAGATTTTACGGCCAGGACCATATTTAGTGTAAAGGTCAGTTGCATTTGTAGAGATAGATAGACCTGCTGTTGGATTTTCAGGTTTATCCTGAATGATAAGTTGCTTGTAGTAATTGCCAGACTCGTCGCTGGAAACTACATAAGCTTCAATATATAGCGGCTCTGTAGAATCGGGCCCTGCTTCAACTTTTACAGGTTCAAAACCGCCATACATTTCTTTAACTGCGGTAATGGTGGTGTTTACGTCAACGTTTGGTTCTTCCACGTTAATCTCCGGCACATTATAATCATCATCCTGCACACAGGAAGTAGCAATCATTCCTAAGAAAAATAGGAAAGGTATAAGTTTGATGTTCAGTATTCTTTTCATATTTATAAAATTAATTCTTTTTTTCTTAATTAAAATCGAACGTAAAGGTTTAGGTAATAAGTTGTTCCGTAGCCGTACCAGTATTTTGGTCCAAATACACGGGTGTCGTTTGCGGTGTCTTCAGAAAGGGTTCTGTAATTTGCGCTTCTTCCCTGTTCAAAACCACCAGTTTTGTATTTTTCGTCGAAAATATTGTTGATACTTGCAAAGAAGCCAACAAAATAATCTTTTATTTTCCATGACTTTCCACCTACAACGTTTACCAACATATAGTCGTCAAACTTTTCCTGTTTTAACAATTCCCTCGCTACCGCTGGGTCGTAATCGTTAAAAGGAAGTCCGTCTGTATCCAAATAAAAGTTTGAGGTTCTTGTAAGTGGTGAAACGTCTATATAAGCATTATTGAAATAGTTGGTTGTAGCACCGAACCACCAGAAGTCTGGATCGCGGTATTCAAATCCTATTTGGTAGGCTTGCTGAGGGCCACCTGCAACTTTATAGTTTTCCAAATATGACTTTCCAAAGTTTACCACGTTGTCAAAATCATCAGAGGTTATATATAAATTTGGGTTATTGTCATAAGTATTTTGGCCGTATGCAGCAGCACCTTTTAACTTGATAGTGGGAGTAACTTGGGCTTCTATACCAAACTCTGCTCCTACGTTTCTTTTGTCAATATCAGTCAAAACCTCTTGCACAAAAGCTGTGGTTGAATTGATTCCGGGAACTGAAATACCGTCGGCATAATAGAAGGAAATTTCAGAAGCATCCTGCATTAAAGTGTAGTAACCCGTTAAACGTGCTTTCACGATTGGAGAACGGAAAATATAGCTTCCGTCTATACTTATATTTTTTTCTTCTGTTAAACCAATAACGGTATTGTTGTTCTGGCGCGAGTTTGAAAAGGAATTTCTAAGCGAAGGCGCATCAGTAAAATAAGCACCGTTTACTTCCAAAATGTGTCTTCCAGAAATTTTATAGGTAGCCCCAGCTTTTCCGCCGTAGGTTGTAAAATCCAATGCTTCACTTTGGCCAAAAGAATTGTCGGGGAAGTTTCCATTGCGGTACAAGCCATTTCTTTGGTATGTGGTTTTTCCTAACTTTCCTGCCAAGTAAAAATCTACTTTGGAATAGCTGAACTGGCCTTGCACAAACCCGTGATAGTCCGTGGCGTCAAGCTCAAAATTATATTTGAATTTATCTCCTTCCCCCACCACGCGGTCTGGGTTGTTCAAATCGCTTTGTGATTCATCGCCAAAGTTGAAGGTATCCACATCCAAATAACCATTGCCACCAAGTAAATCTATCATATTGGCAAAATTGCTTGAGTTAAGGTTTCTATAATTAAAAGAAGCGGTCAAAGCAATGTTATCAGTCAACTGCGAGTTCAAAATAGTATTTGCTGAAAGTTGTTTGTCATCGTTTCTGTCTTCATACAAATAGTACCGTGAAGTACCACCATAAAAAATATTTGTTTCGTAAATATCCTGCCAGTCTATTTGCCCGTTATTCACAAAGTTTGAATAAGCTTGGTAGGCTCCTTCATAGTTTGTACCCGTTGGGTCTGCCAAAAAGTAACTTGGTAATTTTTGGTAATAGGTAGGGTCTGGGTTGGGCGCATTGTCGTAACCTAAACGGCTGTTACCGGTTTTACCAAATTGGTAGCCCACATTGGTATTAAGTTGTGTTTTTTCTGAAATATCCCAGAAATGGTTCAGCATAACAACAGGTTCTTCTATTTCCCTGATACGTGAGTTGCGAATTTCACCGTCCTGTTCTCCCCAATATGCATTGTATCGGGTTCCCTTAAGATCATAAACTTCTTGGGTATTTGGTGATGATTTTCCTCTTCGGTTGGGCGTATAAAATGCTGTAAGGTTAAGGCTGTGGGCATCGTTCAATCTTTTTTCTACTGAAGCAAAAAATGAATTGGCGTCATATAAAGTACCGTCATTAAAGCCTTCTTCCCCAAAGCGTCTCGCTATCAATACAGAATAGGCCCATCCACTAGGCAGCAGGCCGCTATTGTAGGAGCCCATAACTCTTCCTCGGTAACTTCTGTTGCTTGTGGCATAAGAAATGCGGCCACCCTTGCGATATTGGGAAGCTCTCATTATTATATTTGTTGTGCCCGCAAGATGACCAAAATTATATTCGTTGGCCGAAATTCCCATAGAAAACATCTGGTTGCGCTGCGCATCGTTAAGTCCGCCCCAATTGGACCATTGCGGTCTTCCGTTGTAAAGTTTGTTCATCTCCAAACCGTTAATAAGTACTTTTCCATCTTCAGAATCGTAGCCTCGTGGTCTGAAAAAAGTTGCGCTAAAATCATACGAAGCCGCATTCAAGAAAACATCTCTTGAAGCCTGAAGCAAGCCTGAAACATTGTAAGAGGTTCCCTCGTCTTCGTCCAGTTCGTTGTCGGAAAGACTGATAACTCCAATTTGAGCTTCAACGGCAGATAGATCTACTTCCATCAAGATTGATTCTAGAGCTACGGGTGTATTGGGCTGTATAGTTACAGGAATACGCAATGAAACATAACCTGATTTTGACAATACCAAAACTTGTTCTCCCTGCGGAAGGCTTTGTTGTGAAAAAGAAAAAATTCCTTCAGCATCTGTAGTTGTGCTGAAAATACTGTTTAAAATACTGACTTCTACGTCTGGTATCGGTTCACTGGAGTTGGTGTCTAGCACTCTACCAGTAATAACGGTTTCTTGGGCAAACATTGAAAATCCCGAAAAGAAAACCATGAAAGTAAAAATGAATCTGTTCATTCTAAAATTTAAAGTTTTAATATTAAGATATCTTTAAAATAGGGTGCAAAAATAAATTTTTTAAATGAAATAACTACTTTTGGCCTCATTAATGAATAAAACTTTACGCAAACATAATATTTAAACATCACTATGAAATTACCCATTTGGTTTTTCACCTTAACACTGCTAACATTTACCGCATCCTTTGGGCAAAATGAAAAGCAATACAAAGTAAACACTATCGCCTTTTACAACGTTGAAAACCTTTTTGACTATGAAGACGACCCACTTATTTTTGACGACGACCGTACCCCTGAAGGGAAAGATCATTGGACCCAAGAGATTTATGAGGCAAAATTGGCTAATATGGCAAGGGTAATTTCAGAAATAGGCGAAGATGTTACAGGAACCTCTCCAGCAATCATTGGCGTTAGCGAAATAGAAAATCGGCGTGTACTCGAAGATCTTTTAAACCAGGAACCCTTGGTTAAAAAAGATTACGGCATTGTCCATTTTGACAGTCCTGACCGCCGTGGGATTGATGTTGCAATGTTATACCAGAAAAAACTTTTTACACCTACCAATTACAAGGCCTACGAACTTATAATCTATGACGATCAAGACCGCAGCAAGCGCATTTATACCAGAGATCAATTATTGGTAAGCGGTATGCTGGATGGCGAAAAAATTCACGTGATCGTTAACCACTGGCCCTCGCGAAGTGGCGGCGAAGCACGCAGCAGGCCCAAGCGTATAAAAGCCGCAGAACTTAACAAACAAATAATGGATTCATTATTCAGTGAAGATCCGTATGCAAAAATCATCACTATGGGCGATTTAAATGATGACCCCACCAATGAAAGTGTTAAAGAGGTTTTAAAAACCAAAAGTGAACGTGAAGAAATGAAACTAAAAGAGCTGTACAATCCTATGGAAGATATGTTTAAACAAGGATTGGGCACCTTGGCCTATCGGGACGGCTGGAACCTATTTGACCAAATTATTATTTCTACTGAATTAGCAAAAAAAGACTATTCAAGCTATCGTTTTTACAAAGCGGGAATTTTCAATAAAAACTATTTGGCCACTCCGCGCGGACAGTATAAAGGCTATCCGTTCCGGAGTTTTGTGAATGGATATACGGGTGGTTACAGCGATCACTTTCCTGTATTTATTTATCTTATTAAGGAGAAAAATTAGGGTAGAACAAACCTCTTTATTCAAACAAAAAAATCCTGCTGAAAAATAGTTCAGCAGGATTTTTTTTGAAAATATATTTTCTTTTAGAACCAATCGTTCCACGGAATCCTGCTTAACATTAAAACCAATGCAATGGTATAGAAAATTGCCAAGGTTTTAAATTTGCCACTGGAAAGCAGTTTCTTTTTATGTTTTGAATAACCTATGGTTATAAAAACTACGGTCAAAATCATAATCAAAGGATGCTCCACTGCATACAGCCGAGCGGTGGAATCTTTCATTACAACGCCCATTCCCGAACTGGTAATATTTTGCAATCCCAAGGGTGAAACAAAATAAAGCACCAACCCGATTAGAAATTGGATGTGCGTAACAATAAGCGCGAAGAGTGAAATTCTAAAGTCTTTGGCCCCGTATTCCCTTTTTGAGAAAAATCCTGCCAGTGCATTGATGGTTGCAAGCAAAATAATGAGGAGTACTAGATAAGCCCAGTAAGAATGAATAAATTGAATTGTTGTGTACATATGTGAGTGTTTTTGAAGTGCATCAAAGATAAGGTTTATAAATAAAAAAAATGCCCCAAAAAATTGGGGCATTTTATAAACTAATTTAATATTTGTTAGAAGTCATAACGGATGCTAGCGTTCCAAGTTCTTCCGTTACCATAATAGTAACCGAAGGAATCTTTCTGGCTTAAATACATCTCGTTAGTAGCGTTGTAGCAGTTTGCTCTAACAGTAAGGTCTTGTCCTCCAAAATTGAATTTGTAAGTAATTCCAGCGTCTAATACACTATATGCTGGCAAAAGCTCAGCCTGATAAACCTCTCCCGATAAGGATGCACCAATTACATCGTCAGCATCAACAAATCCGTAAAGATCTGTATAAATGTTATAATCAGCATCTACGGTAAGGCCACCAATAACGTTGTATTTGAAACCAAAACCAAAAGAAGTTTGTGGAGCATTGCCCACTTTTGT
Organism: Aequorivita sp. CRS11; assembly: GCF_059693805.1. NCBI lineage: Bacteria > Pseudomonadati > Bacteroidota > Flavobacteriia > Flavobacteriales > Flavobacteriaceae > Aequorivita > Aequorivita sp. CRS11. The sequence goes on from NZ_JCATIG010000009.1 coordinate 34,766, forward strand.
TCCGCTCAAATCAACTGAACCTTCTTCCAACAATGCATTGGTTTCGTTATCTCTGGTTTGGAAAGGTGTTTTTCCATCATACTTCCAGTTACCTATACTTCCGAAAGCTCTCAACATAAAGGCACTTGAATGGCGATATTTCCCTTCAAATTCAAATCCTTTGTGAACTTGGGTAATGTCTGTAAACTTTTGGTAACGGTCTACTTGTTCAACAGGGTTTGATGAGCTAGGGTCTGCTTCAATAAATCCTCCTCTAAGGAATCTGTTACCCCAAGAGGTATAATATCCATTCAAATCCAATGAAAATCTACCTGAACGAATTCTATAACCTACTTCAACTCCTAAAATTTCTTCGTTTTCAATTTCGTTATCTCCTTCGAGGATATAGTTTGAGTTTCTAATATCATCAAAAATATTATCCAGGAAAGGCTGTCTTGAATAATAACCGGCATTGGCAAAAATGGTATTGTTTTCAATAAAGGTATAACCCATTCCACCTTTCAGGTTGTAGCCAAGTTTGTTTACTTTATCAGACTTTCCAAAGCCATCTACACCTTCAACTTCTACTCCTTGCGCGCGACCCTCTCTTTGGTAGCTTTGTGTAGAAACAGCACCTTGTACAAATGCTGAGAAGTTATCAGTTTTATACTCAGCTTGTCCAAAACCACCTATGTAATTTATATATTCTGAATAGTCAAAGTTGAATCGTTGCGCTTCATCTGCTCCATTAAATAACGCTGCCCATGGATTTGCTTCAAAGGTTTCACTTATTACGTAATCACTGTCTCTTTGGCCAGCGTAACCAAAATTATCTGCATATCCCTGAAGTCCTAAAAGGTCGTTCATTTGGTACCAGTGGCTTCCTTTATAAAAACGTGTGTCAACACCTATGTTTAAGGTGAAATTATCGCTTAGGTTACTTTCAAGGTTAGAAAGAAAACCATACCAGTTATGGTTGTTTACTGACATTCTGCGTGCAAGTGAACCACCACCAAAGCTTCCAATTCCATTTTCAGCTCCTTCAATATTGCTCTCTTCGATGGCGTCAAAATCTACCTCACCGTTTGCATCACGTATAATATTTCTTGAGCTTCCAGCAGGGCCTGTTCCTCCACCACGCCCAAAAGACGCATAAAGCACAGATGATAAGTTAGTTCTATCACTTATATTCCAATCCCAGTTAAGGTTGATAATTGGTTTGTGGTAGTAATTTCTTCTGAAGGTATATCGTTCTCCGTTATAGAATCCTGAATTGGCGTTATAGCGTTTTCCGTATTGATCATAATCTTCCAAAGAATCTGAGAAGTTTTGATCGTGCCACTGTGGCGCACCAGTCAACAAGAAATTGAAAGAGTGAGTGTCATTTGGCACATAACCTACGCCAATAAAATAGTTTTGACCTTGACCGGCAGTACCGTCTGAATATTTACGGTGTGCTTGCCAGTGATCAAACATAATGGAATAAGCCCATTTTCCTTTTAATCCGGAATCGTAACTTAATGTTCCTTTAAAATAGCTATCATTACCAGTCATAAATCGAGCAAAACCGCCCTCTTTTCTTCCAGCGGCACGAGATACGATGTTTACAGTTCCTCCAACTGACGAAATAGCCAATTTTGAAGAGCCCAAACCACGTTGAACCTGAACTGCATTAGCTACATCGCTCATACCTGACCAGTTAGACCAATACATTTTTCCGTCTTCCATACCGTTGATTGGCTGTCCATTTAAAAGGAAAGCGGTGTTTGTTTGGTCAAAACCACGCAAAAACATTTGTGAATCACCAAAACCTCCAGCTTGGTTAGAAACGTAAACACTTGGTGTGCTTTTCACCACCTCTGGAAACTCAACGTTACCAACTGCCTTAGCTTGAATTTCAGCAGCGGAAATAGTTGAAACGGCGATAGGGGTTTGACGGTCCTTTGCCATATCTATAATTCCTTTTCCCACGATAACTACTTCTTCAAGGGCATCAGAATCTACAGTAATTTTAACGGTACCTAAGTTTGCGGCTCCATTTACAGCTTTAAAAGGAACTTTTTCAATAGTGTACCCAATGTAAGAGATGGTAAGCGTACCCGTTGCAGCGGAAGTTTGCAATGTGAAATTTCCGTCAAAATCGGTAATGGCACCGTTAGTAGTGCCAGTTTCAACAACGTTGGCACCAGCCAAGGGGTCGTTGGAATCAGAATCGATTACCGTACCGGTAACCGTTGTTTGTGCAAAAGCGGCAAAACCGCCCAATAAAAAAACAAGAAATAGAAACTTTCTCATGAATTTGGATTTAGGTTTAAAATTTCGGCAAAAGTACAATCTTAAATAATTATCCGCCAATAAAATTGATTAAGAAATCTTTAAGAGAAATACTTAGGATTAAAGTTAAAATTTAGAGCCTAAATGTCTGATAAAATGAGAGTTAGTTAATAACAATGTTATTAACATGTTAAGCGAATGAAAAAATTAAAACATGATGCAGTCCAATTCTTCCTTCATAGGTAGCAGATTTGCGAAATATTGCTCGTGCAATTCTTTCGGTAAGGGCTGCGAAAAAGGGGTGTCTTCCTTAAAAGGATCTACTTCTTTTCCATTTTTCCAGAAACGGTAACATACATGTGGTCCACTCGTGTTGCCGGTCATACCAATCCAGCCAATTACATCGCCCTGGCTCACGTGTTGCCCTACTTTTACGTTTCTGGCTTTCATATGAAGATATTGTGTTTCATACGTGCCATTATGCCTTATTTTAACATAATTTCCGTTACCGCCACGACGCTCAGATTTAGTCACTACGCCATCTGCTGTAGCCAAAATAGGAGTTCCCACAGGCGCAGCAAAATCGGTTCCGCGGTGTGGACGAAGTTTAAAACCGTAATATTTTATTCTTCGGTTTAAATTATATCTGGAAGATATTCTACTGAATTTTACGGGAGCTTTTAAAAAGGCACGCTTTAAATTGTTAGCATTTTCATCGTAATAGCCTGAGAGTTTTCCCAAAGAATCTGAAGAAAATTTAAAGGCATACAGAGGTTTGCCCCTGTGCTCAAAATAAGCGGCCTTAATTTCCTTAAGTCCGCCAGGAATGGTATCATCAATAAATTTTTCAGTATAGATAACCTTAAAACGATCACCCGGCTGCAACTTAAAAAAATTGATGGTCCAGGCATAGATATTTGCTAATTGATCCGTCATATAAGGACTTAGGTTCTGTTCTTCCATAGTTGCGGAGAGTGAACTGGTAATAACTCCAGATGCCGTTCTATCTTCATAACGAACAGGCTTTTGACTGTTGAATATGGAAAGCGTATCCCTAAAATCTACTACCGCAAAATCTACCTTATTAGTTTCATAAATAAAGACTTGGGTTTTGTTGAGGGAATCTTTGGAATTTAAGAGAACATAGGGTTTTCCAATTCCTATTTTTCGAACATCGAAGCTATCACGAAATTTAGTGGCCACCTCCATGATTTTTTCCTGTGGCACGCCATTGGCAAAAAGTATATCTCCAAAAGTATCACCTTTACGAATAGTGTCCCGAATTACGTTAAAATCATTAAGTATATAGCCGTATTGCTCAATGATGGCTTCTTCAGCAACAGTGTTTGTTTCGGGAAGTTCAACATTATTGTTTTCACAAGCAGTGGTAAGCAGTATAAGGGTTAGCGTGGCTAATATTATTTTCTTCAATGATGGGGAATTTTCTGTATTAAGTATTTAATCTGCAATTATTTTAAAAGAGTGTTGCAATCCTTTAAATTCAGTCAGGGTTGCTTTAAGCGATCCTACTGCCAAATCTGCCTTCACAAGGAGGGGGATTTTGTTATTATCATCACTGATCCAGACCGTTAGGCTCTCTTTTTCCTTAAAGACACGGCCCGATTGTACATAGGGTCTAAAGATCAATGTTCGGACGCGCCCAAAATTAGTATCTAAAACTTCTTTTCCAAGGAATTTTAACCTGAATTTGTAATTTTCTTTGTCGAAAAACATATTCATCTCAACCACGTCACCCGCTTTTATGTTTTCAGTTTCCAGTTGATTCCGGAGATAATAAAAAGCTGAAATCATGTCCTGCGTATCTTTTGGGAACGAAAAGACCGTAATTTCATTGTGTTTTTTATCGTTTACTGTTGCTTTTTGGGTGCTATGGTTAAAGTCTATCTCAATATCTTTGGTATATCCGCCTTCGTCAATCTTCCGAATAAAACGGTAGGGAATATCCTTTTCCTTATCAATATAGGATTGATAATCATCCTCAACTTTAAAAAACCATTTTGAAACTCCCACGGTTTCACCGTAACCACGTACGTGAAAGACTTCTTTTCCCTTTATTGTGGTATTTTTTACTTTGAGGGTGGCATAACCTGCAGTAACAAAACCATAATGGACACGGAATTTGAAAAATTCGCCATCACCGTAAGCCCTTTCTTGTGCAGAAAGAAAAAAAATGTTACTAAAAAGAATTAAAAGCACAAATAGCTTTTTCATAAATAATACTTAGGTATTTATGGTTTTTAAAAATACAACTACCGTTCCAAAATAATAAAACCCCACCTTCTTTAAGACGATGGGGTTTATATAATGTTACATTTTATAAAGTTCCTCTCTGTGCCTGTTCCCGCTCAATAGATTCAAAAAGCGCCTTAAAGTTTCCGGCACCAAAACCTTTTGCACCCATACGTTGGATAATTTCAAAGAAAAGCGTGGGTCTATCTTCCACGGGTTTAGTAAATATCTGTAATAGATAACCCTCTTCATCGGCATCAATCATTATGGAAAGTTTTTTAAGCTCATTGATGTCTTCTTTCATCATCTTCATGTGATCGCCTAATCTGCGCGGAATGTCATCATAATAAGCTTGCGGCGGGGGTGGTAAAAATTCTACGCCGCGCTCCTTCAGCTGGCTAACTGTTTTAATGATATCATCCGTAGCCACCGCTAAATGCTGTACACCGGAGTCTTCATAAAAATCCAAATATTCCTCGATCTGTGATTTCTTTATTCCTTTGGCCGGCTCGTTTATGGGGAATTTGATGCGCCCATTGCCATTGCTCATCACCTTGCTCATCAGCGCCGAATACTCTGTGTGTATCTGCTTATCATCAAACGAAAGGAAATTTACAAAGCCCATTACATCCTCGTACCATTTTACCCATTTGTTCATTTGGCCCCAGCCTACGTTGCCTACCATGTGGTCTATGTATTTCAGGCCTGTAGGGGTTGGGTTATAATCGCTTTTCCATTCGCGGAAACCTGGTAAAAATGTTCCTTTGTAGTTTTTGCGTTCCACAAACATATGTACTGTTTCGCCGTAGGTGTATATCCCGCTGCGCACTACTTCACCGTGCTCGTCTTTTTCAACAGTGGGTTCCAAGTAGGGTTTTGCGCCACGCTTGGTGGTTTCCTCAAAAGCACTCGTAGCATCATCTACCCATAAGGCAATAACCTTTACGCCATCGCCATGTTTAACAATATGGTCATTAATGGGTGATTTACTATTTAAAGGCGTTGTTAAAACAAGCTTGATTTTGTCCTGTTTAAGAACATAGCTAACAGAATCTCTTGATCCAGTCTCTAAACCTTTATATGCGTAGGATTGAAATCCAAAAGCAGTTTTGTAGAAATGTGCAGACTGTTTAGCGTTGCCAACGTAGAATTCAACGTAATCGGTGCCCAATAAGGGCAGAAAATCTTCCGCGCCCTCAAATATTTTTTCCAGTCCGTAATCGACTGATTTTACTTCTTTGCTCATAATTTAAGTTTTCAATAATCTTATTAATTTAACTCAGAATATTTTAGATAGAATAGCTTCATTTATAATGAAAATAGTTTTCAAATTCATTTAACCGCAAAGGCGCAGAGAACGCAAAGACCACAATCTACTGCTTACTGCAACTGCGACTGCCAACTCATTCCTCCAACCAACTCTGGTAATACGTACCATCCGAGAGTTTTAAACCATCATCGGTAACCTGTAATGGTTTAAACGTATCAACCATAACGGCCAGTTCTTCTGTTTCCGTTTTACCAATACTTCTTTCCGCGGCGCCGGGATGCGGGCCATGGACAATACCGGCAGGGTGAAGCGTGATTTGTCCTGCTTCAATATCGTTTCGGCTCATAAAATCGCCATCTACGTAATATAACACCTCATCGCTATCTATATTGCTGTGGTTGTAAGGCGCCGGAATACTTAGCGGATGATAATCATACAGCCTAGGCACAAAACTACAGATAACCATGGCATCTGTTTCAAAAGTTTGGTGCACTGGGGGCGGTTGGTGGATTCTTCCGGTAATTGGTTCAAAATCGTGGATGGAAAAGGCATACGGAAAATTATAACCATCATATCCCACTACATCAAAAGGATGCGAAGCATACACCATTTCAAAAATATCATCTTGTTTTTTAACTTTTATTAAAAACTCACCCTTTTCATTATGGCTTTCAAGCTCTTGCGGTTTGCGAATATCGCGTTCGCAGAAAGGTGAATGTTCCAAAAGCTGTCCGAACCAATTTCTATAACGCTTGGGAGTATAGATGGGACTTCGCGATTCAACAATAAACAATCGGTTGTCTTCGGTATCAAAATCTATTTTATAAATAATTCCGCGGGGAACCAACAAATAGTCACCATACTTAAAATCGAGGTTTCCTAAAAAAGTTCGCAATTTTCCGCTGCCTTTGTGGATGAAAATCAACTCATCGGCATCGGTGTTTTTATAAAAATAATCCTTCTGCGATTCTTGCGGCGCGGCCAGTATTATGCTACAATCGCTATTGGTGAGTACCGTTTTACGACTGTTGAGATAATCTTTTTCAGGTTTTACATCGAAACCTTTTAGCCGAAGCGATTCCATATTATTGGCGCGTGCAATCTTCGGAGCTACGTTGTATTGCGTTTTTATTTCCTTGACCTGCGTGGGTCTGTGTTCGTGATAGATATTGCTATACATTCCATCAAAACCCACGGTACCGAAAAGTTCTTCGGAATAAAGGGTTCCGTCTGGTTTTCGGAATTGTGTATGGCGTTTGGGCGGTAATTTGCCCAGTTTGTGGTAGAAAGGCATTTTGTTTGAGTTATTGGGTTAACGAGTAATTTAAATTGGGAATGGTAATAAATTAACAACCAATCAATTTTGTAACTCTTCCCCACAAATATCGGAAAAATATTGAAGCTAAACCGCTAAGTTTTTACTAAAACCGATAGCCCAATGCCACATACCATTCGCTTTCATTAAGCTCAGGCGAATAGGAATATTTAATCTCCATCGGTCCTAGAACGGTTTCCAGCCCATACCCTGCTGAAAATCCCGAATAGTCTACCCCGTCAATCCACTGACCGTTTTCAAAAAGATCATTCCCCACATTGGCGATGTTTGCAGAAATATTGATATGGTTTTTTCTGAAAATTTCATAGTCAAATGTAAGTGTGGATTTAAGATATGTATTTCCGCGAAGCGAAATAGCTTCGTACCCCATAAAGGGAATAATGTTGTTCATCTCCTTAAATCCATAGCCCCCCAATGCAAAATCCAATGAGGTGGTTTCGGGTCCGCCCCATTTAAAACCACCCTCGGTAGTTAAATGAGCCGAAATTGTGTTAAAAAATGTATGGGCATAACCCATTTTTGCTTTTGCCAAAGAGAATGGCTCAAAACTCTTGTTTCGCCCGTGGGCCAATAAATACCAGTGAAAATCACCTGAAAAATAAGCTCCTTTTTTGGGAAAAAAGCTATTATCATAAGTGTCATACTTCAAAAAGCCAAACGCACTGTAATAATTAGTGCTTTCAAAAACGGTTCGGGGAAGGTTGTTTTCATCTGTACCTATAGTTTCCGAAAGATAACGAAGGTATTTATGCTCTCCTCCCAGACCGAAAATCAAGGTCCTGCGGAAAAGGGTCTCAAAATAAAGCTGGTTGGTAAAATCGCTATACTTAATGGAAAGTTTATTGACAGGCACCGATATCTCCGCATCAAAATCGGGATTGATAAAATCCAACGGCACATCGGTTTCAAAAAAATGATACTTGGAATTGAAGCCCACGCTCCAGTAAAATCCCTTGTCTATATAATATTCAAAATTGTACCGCAAGTTGTCGCCAGCAATTAAATCCAGCGAGGCAATATCGTTATTGGTAAGAAGCCGCTTTTTGGTAATATTTACCAATGCGGCCGTTCGGAAAAGATCGTCATAATGTGCCGCAAAACGAAGCATCATGGAAGACCGGCTCTCGCGCAGTTGTAGCAGGAGTGTATTTTCATTGTTTTCATCCTCAAAAAACCTATAATTAATATCCTGAAAATTTCCCGTTGCCGAGAGGTTGTTTATCCCCTCACTAAAATCTTCATAGGTTATTTCATCGGGCGTGCGCAATTTCAATTTCCCCAAAACATAGCTTCGGGTATATTTTTCGTTCCCCTCTATTTTAACTTCTTTTATATAAATAAAGTCATTGGCATCAAACTTTACTTCTTCACGGTTTACAGGCTTTTGCCTCGAAGCGATATTTTCAAGCTCCTCCCTATATGATTCTGCTGCAACAATTCCAGACTCTACAATATTTTTCCCTTCGTCAAAAGAAACTACCGAGAAATCCTCAATGTTCGGATGAATATAGACATCTGTTTTTTCACGCTTCTTAATCATGTCGTTAATGGTTCGATAGTTATTTATCTGGACCAATACATCAAAAGCAGATCTCAAATTGTCCCTATTTTTTAAGCTATCCTGTACATCAACCCCTATGATTATATCCATCCCTTTGGCACGCACCTCATTTACGGGATAGTTGTTCACCACCCCGCCATCAATCAATACTTTATCGTCAATCACCACAGGACTGAAAAGCGACGGCAATGCCCCGCTGGCCGTAACCGCACGCGGGAGGTAACCACGATCAAGGATTACTTCCTTTCCAGTTTCAACATTGGTTGCCACACAGAAAAAAGGAATGGGCAATTTGCTGAAATCTGAAACCGTGCTCACATGACTTGTCAATTTTGAAATCAGATTATATACGTTCTGTCCTTTTGAAAGCCCTGATGGAAAACCAACTTTAAATTTATCAAAAGGCAGCACCAAGGCATATTTTTCCGACTCCTGCTTTTCGTAAAAAGTCTTTGCGCTCCGCGGAATATTGTCCTGTATCAAACTGCTGAAATCCGTTTCCCGAAAAATACTGTCAAGTTGCGTTGCCGAATACCCCGAAGCATACAGCGCCCCGATAATTGCGCCCATGCTCGTGCCGCCAATGTAGTCTATCCGCACGCCCGACTCTTCAATAACCTTCAATGCGCCAATATGCGCCAAACCTTTTGCCCCGCCACCGCTCAAAACCAGACCTACCTTTAGGTCCTTCTCAGCTTTTTCTTGTGAAAAGACAAAGGTTGAAATTATCAGGAAAAATATAAAGAGCAATCTTTTCATTTGTACATTATTGGATTGAAAGATTTCTGAAATTTTAAAACTTTGGCACTGATTATTTTACGCATAGCCCATATCATTTTACTCATTGACCAAAAAACTTACTCATAGGCAATATCATCTTACTCATTGACCAAAAAACTTACTCATAGGCAATATCATCTTACTCATTGACCAAAAAACTTACTCATAGCCCATATCATTTTACTCATAGCCCAAAAAACTTACTCATAGGCTATATCATTTTACTCATTGACCAAAAAACTTACTCATAGGCAATATCATCTTACTCATTGACCAAAAAACTTACTCATAGGCAATATCATCTTACTCATTGACCAAAAAACTTACTCATAGGCCATAGCATCTTGCACATTGTCCATATCACCTTACGCAACGCCAAACAGCTATTACACTTGACTTAAGATTTATTGCTGAAATGTTCAACCAACTTCTTCGCCCTGCTCGGACCAATCACTTTTGAAAGCTCCTCAAAATCTGCCGAGGCAATCCGCTTCGTGCTTTTAAAGTGTTTCAACAATTCCACAACCGTTTTTTCACCAATGCCGGGAATGGTTTCCAGTTCAGTATTTAAAGCCTGCTTGCTACGTTTGCTGCGGTGAAAGGTAATGCCAAAACGGTGCGCTTCGTTGCGCAATTGTTGTATTATTTTTAAAGTCTCGCTCTTCTTGTCCAAATACAGCGGAATAGGGTCATCGGGATAAAACAATTCCTCCAAACGCTTTGCGATACCAATAATAGCAATTTTCCCGCGTAATCCCAGTTTGTCCATACTTTTTAGAGAAGAAGACAACTGCCCCTTTCCCCCATCTATGATGATTAGTTGCGGTAAGGGTTGCTCCTCGTCCAGCAATCTTTTGTAACGGCGGTAAACAACTTCTTCCATCGAGGCAAAATCATCTGGCCCCTCCACGGTTTTTATGTTGAATTTGCGATAATCCTTTTTACTCGGTTTCCCGTTTTTGAAAACCACACAGGCCGCCACCGGGTTTGTGCCTTGAATATTACTGTTGTCAAAACATTCTATATGTCGTGGTTCTTCGGTCAACCTTAAATCTTTTTTCATCTGAGCCATAATGCGCTTTTCATGACGGTCGGGGTCCACAATCTTTGCCTGTTTAAACCGCTCCATGCGGTAATATTTCGCATTTCTTTCGGAAAGATCGAGGATTGCTTTTTTATCGCCCAGTTTGGGAACATGCGTTTTTATGTCTTCGCCCAGTTCCACTTCAAAAGGCACGTAAATTTCCTTTGAAAGTGAGTTGAACCGTTGCCGAATTTCCACGATTGCAAGCTGAAGCAATTCTTCATCCGTCTCGTCAAGTTTCTTCTTTATTTCCAAAGTGTGCGAACGAATAATGGCGCCGTGCGAAAGCTGTAGAAAATTCACATACGCATAGCTTTCGTCCGAAATTATCGAGAAAACGTCCACATTGTTGATCTTCGGGTTTACAACGGTGCTTTTACTTTGGTAATTCTCCAAAATATCAATCTTTTCCTTTACCCGCTGTGCCTGCTCAAACTTTAAATCGGCCGCCAAGGTTTTCATCTGGGTTTTAAATTTATGTAGCGAATCCTTAAAATTTCCCTTCACAATATTCCGGATGGCCTCAATATTATCGTGGTATTCCTTTTCGGAATAAAGCCCCTCGCAAGGCCCCAAACAGTTTCCCAAGTGATATTCCAGACACACTTTATACTTGCCCGCCCTAATTTTTTCTTCGGAAAGGTCGTAATTGCAAGTGCGCAACGGATACAGGCCTTTTATCAAATCCAGCAGCGTGTGTACGGTTTTCATACTCGTGTACGGCCCGTAATATTCGCTGCCGTCCTTTATCATCCGTCGCGTTGGAAAAACCCGCGGAAACCGTTCGTTTTTAATACAAATCCACGGATAACTTTTATCGTCTTTCAGCATCACGTTGTAGCGTGGCTGGTAATTCTTTATAAGATTGTTTTCCAGCAAAAGCGCATCGGTTTCGGTTTTAACTACGATGTGCTTGATGGTCGCAATTTTCTTCACCAACAGTCGCGTACGGTTGTTATCAAAATTTTTAGTGAAATAGGACGAAACGCGTTTTTTCAGGTTTTTTGCCTTGCCCACATACAGCAGTTTCCCGTCCTTATCGTAATATTGATAAACGCCGGGCGAATCTGGAAGGGTTGCAATTTGAAGTGTTACCGAAGCTTGGGCCATAGGCTCAAAGATACTTGCTATTTTGTTTTTTAAGGAATTTTTCCGCTATCAAAAATAGTTAAGAAACGGTTAAATGAAGCTTATTCAAAATCCAAATTCCCCAATCTTGCGTATCTATTTACAACCAACCCGAAATAATGCTTAAAAGCAAATTACATATTTCCTTTAAAAAGTATTTTGTGCTTTCCCTGTCGATTTTTTATCTGCTCAACCCGATGCAGAAACAGCTATCGGAGGGAATGCACATTTTTTCGCACGTAATGACGCATACAGACTATGGGCATCACGAAGAAGACCATTTGTTGGGCCACGAACACACGCACGAACACAAACTGATTACATTTTTCTCCAAAATATTTTCTTCGGAAGAGACCAGCGATCACGACGGCGTGTTTTTCAATTATACGTTTGATAAGCATTTTGCACAGGAATATCCCCCAATCGATTTTAAAAAAGAAACTAGTACCAAACACAATTTCTTTTATGTTTTTCATATTCCAAAAAGCGTAAAAACCATCCTCAGCCCGCCTCCCGAAACATTCTTTTCATAGTTTTTTATCTGAATGAAATCTTCATTCAGACTATTCATTTATTATAATTTTTTAAACCAATCACCCATGAAAAGAATACTCTTAATGGGGCTGATGCTATGCTTTGGTATTGCGCAATCGCAATCGCTAAAAGGAAAAGTGGTAGGCCCAAATAACAACCCGCTGGAAAACGTGGCGGTTTTTGACCGCACCTCGGGCAATCACACGCACACCGATACCTCGGGAAAATTTTCACTTGAAAATGTGAAGGAAAACGACATCATTAGCTTCTCAATTTTAGGCTTCGCAACCTTCGAATATTCAGTTACCGCTGAAAGTTTTGCGGAACCCATAAACATAATTTTAAACGAAGCCGCGGTATCTTTGGAACAAGTAACCATCACGCCCGAAGTAAACACGCTCAGCCAAATAGTGGCGGTAGATTTAAAGACCGCGCCCGTAAAATCTTCGCAGGAAATCCTTCGGAAAGTTCCGGGATTGATTATCGGCCAGCACGCCGGCGGTGGAAAGGCAGAACAGATATTTTTGCGCGGTTTTGACATTGACCACGGCACCGACATCAACCTTTCGGTGGACGGAATGCCGGTAAATATGGTGTCGCACGCGCACGGGCAAGGCTACAGCGACCTGCACTTCGTAATTCCCGAAACGCTTGATAAAATTTCCTTCGGAAAGGGACCGTACAACGCGGAATACGGCGATTTTGCCACGGCAGGTTACGTGGCTTTCAAAACCTTGGACAAGCTCGACAAAAGCTCCATTTCCGTGGAATACGGGCAGTTTGATGCTTTTAGGACCGTTGGTCTTTTCAATCTTTTGGATACCCAAAACAGCAATGCTTATGTCGCGGCTTCGCTCAATACTTTTAACGGTCCGTTTGATTCGCCACAGAATTTTAACCGTTTCAATATGATGGCGAAATACAATCTGAAATTGCCCGACAACCAAAAACTGCAACTTACCGCTTCGCATTTCCAAAGCAAGTGGGGTGCTTCGGGGCAGATTCCGCAGCGCGCCATTGACGATGGTTCCATCGGGCGTTTTGGGGCCATTGACGATACCGAGGGCGGAAACACCAGCCGCACCAATTTGCTGATAAACCATTCCAAATTGCTTTCGGAAAACAAAAAGTTGGAAACCCGAGCGTATTATTCGCATTATGATTTTGAACTGTTTTCAAACTTCACTTTCTTTTTGGAAGACCCAGTAAACGGCGACCAAATTGCGCAACGCGAAGACCGAAATATTTTGGGTTTCCAAACCGAATTTTCAGATAAAATAAATTCTGAAACGCTTGATTTTAAATACACCGCCGGGATTGGCGTTCGTTACGACGATGTGAACGACGTGGAACTTTCACACACCAAAAACCGTTATGAAATTTTGGATCGGATTGCCTTCGGAAATGTTGACCAGATTAACAGTTTTGCATTTTTGAATACGGAATTCGGGCTGGGCGATTTCAAAATAAACCCTGCCGTGAGATTGGATTATTTCAAATTTGATTACGAAAACAAACTTTCGCCAACCTACGATAACCGAAGTGAAAGCAAGGTTTTCGCAAGTCCGAAGTTGAACTTTATTTACAGCCCCAACCGCGATTTCCAGTTGTTTTTGAAAACGGGAATCGGTTTCCATTCAAATGATACCCGCGTGGTTGTTGCCAATGGCGGAGAGGATATCTTGCCTGCGGCCTACGGTGCCGATTTGGGCGGAATTTACAAACTGACGGACAATCTAATTTTTAACACAGCCTTTTGGGCGCTCTTTTTGGAACAGGAATTTGTGTATGTGGGCGACGCCGGAATTGTAGAGCCCAGTGGAAAAACCCGCCGATTGGGCGTTGATTTTGGCCTGCGTTACGAAGCATTGGACTGGCTGTATTTTTACGGCGATGCAAACTATACCTACGCGCGAAGCACCGAAGAACCCAATGGTGAGGATTACATTCCGCTGGCTCCGGATTTTACCTCAACCGGTGGAATTGCATTTGAAAATCTCGCAAACTTTTCGGGCGGATTGAATTATCGTTTTATTAAGGATAGAGCCGCAAACGAAGACAAAAGTATTATTGCCGAAGGTTATTTTGTGACCGATTTCAACATAAATTATACTTTTAGAAACTTTGTTTTTGGGATTGCAATTGAAAATCTCTTAGATACCGAATGGAACGAAACCCAATTTGCAACCGAAAGTAGATTGTTTGACGAGCCGGAAGCTGTGGAAGAAATACACTTTACGCCCGGCACGCCGTTTTTCCTAAGAGGAAAGGTAACCGTTAATTTTTAACTAATGATTTTAGGGGCAATGTTCTTTTTGGTTAAATTGCACGCACAATAACCAACTATGAACATTGCCATTTTATCGCGTGGGGAGGCGCTTTATTCCACCCAAAGTCTTTTAAAAGCTGGCGAAGCGCGCAACCACACCATGGAGGTTTTGGACCCTTCCTATTGCAACCTAGCTGTGGAAAACGGAAAAGCCGTCCTCTATTTTCAAAATGAATTGGTGGATGACCTACACGCGGTAATTCCCAGAATTGGCGCCTCAAATACTTATTTTGGCACAAACGTGGTCCGCCATTTTGAAGCGATGGGGGTTTTTAGCGTGGTTTCTTCCGAAGGAATTAGCAATAGCCGCGACAAATGGACCTGCTTTCAAATTTTGGCAAAACATCAAATTCCCGTGCCTCGAACTGTTTACGCTTCGTTTTTTGAATTTGAGGAACAATTGAAAACCTTTAACGGCAAGCCAATAATTATCAAACTTTTGGAAGGCACGCACGGCGAAGGCGTTATTCTTACCGAAAGTCCGCAGAATGCCTTGGCAACGACTGAAACCTTAAATGCCGCCGGCGTGAAATTTCTGCTACAGGAATATATTGAGGAAGCAAACGGCGCCGACGTTCGCGCCATAGTGGTGGACGGCGTTGTGGTTGCCGCGATGAAACGCAAATGCAAGATTGGTGATTTCCGCAGTAATTTGCACCGCGGCGGCACTTCGGAAATGATCAGTCTTTCATCAGCAGAGGAAAAAATTGCCATAAAAGCAGCAAAAGCGATGAATTTGGGGTTTTGTGGGGTGGATATTCTGCAATCGAAAAACGGGCCTTTGGTTTTGGAAATCAACAGTACGCCGGGATTGGAAGGCATTGAAAATACCTCGGGGAAGAATGTTTCGAAAAGCGTGATTGGGTTTATTGAGCGGAATAAAAAGTAGCAGTTTTTAGTGGCAGTAGGCGGTAATTTCGTATTTTATCCTTATTAATTATCAGGATGGAATTTTTATTATTTAAATTGCAATTACAAAACCTCCAATACTTTGAAAAGAAACATCGGCAGAATAGACAAGGCAGACTTTCCATTGCTGAATCTCTTCGATATTGAAGTGAAAATTGACACGGGCGCCTACACTTCTTCCATACATTGCAAAAACATGAAAGTTGAAGACAACTACCTGAAATGCAACTTTTTGGACGAAGAACATCCCAGCTACCACGAAAAGGAAATCATTTTTGATGAATATGATGTAAAAGTGGTAAGAAGCAGCAATGGTCAATCTGAAGCGCGATATAGAATAAAAACGGAAATTGTTCTTTTTGGTAAAACCCACCCAATTTATTTAACACTGAGCGACCGTGAAGAGATGCGTTTTCCCGTACTTTTGGGAAGAAATTTTTTGAGCAATAAATTCATGGTGGATATTAACAAAACCAACCTTTCCTTCAAACTAAAAAACAAACAATGAACATCAAAATATTATCGGCAAACAGCCATTTATATTCCACCCAACGCCTCGTAGAAGCTGCAAAAAAAAGAAAGCACGACGTTGAAGTTATAAATCACGCCAAGTGCGATATTGTAATAGAAAAGAAAAACCCTGTTATTTATTACAAAGGCCACAAACTAGACCACACCGATGCGGTGATTCCGCGTATTGGGGCTTCCGTCACTTTTTACGGAACTGCCGTGGTTCGCCAGTTTGAAATGATGCGCGTTTTCACAACTACGGAAAGTCAAGCATTGGTGCGCTCACGCGATAAATTGCGAAGCTTGCAGGTTCTATCCCGTGCGGGATTGGGATTGCCAAAAACCGTTTTTACCAATTATTCCAAAAACGTAAAGGAGATAGTGGACCAAGCCGGTGGTGCGCCCGTAATTATTAAACTGTTGGAAGGCACGCAGGGCATTGGTGTAATTCTTGCGGAAACCCGAAAAGCAGCCGAATCTGTAATTGAAGCATTTAACAATTTGCAGGCGCGGGTTATCGTGCAGGAATTTATAAAAGAAGCTGGAGGCGCAGATATTAGAGCATTTATTGTGGACGGCCAAGTAATTGGAGCTATGAAACGACAGGGCAAGGAAGGCGAATTCCGGAGCAATTTGCACCGCGGCGGAACCGCAACCGTTATAAAACTTACCGATGAGGAAGAAACCGCCGCACTGAAGGCAGCAAAAGCCATGGGCCTTGGAATTGCTGGGGTTGATATGTTGCAATCGGCACGTGGGCCATTGATTTTGGAAGTAAATTCATCTCCCGGTTTGGAAGGCATTGAACAAGCCACAGGCAAGGATATCGCAAACTCAATCATAAAATATATAGAACGCAACGTATAACTATGGCCAAAAAGGAAGAACGTGATATTGTAATTTTAAACGAACGGATTGCGCTGGGCGAAAGTCGAACCGTGGATTTCAGCATTGCGAAACTTTACACTTCCACCAAAATTGAAATTCCTATTATCATTGAACGTTCGAAAATTCCCGGACCCACAGTTTTGATAACTGCCGCCATTCACGGAGACGAAATAAACGGGGTGGAAATTGTACGCCAACTCATTGCCAGAAAATTGAACAAGCCCAAACGCGGCACCATTATTTGTATTCCAATTCTCAACGTGTTTGGTTTTTTAAATGGCGACCGTTCATTCCCCGATGGGCGCGACCTCAACAGGGTTTTTCCCGGAACCAAAACGGGTTCGTTGGCAAGTCGTGTTGCCTATCATTTCACCAAAAAGGTTTTACCCCACGCCGATTATTGTCTTGATTTTCACACCGGCGGAGCAAGCCGTTTCAACGCTGCACAAATTCGCATAAAACCGGGCGATGAAAAATTGCTGGAGCTCGCAAAGGTTTTTAACGCTCCCTTTACGGTCTTTTCAAATACCATTGAAAAATCGTACCGAAATACCTGCCATAAAATGGGCATTCCCGTTTTGCTTTTTGAAGGCGGAAAAAGCCGGGAAAGCAACAAACATATTGCGAAAGAAGGGGTAGATGGCATTTTGCGCGTGCTGGACCACTTAGATATGTTGGGCAAAAGACACGTAGCCCCTGAGCCGAACGCCAAAACGGTAATCATCGAAAAAAGTAAGTGGATACGCGCTTACCGAAGCGGGTTGCTGCACGTAAAAATTGACTGCAACAAGCACGTGGAAAAAGGTGAATTTTTAGCAACAATCACAGATCCATATGGAAAAATGCGGTTTAAGGTTACTTCGCCCAATGAAGGCTATATAATTAACGTAAACCAATCGCCGATTGTAAACCAAGGGGATGCCATTTTTCATATTTCAACCGTAAATACCGCAAATACGGAAGACGAGGAAATGGAAGATTGAAAAGGATTTTGGATTGACGATTTACGATTTACGATTAACGATTGATGATTTTAGATTTGGCTTTTCGTGCCGATAACTCGGGAGCGTTCAGGGTGACACTATTGGGATTTGGAATTTGGGATTTGGGATTTGGGATTTAAAATTTGGAGTTTCTATATTATTATGGCTAATAAAAAAACGCTTCGTTTGAAATATAAAAAACTTCGGGAAGAGCTTTCCGAGGAATCCATTGAGGCAATGAGCCTTCAGATTGCCAACCAGGCTTTGAAACTTCCTATTTGGGATAAAACGTATTACCATATTTTTCTTCCCATTTTGGCAAAAAAAGAAGTGAATACGGAATATCTGCTGCATATTTTACAGGGAAAGGATAAGAGTATCGTCGTTTCAAAGGCCGATTTTGATTCGGGAGAAATGAAACATTTTTTACTGCAGGAAAATACCGTTTTAAAATCTTCAGCGTATGGAATTCCTGAACCCGTTTCGGGTATTGAGATTTCTACGGAAACGCTGGATGTAGTTTTTGTCCCGCTTTTAGCTTATGACGTCCACGGTCATCGCATCGGCTACGGAAAAGGGTTTTACGATCGATTTTTGAAACAGTGCAATTCTGAAGCTATATTTGTAGGGCTTTCCTTTTTTGAGCCCGAACCGGAAATTTTCTTTGAAGCTACCGATGTGCCTCTACAATTTTGTATTACACCAAAAAAGATAATGGAATTTAAAAATAACAGCTTATATTTATAAGCTAAAGTATTATTAACCAATTAGATAAAATTATGGAATCAACTAATCAACCAATGGGACCTCCGCCAGATAATAATTTGGTTTGGGCAATTTTATGTACAGTTTTATGTTGCCTACCTTTCGGTATAGTATCAATAATTAAATCCACAAAAGTGAAGGAACTTTGGGTACAGGGGGATACTGTTGGTGCCCAAAAAGCTGCTGATGAAGCCAAGAAATGGGCCATTTGGGGCGCTGTTGCTGCAGGCATTGTTTGGGTGCTTTATGTAATATTTTTTGTGGTAGTCGGTCTAGGTGGAGCTTTTGCAGGATATTAAAAGAATTTGGAAAATAGCCCTCTTAATTACTTTATTCGGGGGCTTTTTTCTTATTTATTTTATCTATAATCCTTCAGAAAATTCTTTTTTTATTCCCTGCCCCTTTCATTTTATAACAGGGTTTTTCTGCCCCGGATGTGGTTCACAAAGGGCTATTCATTTGTTGCTTCACGGAGATGTGGTTGGAGCATTCCGGTTTAATCCATTAATGGTTTTAACGCTACCGGTTTTAATTTACGGCTTAGGAATCACAATTTCCAATTGGATTTTTGAAACAAAGCATAGGTTTATGCTTTTTTATAGCAAGCTTTTTATTTTTGGATATTTTGGATCCGCAATTCTTTATTGGGTACTTCGGAATTTATCTTTTTATCCCTTTAATTTATTGGCGCCTTCAAGCTAAATATTATTCAGTTTCTTTTTTCGGGAATGCTTTTTTGTTGAAAATAAGCAGTAAAATCACTCCTATGCTTATTGAAGAATCTGCAACGTTAAAAACTGGGTCAAAAAAGGTAAAGTACTCTCCTCCCCAAAAAGGAACCCATTCGGGCAATGTGCCGCCATATAGTGGAAAATAAAGCATATCTACTACTTTCCCGTGAAACAAAGTTCCATAACCGCCGTCTTCGGGAAACAAAGTGGCTACTTGATGATGGCTATCATTGAAAATAATACCGTAAAAAACAGAATCGATAATATTGCCCAAAGCACCCGCAAATATCAAAGCCACACAAAAGATCAGTATGCTTGGCATATTTTTTCGAACGGAATCCCAAAGCCAATACCCTATTCCCGCAATAGCCACAATTCTAAACAGGGTTAAAAAGAGTTTTCCGTATTCACCAGGAATCTTTGCGCCCCATGCCATTCCTTCGTTTTCAACGAAAAGAATACGGAACCAATCAAACACTCGAATTTCATCGCCTAAAGCAAAGTGTGTTTTGATATAAAACTTTGAAATCTGATCTATTAATAGAATCAGTATAATTATAAGAGTGGCTTTTTTTAGGCTCATAAGGTTTTTTCTTTCGCTTTAGCGTTGCAATGCGAGGGCTCTCCGTAACTAAAGCTTCAAAGAGCGCTGCAAAAATAGCAATATTATTTGGTTTGCAGCAGCCTTATATTACCATTGACGCTTTCGGCTTGAACCGTAAATTTTCCGCGTTTGGGAAGCATATTTTCAACGGTTCCATTTATTGAAATGGCAATACCCGAGACACCGCTTTCAGCAACAACATTTATATTGCCATCTTTAGTTTTTAAATGGGCATTTCCTGAAAAATTTCTCAATTCACAGTTGGAGTTTTCTAGGGAAACAGCAAGTGCTTTAAAGTTTCCGTTTGCAAAAATGGAAGCCAACTTAGACTTGACCTCAACTGAAATTGTATTTGGAACAATCAACACTATTTCCACCGCCAATACTTTATGGGCAGCGAGTTTATCGTCTTCCAAAAACACGAAAGGGGAAAAGCCTGTCTTTAAAGAAAGTTTATTATTCTTTAAATTTTCCTCTATAATTACATCCTCGGAATGTTCTCCGGAAATATGCACGGAAAGCTTGATTTCTTTTTCTTCGGAAGAATGAATCGTAATTTTAAAAATGGCATCGTCTACAATGGAAAGTGCTTTTATTCCATCCGAAGAGAATTCTTTGTGAATGGTTTTTTGGGCCACGGAAGATTTCAATTCGAGGAAGACTATAGCGATTATGAAGAATATTTGGCGCATAATTTAACCACAAAGGTTGCAAAGAATTTCACTAAGAACACAAAGAATTTGATACAATAAAAAAGCCCCGAAAAATTTTCAGGGCTATAATAATTTTAAGAATTAATCCTTTTCCCTTTGGGAAGGGCTGGGGATGGGCCTATTTCTGCAAATTCTTTGCCTCGATGCTCAAGGTAGCGTGTGGAACAAGCTTTAAACGCTCTTTGTTTATCAACTTTCCAGTAACGCGGCAAACTCCATAAGTTTTATTTTCAATGCGTACTAAAGCATTTTTAAGATCGCGAATAAACTTTTCCTGACGAATTGCCAACTGCGAATTGGCTTCTTTACTCATCACTTCACTACCCTCATCAAAAGCCTTGAAAGTAGGAGAGGTATCATCGGTACCATTATTACTGTCGTTTTTGTATGAACTTTTTATAAGCTCCAACTGCTCGGTTGCTTTCTTGATTTTATCGTTCAAAATTGCTCTAAATTCTTCCAGCTCGGCATCGGAATATCTGGTTCTTTCTGTATCTGTCATAATCTAATGTTTTTTAATGCTTATACGTGTTTCTATATCGTCAAACGCAATTTCTGTTCCTTTATCAATTTGTGGCTGAAATTGCAAAATTTCCGTTAATGTCTCTTCTTTTATATACTTCAGGTTTTGGTTTACCGCCTCCGTCAGTTTTTCATTTTCCTCAAGGGTAACCTCAATCCTGTCTGTCACTTCAAAACCGCTGTCTTTTCTTAGGTTTTGTATCCTGTTTACCAATTCACGGGATATCCCTTCATTTCGCAACGCTGGGGTTATGGTAACATCCAGTGCCACAGTAACTCCATCTGCATTTGCAACCAGCCAGCCCTCAATATCCTGCGAGCTTATGATTACATCAGCGAGCGCCAAAATAGTATTTTTTTCGTTAATAAAAACTGATATTTCCCCATCTTTTTCCAAAGTGGCAATTTGTTTTTGGTCAAAGGCTGAAATGGCTGCCGCCACGGCTTTCATATCCTTTCCAAAACGGGGGCCCAAAGCTTTAAAATCTGGCTTTATCTGCTTTACCAGCATGCCCGAACCTTCATCTATCAGTTCTATTTCCTTTACGTTTACTTCACTTTTTATCAATTCTGAAACCGCCAGTATTTCTTCTTTTTCAGAAACTTCCAAAACAGGAATCATAATTTTTTGAAGTGGCTGGCGCACTTTTATCTTCTCTCTTTGTCGTAACGAAAGCACCAAGGAGGATATTGTTTGCGCTTTCTGCATTTTGTGTTCCAACTTTTTATCAATGAACGAAACGTCTGCCTTTGGAAAATCGGTTAAATGTACCGATTCCATACCTTCTTTTGAAGTTCCGGACGTTAAGTCCTTATAGAGTCGATCCATAAAGAACGGAGCTACGGGAGCGCCAAGCTTTGCAACGGTTTCCAAACAAGTATACAGTACTTGGTAAGCAGAAATTTTATCGTCGTTATTAGTGCTTTTCCAATACCTTCTTCTACTTAAACGAACAAACCAGTTGCTCAAATTTTCCTGTACAAATTCTGAAATTGCACGCGTAGCCTTGGTAGGTTCATAATCTGCGTAATAGTCATCTACTTTTTGGATGAGCGTGTGCAATTCTGAAAGTATCCAACGGTCAATCTCCGGACGTTTTTCCAGCGGAAGGTCTTTTTCAATATACTCAAAATTATCGAGATTGGCGTAAAGGCTGAAAAAACTATAGGTATTGTATAGTGTTCCGAAGAATTTATTGCGCACTTCTGAAATTCCGTCTTGGTCAAATTTTAGGTTATCCCACGGATTGGCGTTACTAATCATATACCAGCGCGTAGCATCGGGACCGAAAACGTCCAAGGTTTCAAAAGGATCTACGGCATTGCCGAGACGCTTGCTCATTTTCTGTCCGTTTTTGTCCAAAACAAGTCCGTTGGAAACTACGTTTTTATAGGCAACGTCGTCAAAAATCATGGTGGCTATTGCATGCAAAGTATAAAACCAACCACGGGTTTGATCAACTCCTTCAGCTATAAAATCTGCTTTTCTCCAAGTGTTTTCAACCTTTTCCTTGTTTTCGAAAGGATAATGCCACTGCGCGTAGGGCATGCTTCCGCTGTCAAACCAAACGTCTATCAGGTCGGCTTCGCGCTTCATGGGTTTTCCAAGTGGGGAAACGAGCGTTATGCCATCCACTATGTTTTTATGTAGATCAACTTTTGAATAATTTTCTTCGGAAAAATCGTTTGCTTTGAAACCTTCAAAAATATCTTTTTCCATGAATCCAGCTGTAACAGCTTTCTGCATTTCGGCTTTCAATTCTTCCACAGAACCGATGATTATTTCTTCCTTTCCATCATCCGTTCTCCAAATCGGCAACGGAATTCCCCAATAGCGCGAACGCGAAAGGTTCCAATCATTTGCGTTTGCAAGCCAGTTTCCAAATCTTCCTTCGCCGGTTGCTTTGGGTTTCCAGTTTATTTCTTTGTTGAGCTCGAACATTCTATCACGGAAATCTGTAACCTTTATAAACCAAGAATCAAGTGGATAGTATAAAATTGGTTTATCGGTACGCCAACAGTTTGGATAGCTGTGCAAGTATTTCTCAACCTTGAAGGCTTTGTTTTCGGTCTTCAGTTTTATTGCAATTTCAACGTCAACTGATTTTTCAGGAACTGCGGAATCTTCGTAATATTCGTTCTTTACATATTTACCGGCAAGCTCCTTCATTTCGGAACGAAATTTCCCTTGCAAATCAACTAGTGGAACGAGATTTCCGTTTTCATCTTTTACGAGCATTGGCGGCACTTCCGGCGTAGCTTCTTTTGCAACCTTGGCATCATCGGCACCAAAAGTTGGCGCGGTGTGAACGATTCCCGTTCCGTCTTCTGTAGTAACAAAATCGCCCGCAATTACTCTGAATGCGTTTTCAGGATTGTCGTGCGGCTTTGCATAATCCAAAAGCTGTTCGTAACGGATTCCGACTAAATCGGTGCCTTTAAACTCCTTTGCAATAAAATATGGAATTACCTTATCGCCCTGTTTATATGATTCCAGGATTTCCTCATTTGGTTTTTCCTCATAATTCTTTGCGAATTGGCTTGCAACCAAACTCTTCGCCAAAATCACATTTATGGGTTGAAAGGTATATTGGTTAAATGTTTTCACTAAAACGTAATCAATCTTTGGACCTACCGTTAACGCTGTATTACTGGGCAGCGTCCAAGGTGTGGTAGTCCAAGCCAAAAACCAAATATTGTTTGACTCTACACCTAAAAAATCTGGCAAAGTTTCGGCCATTGCCTTAAACTGGGCAACCACTGTTGTGTCTGTAATATCTTGATAGGTTCCCGGCTGGTTAAGCTCGTGAGAGCTTAAACCTGTACCAGCTTTTGGGGAATACGGCTGAATAGTGTAACCTTTATAAATTAAATTCTTATTGTAAA
This sequence comes from Aequorivita sp. CRS11, assembly GCF_059693805.1. NCBI lineage: Bacteria > Pseudomonadati > Bacteroidota > Flavobacteriia > Flavobacteriales > Flavobacteriaceae > Aequorivita > Aequorivita sp. CRS11. The sequence goes on from NZ_JCATIG010000009.1 coordinate 58,802, forward strand.
TTTCCTTTAGAAGCCACCAAACGGTTTCCATATATTTTGGCTCGTAGGTAACGTATGGATCGCTCATATCTACCCAATAGCCGTATTTTTCGGTAACTTTGTTCCACACGTCTGTGTAACGCATCACGGCTTTTTTACAGGCCGCATTATAATCTTCCACCGAAATTTTCTTGCCAATATCTTCCTTTGTAATTCCAAGTTCTTTCTCAACGCCCAATTCTATGGGCAAGCCGTGAGTGTCCCAGCCTGCCTTTCGGTCAACTTTAAACCCTTTTTGGGTTTTGTAACGACAAAAGATATCCTTAATGGCACGTGCCATTACGTGATGGATTCCCGGAAGACCATTTGCAGACGGCGGCCCTTCAAAAAATACAAATGGTTTCGCTCCTTCGCGAATGGAAATACTCTGCTCAAAGATGTTTTCTTCTTTCCAAAAATCGAGTACTTCTTCCGCCAGTTTAGGGAGGTCTAGCCCTTTGTATTCTTTAAATTTCTTGCTCATAATGTGGGTGTTGCAATAAAGTTTGCAAAAGTAAACAATTTTGAAGAAATGCATGTTGATTTTCCAAAGAGAAAGAAGCCTATATTATTTGAATTAATAATAGGTTTGAATAAAAATTCTCTAAATATGTAAATTATTTTTAAGGGTTTTATTCTAAATAAGGTTCATAATTTTGAATACTCCATTTTTTCCCCCAAATTTGAAGTCTTTTTAAAGCTTTCTCAATAATACAGTTAACTAATGAAGAAAATATATCTTTTCCTGCTTCTTGCAACAATTTCACTAGCTTCAGTTCAATCACAAATACTTGACCCCGTAAAATGGTCAACTAGTGTAAAAAAAATATCTGAGACCGAATACGATCTTATTGCAAAAGCTACGATTGAAGACAAATGGCATCTTTACTCTCAGGAAGTTCCACCAGATGGGCCATTGCCAACACTTTTTACTTTTGAGAAAAATGCCGCATATAAAGCTGTAGGAAAAATAAAGGAAAGCAAAGGAGTTACCGAACACGACCCTGTCTTTGACATGGTAATTACATTTTTTGCAAACAGCGCAACATTTACAAAACGAATACAATTAACCGGAAATAAAGGCACTACCGTCAAAGGCGAGGTAGAATTCATGGTTTGCGATGATACACGCTGCTTGCCTCCTGCCTATGTTGATTTAGTTTTTGAGATACCTGCGCCCCAAAAAACTGAATCAGTTGTTACCACTAAAAACACTGATAACACCAAAGTATCAGAAGAATCCACTGAAATTTTGGAAGATACTGTCGTGGTTGATACCTTATTAGAAACTAATGAAGTGGCAAATGACACTGTTAAAGCAGCTTCAGACGAATCACTTACGGCTCTTGAACAAAATAAAAAACAAGATAAAAAAGGACTTTGGACTATTTTTATTGTTGCATTCTTATTCGGTTTTACTGCCCTATTAACCCCCTGTGTTTTCCCCATGATCCCAATGACCGTGAGCTTTTTTACAAAACAAAGCAAATCTAAGGCAGCGGGTATTAAAAACGCTATTATTTACGGCATTGCTATAATCGTAATTTACGTGGTTTTGGGGGCTATTGTAACCGCAATCTTTGGTGCTGATGCTCTCAATGCGCTTTCCACAAATGTCTGGTTCAACATCATCTTTTTCTTGCTTATCATTTTCTTCGCCTTCTCATTTTTGGGAGCCTATGAAATTACCCTTCCCAGCTCTTGGGCTACCAAGGCCGACAAGCAGGCCGATAGGGGCGGGATGATTGGTATATTTTTTATGGCGCTTGCTCTGGCCATTGTTTCCTTTTCCTGTACGGGACCTATTATTGGTTATTTATTGGTAGAAGCCGCCTCCAAAGGAGGGATAGCACCTTTTGTGGGAATGTTCGGTTTTTCATTGGCTCTGGCATTGCCCTTCGCGCTTTTTGCGGCTTTTCCTGGGTGGATGAATTCACTTCCAAAGTCTGGCGGATGGCTAAACACCGTAAAAGTTTTTTTGGGTTTTTTGGAGTTGGCGCTGGCTTTTAAGTTTTTATCAAATGCAGATCTTGTACTTCAACTTCATTGGCTTGAAAGAGAAGTTTTCTTAGCTATTTGGATTGCAATATTCGGTGCTTTGGCGTTGTATCTCTTCGGAAAAATAAAATTGCCCCACGACTCTCCATTATCACATATTTCCGTGGGAAGGTTAAGTCTCGGGCTTGTAGTTTTAGCATTTACGGTTTATATGATTCCAGGTCTTTGGGGTGCACCGTTGAAACTAATTAGCGGTTTCCCGCCAGCAATGAATTATAGCGAATCTCCATACGGGGTGGGCTACACAAAGTTAGGTAGTGGCGGAGGTACTTCCACAAATGAAAAGTTTCCGGAAGGAGCATACTTAGGCCCTCACGATATTATTTCATTCCATGATTATGAAGTTGGTTTAGCGTATGCAAAAAAAATAGGAAAACCGGTATTGATTGATTTTACCGGTCACGCCTGCGTAAACTGCCGAAAAATGGAAGAACGCGTTTGGAGCGAACCAAAAATATTAAATCTTCTTAAGGAAGACATAGTCTTAATTTCGCTTTATGTTGACGATAAACGTCCGCTTCCGGATGGCGAAGAAGTGATTTCAAAAATATCTGGGAAGAAATTGCGCTATATTGGTCAGAAATGGAGTGAATTCCAGATTTTGAAATACAAAGCGAACGCGCAACCCTTCTACGTTTTGATGGGTCACAACGAAGAAAACCTTATCGATCCCGTGGGTTACACCCCCGACGTTGAGGAATATTACGATTGGTTACAAAAAGGAGTTGCCGCTTTTAAGAAATAGAACGCCATAACCAGCTAATTTTAAGCAATATTGCTTAATTTTAAGTAATTTTTAAAACTCGGAATAATGGTTTCTTCGGAAGAAAAATTGAAGACTACAGCATTGGAAAAGTATTTTGAGCCTTTCCGAAAGAACATCGTGGGCATTGACCAAGAATTTGATTCCCCCTTCGGAAGGAAAAAAATAATTTATACCGACTGGACCGCCAGTGGCAGATTGTACGCTCCAATTGAAGAAAAAATGCTAAAGGATTTTGGTCCCTTTGTGGCAAACACCCACACCGAAACCTCGGTCACGGGAACGGCAATGACCAAGGCCTATCACCAAGCACGAAATATTATAAAAAAGCACGTGAACGCCAATGAGAACGATGTTCTCATAACTTGCGAAAGTGGAATGACTGGCGCCATCAATAAGTTTCAGCGTATTTTGGGCTTGAAGATTCCTGAAAACATAAAACCCTACACCAAAATTCCCGATGAAATTAGACCGGTAATTTTTGTAACCCACATGGAGCATCACAGCAACCAGACTTCCTGGCTGGAGACTATTGGTACTGTTGTGGTAATTCCACCAAACGACAATGTTTTGGTGTGTATGAAAACTTTTACCCAAACGGTTAAAAAATATAAAGACCATCCCATTAAAATTGCTGCTGTTACTGGCTGTTCAAACGTAACGGGAATACAAACACCCTACCACAAAATTGCAAAATTGATGCACCAAAACGGCGGACTTTGCTTTGTAGATTTTGCGTGTTCGGCACCGTATATCTCAATCAATATGCATCCAGAGGAAGAAGGAGCGCATTTGGACGCCATTTTCTTTTCGCCCCATAAATTTTTGGGCGGTCCGGGCTCCAGCGGAGTGCTTATTTTCAACAACAATCTTTATAAAAATACTATTCCCGACAATCCCGGAGGCGGCACCGTTTCGTGGACAAACCCGTGGGGAAACCACAAATACATTGACGATATTGAAACCCGTGAGGACGGTGGAACCCCTGGTTTTCTGCAAACCATTCGTACAGCGCTTTCTATAAAGCTGAAAGAAAAAATGGGAGTCGAAAATATTTTGCAACGTGAACACGAGCTTTTGGATATCGTTTTTGAAAAACTTGGCAACATCCCCAACCTTAAAATTTTGGCACCGCAAACACATGACAGGCTTGCCGTTATTAGCTTTTATATTGACGACCTTCACTTCAATCTGGGTGTAAAATTGCTCAATGACCGTTTTGGGATACAAACCCGCGGCGGCTGCTCCTGCGCGGGTACGTATGGCCACTATTTGCTACACGTAGACCAGGAAACCTCAAATAATATTACCTGTGAGATTGATGGGGGCGACCTAACCCACAAACCGGGCTGGATACGTATGTCCTTTCACCCGACAACTACCGATGCGGAAGCGGAATATGTTTGTGATTCCATAAAACAAATGGCCGAAAATTTTTCGGAATGGAGCCATGACTATAAATACAATTCCAAAAGCAACGAATTTTTTCATCAAAATGAGAAAGCCGACAATACCGTGGAAGCATGGTTTACTTTTTAATAGCTATTTAAACATTTGAAAAAACTTCTATTTCTCACCTTTCTTTTTTCCCTTTCCGTTTCGGCACAGGAATATGTAGACCTTTTGCGAATAGGCTACGGACAAACCTTCAACAATAATTTTGAGGGAACCGATAGTAGTACCTATGTGAAGTTTTTAGATGTTGGTTTCACGTTTCCGGTTGTTCTTAATGAAAATCACGCCTTGATAACGGGAGCAGATTTCAGTAGAAACAATTTGCAACTTTTTCCCGAGGCCGAATATACTAGTCTGTACAGCACAAATTTAAAGTTGGGCATGGCTTCCACTTGGTCTGATAAATGGAGTACTACCATTGTTCTACTTCCTAAAATAGCTTCCGATTATAAAAATATTTCGGGAGATGATTTTTATTTGGGTGGTTTCGCTTTGCTGAAACTGAAGAAAAACGAAAACCTTAAATATCGCTTCGGCATTTATGCCTCTCAGGAAGCATTCGGCCTTTTTACCACCCCCATTTTGGGCTGGTACTATTTGAGTCCAAACAAACGTTTTGAGATGGATATGAGCTTGCCCATTTCTGCAGATGTAAGTTATAAGCTTGGCATCACCACCGTTGGGATGGATTACTTCGGGATTAGACGCAGCTATAAGGTGCATTATGAAAATCTTCCCACGCTTTACGCTGACCTTAGCTCGTTGGAATTTGCGGGCTATCTTCAGTTCAATGCTTTGGAAGAAAGTGTTTTGCTGCGTGCAAAGCTGGGCTATTCCAGCAATAATTATGAAATGTATGCCGAAGGGGAAAAGATGGATCTGGGCGTTTCCGCTTTCAGTTTTGGTGATGACCGTACACAGTTGAATCCTTCACTAAACAGCGGAGTTTTTTTTAAATTGGAAGCCATTTATAGATTTCATATCCAGAAAAAATCTGAAGTGGAAGAGCCTGTTTCAAATTAAATTTCAAAATAAAAATTTTATCTTTAGGTTATGGAAAGAACCTGTCCGGAATGTGGAGATAAAATAATTGGGCGCGCTGACAAAAAATTTTGTAGCGATGCTTGCCGCAACACACATAACAATTCTCTCAATAAGGATAACAAAAACCTGGTGAGAAACATCAATAACCGTCTTCGGAAGAATTACAGGATTTTAGAAAAACTAAACACTGAAGACAAGACGAAAACCACAAAAGATAAACTTGTGCGAATGGGTTTCAGTTTTGACTATTTCACGGGAATTTATACTACAAAAACGGGTTCTACCTATTTCTACCTATACGACCAAGGATACCTACCGTTAGACAATGACTTTTATCTTTTAGTTAAAAAGGACATTAAATAAATTATTCAAATTTTAAGAATATTAACTGCATAGCCTTTGGCAGACCTTAATTTGGCAAATCATTATACATAATGTAACACTCCTTTAACCCAGGCGGTTTCTTATATAAAGTATCTTTAAGACTCAAACAAAAAAACTACTTTATTATGAAAACGAAAAACCTTTTAATGATGATGATGCTGTTTTTTAGTATCACATTATTTGCACAAAATGCAGACGACAAAAAAGTAATTAATGATGCCGAAAAAGCAAAAGCTGCTTTTTTAGAAGCCAATCCAAAAATGCAGGGCTATTTTGATGATGCAAAGGCATATGCTATTTTTCCAAATGTTGGAAAAGGCGCCCTAATTGTGGGAGCCGCCTCTGGAAATGGTGCTGTATATGAGCGAGGAGTATTGGTAGGGATGGCAAACTTGAAACAATTGGACGTTGGCGCACAAATAGGAGGAAAAGCTTACAGTGAAGTTATTTTTTTCAAAACAGATAAAGCTGTACAGGAATTTATGGATGACGATTTTAGTTTTGGATCAAATGTTTCTGCTATTGCAGTAAACCAAGCCCCGCCTTCTTTTAATATCACCTATACAGATGGAGTTGCCGTATTTACACTTCCTAAGGAAGGTTTAATGGCTGAAGTATCCGTTGGTGGTCAAAAATTTGACTTTGAGGATTTTGACTAAAATTCTGCAATTATAAAGTTTCTATTTAAATATTTTCAAAACCGTTTTAAGTGCTAATTACTTGAAACGGTTTTTCACTTCCCACCATAACTAAAAAAAAAGTCGTCCGGAAATTTTCCGGACGACTTCATTCTAACAATCAACAATTATGAAATATTATTCTTTTAATAAACGTTTCGTTGTTTCTCCATATTTGCCTTTTATCTTAACATAATAGGAAGCAGCTGCAAGTTGTTGAATATCTATTGGCTTAACATTCCCCATTCCACGAAGGTCTTCTGTTTTAACCAATCTGCCTCTTAGGTCATAAATTTCCAATCTTTCCAGTTCCATATTCTGTGGGTTACTAATGTTCAGAATATTTTTAGCAGGATTAGGATAAATCGATATGCTTCCAAGATTTTGATGGTTGTCGCCTATTCCGAGTACACTCTCTACGATAAGTTCAAAATCACAGGTAGCCATATTTCCGTATTCGTCCATTGCCGTTAGCGTGATGGTATACGTACCATCAGGTAGCGGTGTTCCCGGAGCTGGATCCTGTGTTGTTAAAGTAATAGGATCGGTACAGTTATCTACTGCAGTTGCTTCGCCTGTTGCGAAATAATCTGGTAAAATATAGAAAATGTTTCCAGGTCCAGGATCAACTGTGTGGTCTGCAGGACAAGTAATAACAGGCGCTAAGATATCAACAACCGTTACAACCGCAGTACAGGTAGAAAGGTTTCCGTTGTTATCCTGGCTAAACACTTGTACAGTCACCGGCGTACCGATATCTGCACAACTAAACTGTGTTATGTCCACAGCGACGGTAAAGATGCCACAAGCATCATCGTTGGATGCTATTACATCTGTTGGGTCCAGTGTGGCTGTACCATCGGCACCTAGTTCCAAAGTGAAGTCTTGGCAAACAAGTACAGGGCTGGTATTGTCTTCCACAGTTACTATAGCGGTGCAGGTTGCAGTGTTTCCATTTACATCGGTTACTGTTAAAGTTACAGTGTTGTCTCCTATGTTTGAACAATCAAAGGTATCGATATCAAGGTCGTAACTGGCGATACCACAAGCATCTGTGCTTCCGTTGTCTATATCCGTTCCCGCGATAGTTACGGTGCCTGTTACCGGATCCAATTCTACTGTGATATCTTGACAAACCACTACCGGAGCGGTAACATCCTCAACCGTTACAATTGCCGTACAGGTACTAATATTACCATTTACATCTGTTACCGTTAAAATTACATTGTTGTCACCAACATCGGAACAGTCAAATGTATCAATGTCAATTGAAATATCTGCCACCCCACAGTTATCTGTGCTTCCTCCATCAACATCGGCCGCTGTAATGCTAGCGTTTCCGCTTGCATCGAGCTGAATGGTGATGTTCTGACATACGGCCATTGGAGCCTCATTATCAACTACTGTAATGGTAAAACTACAAGTACTTACGTTTCCGTTTACATCTGTTGCAGTGAACTCAATTGTGTTCACACCCACCGGAAATTGACTTCCGCTCGGATCGCCCATAGTTTGAACTACTGTATCCACTCCACAGTTGTCCAATGTAAAAGGCATCGGGAAGCTCACCGCTGCTGAACAAATGCCCGCAGCCGAATTGACCGTAATGTCTCCCGGACAGACAATGGTAGGCGGGATGCTGTCCTCTACAGTTACTATAGTGGTACATTGCGAACTGTTTCCGTTCACATCGGTCACTGTTAGTGTAACAGTATTGGGGCCTACATTGCTGCAGTCAAAATCAGTTATGTCTATTGAGGAACTTGCTATTCCGCAAGCATCCGTACTTCCGTTATCAATATCAGCAACGGTTATACTCGCCATCCCATCCGCATCTAATTGGATAGTGAAAGGCGCAGCGCAGTTGGCCACTGGCGCAACATTATCTTCAACTGTTACAATAGTTGTACAGGTTGAACTGTTTCCGTTCACATCTGTCACCGTTAGAGTGACTGTGTTTGGACCTACATCTGCACAGGTAAAATCTGTAATATCTATCGACGTACTTGCGATAGCGCAATTATCAGTACTTCCATTATCAATGTCGGCTACCGCGATGCTTGCATCTCCGTTGGCATCCAATTGAATGGTGAATGGCGCTACGCAATTTGCTATTGGGGCTTCGTTATCATTTATTGTAACATCAAAGCTACAAGTTGCTGTATTACCAGAGGCATCAGTAACTACAAATGTATTAGTAGTCGTTCCTATAGGAAATGTTTCACCTGATGCCAAACCAGCAGTTTGCACTGTGGTTGATCCTGGACAATTGTCTGTTCCAACAGGAGCCGTATATGTTATCACAGCACCACAAACTCCAGGATCATTGCTTTGGATAATATTTCCAGGACAGGTAATTGCTGGGGCTTCGGTATCATTTACCGTAACGTCAAAACTACAAGTTGCAGTGTTTCCTGAACTATCGGTTACTATAAAAGTATTGGTTGTAGTTCCAATTGGGAAAGTACTTCCACTAGGAAGACCAGCTGTTTGGGTAGGGGTCAATGCCGCATTCCAAGTAATTGTAATTTCACCATTGCCAGATCTCACTCCTGCAGTTGCAGTTCCGTTATTTACACCTCCTATATAAGAAGTTCCACCAGCACCGCCACCGCCTGACCAAGCACCGCCGCCACCACCAGCACCGCCGCCGCCTCCGCCGCCAGCATAATAGCCACCGCCGCCGCCACCACCGCCAGAACCAGTAAAACCAGAACATCCTATCTTTCCATCACCGCCATTTCCACCAATGGCTAAAACACCATTAATTCCTGGGCCTCCAGTATCACCGCAGTTAGTGTTTCCAGTTCCGCCGTTTCCGCCCATTGTATCGGTTGCGCCAATGCCTCCAGTTCCTCCAGGACCACATCCACTTCCGGTAATTCCGGAACCTCCTAAACTAATATCACCACCATTTCCGCCGTTTCCTCCGGGACCGGACGCACAAGATCCTTGAGGACCTCCAGCTCCACCACCGCCGCCTGCGGCAACGAGAATTCTATCATTTACAGTTCCAGGAGTTGTTCTTATATCACTAGCTCCTCCACCGTGACCTGAAGTATTAGGACCACTAACTCCTGGGCTACCGCCTCCATTAAAACCATCGCTTCCTCCTACGTATATTGACAACACTTCACCAGGTGTTACCGAAAGTTCTCCGCTCGCCATAGCTCCCAAGCCACCAATACCAACAATTCCACCTACCCCAGATTCTCCTTGCGCGCCAAATGCTTCAATCATAATAGAAGTAACACCCGCAGGTACAGTCCAATTTTGGACGCTACCTGAATATGTAAAGGTTTGTGAAACTGGACCTCCAGAGCTACAATTATCTGCAGTTGTTACTGTATAATTCACTACAGCCCCACAAATGCCAAGATCATTATCAACTATAAAATCCCCAGGACAAGTAATTGTTGGTGCGATATTGTCTTCTACAGTTACCGTAGTTGTACAGGTAGAAATATTGCCATTATTATCTGTAACTGTTAATGTTACTGTATTAGCGCCAATGTCGGCACAGGAAAATGTATCTGGAGAGACTGAAAGTGAAGCAATTCCACAGGCGTCTGCTGAGCCTCCATCTACATCAGCACCCGTAATTGTAACGGTACCGTTTGCGTCAAGTTGTGCCGTAAAGGGTTGGCAAGTTGCCGTAGGAGCAACATTGTCTTCCACGGTTACAGTAGCAGTACAGGTTGAATTATTTCCGTTTACATCGGTTACAGTCAAGGTTACCGTATTGGCCCCAATATCTGCACACGTAAAAGATGCTGGAGAAACGCTTAATGAAGTAATTCCACAATTATCTGTTGAACCATTATCTATATCTGATGCGGTAATTATTACATTTCCGGTAGCATCTAGCTGCAAGGTTATATTTTGACAAACTGCAGTAGGCGCTATGTTATCTTCAACGGTTACTGTAGCTGTACAAGTATCAGAATTGCCCGCTGCATCGGTTACAGTAAGTGTAACTGTGTTAGGACCAACTTCTGCACAACTAAAAGTATCAATGTCTATTGAATAAGAAACGATCCCAACATTGTCGGTTGAGCCGCCATCCACATCGGTAGCAGCAATAGTTACTGAGCCGGAAGCATCAAGTTGTACGGTAATATTTTGACATACAGCTACTGGGGGTTCTGTATCGTCAGGCAATATAGTATATATACATCCTGATTGAGCAGTTGGAACAAATTCAGCAGTATCATTATTAACCCAATATTGAATGTCATTGATTATTGCAGCCAATTCACTAGCTGTACCTGTAATAGGAAATCCACCAGGCACCGCGCTACAATCAAACTGCCAGTTGTCCACTTCTGTTTCAGGAGTGCCTGCAACATAAAGCCTAATAGCATTTACGCCATTGGTCAATTGATCTGGTAATGCTGTTGTGGTGTTTGAAGTATTTGCTCCGTCCCAATCGGCATCTGTAGTTACACCTGGGTCTACATTACTGTGAACTCCAGTAATAAAAGTTGGTGATGCCGCTGTGCCTTGATAAGCAAATAATTGATCACCAATAGAAGATAAAACACTTCCCGCCATAAAACTTCCTGGTAAAGTAACAATATCTCCCGCATTCATTGCAGAGGGAGCGTACCAAGTTGCACTGCCATCGCCTGCACCTACGCACGTAATTGTATTTGGATTTGAAATACCACAATCTGTGAATTTTATATTTGTTCCCGCAATTATATCTTTCAAAATTATAAATGCAAAACCATCATTTCCATCTAGGTTAAAACCTACGAAGGCAATATCACCCGCATTCAATGTTGTAGCGGGAGGTTCGTTTATGGTTACAGGTATTGTGCATGTCGCACTATTGCCAGCTTCATCTGTAGCAGTTAAAACAACTGAATATACACCAACTCCAACCATAGTTCCCGCAGTGGGTGCTTGTGTAATTGTTATGTTTGCTGGTATTGAAACATCATCTGTTGCGGTAGTCCCGGTTACTAAATCTGGAATTGCAGCCATACCATTTACGCCTGCTGTAATTGGTGCCGGTGTGGGTGCACAAGTAATAACAGGTGGAGTGGTATCACCACCTCCACTAATTGTAAAAGTACATCCAGCTTCAAGTGCGGGATTATAAGGAGTAGTATTGTCACTTACCCAATTTGCTCTATTATTTACGATAGCTCTTATTTGAGCTGCTGATCCAGAAACAGGCCCTCCTGCCACTGTACAGCTAAACTGCCAATTATCTGATTCAGGAATTAAACGAACTGCAGTTATTCCTGTAGTTAAAGCGTTGGGCAGAGCCGATGTGGAATTGGAGGTTGCAGAACCATCCCAATTAGAATCATCTCCAGTTGTATCATTATACTGTAATCCAGCAATAAATATGGGTGCTGCAGTTGAGCCTTGAATAGCAAAAAGCTGATCGCCAATACTACTGAAAGCTGCTGGAAATAGCGGCCCCATGTCTATGGTTACAACTTCTCCAGCTGTTCTGGCCACACCGGAAGTCCATGTAAATTCACCATCACCATTGGTGGCAAAAAATCCGGTGCCATCATTCCATCCCATATCGGTAAAAATAATGGTAGTCGCAGCATCAATATCTTTTAGAAGAACAAAGGCTACAGTATCATCTGCATTTGTTGCACCGTCAGAATTACTTCCAACAAAAGCAATATCTCCCGCAGTTAACGCCGTTTGGCTATTGCCAAAAAAAGTAGCAAAGAGAAATAAAATTAATAGGGTAGTTTTTTTCATAATTTTTAGAGTTTTGGTTAAGTCAAATCTGGGGAGATTTATTAATTAGGATATTATTTTTAATTTCTTGAAGGAAATACCCCTTGTAGCGCAATTATATATCGCACAACCATATAAGGCTGCATATTGTTTACTGCTTGGCCTCCTCCAGTATTGGCTACTGATGTATTTGACATTGCCACATCAGAAGAAACACCAAATGCATTTGTACCGTCCCCGGCAATAAAAGCACCGTTCGGGTCATCAGTAGTTCCTTCAGCTTTCGCATTTATAGCATGCCCGTGTGATGGCATTTGTGCAATGATTAAGGTATTGGTCTCTGCACCAGATTTTTGACCCATTTGACGGGGAGTAAGGCCAGGACCAGAACCCGTGTGTACTGCAACTCTTCCTCTCATCTCTGGAAGACCAAATGAAGTTCGGCCATCACCTCCATAGGTCGTTCCCAACAAAGAGAAAAGAGCCTGGTTTGAATTGATAGGCAATAATTGGCCATCACAATTGGCCCATTGTCGTGGGTTAAAATTACCTCCAAACATGGAGATTTCTGCAAGTGTTGGATCTGATATTGACATAGTACTTAATTTAAAATATTATTTAATTTCTTGAAGGAAATACCCCTTGGAGCGCAATTATATATCGGACTACCATATAGGGTTGCATATTGTTTATTGCTTGACCTCCACCAGTATTGGCTACTGATGTATTTGACATTGCTACATCTGCTGAAGCACCAAAGGCGTTTGTACCGTCCCCGGCAATAAAAGCGCCACTTGGATTATCGGTGGTTCCTTCTTCTTTAGCATTTATAGCATGCCCGTGTGACGGGAGTTGTGCAACTGTTAAAGTATTTGTTTCTGTTCCTGACCTTTCCCCCATTTGTCGTGGAGTAAGCCCTGGACCGGAACCTGTGTGGACTGCCACCCTTCCTCTCATTTCAGGAAGACCGAAAGTAGTTCTACCGTCACCACCATACATAGTGCCTAAAATTGAAAATAAAGCCGTGTTCTGTGAAATTGCTAATAACTGGCCATCACAATTGGCCCATGATCGTGGGTTGAAGTTTCCGCCAAACATGGAGATTTCTGCAATAGTTGGATCGTAAATTGACATAATATATTTTTAAATTAGTTAGTAATTATGGTTAGACTGAAAAATTAAAATGAATGGTTGTTTCCCCTAAAAAAGTTTCTTTTTGAGGAAATAATTTTTCACCTAAATTTCTGTTTTTTTCCCAATGCTCGCTTGTAATATGAGCGCCTTGTTCAGTTAAAGCCAGTTCTGTGAAAGAAATGTTTTCCGAACTTGAAACTTTGAAATAAATTCGAGCGCTTTTGCCTTTCTCTTTATTTGGGAAATCAGTTATAAATTGATAATTGCCTTCATCATCGGTTTTGAGTTTTGCGCGATGCCTATATTTTGAGGAGTTTGGAGAAAGATGCCATACTTCTACAGTGGCATTTTTTAAAGGAGTAATACCATTTTTATCATAAAGGGTTCCCTTAATTGCAACCGAATTAGAACTGAAAACCCCAGATCTCAAATCTGTTTTGGTCTCAGCATATGGGTTATAACCTGAATATGGGCTTTCAGAAGTAAAAGCACTTGTAATTGTTGGAGTTAATACAGCTAGACCTGTTATGGCAAAAGCAGAATTGCGCATAAAAAGTCTACGCGAAGTAGTGTTTTTCATAATTTGGTTAGTTAGTTATTCTAAGATTTATATCCTTTTACGGGAAAGTTTTTCACAACTATTCTTAAAAAAAGAAAACTTTAAACATTTGACAAGCAAGTTATAAAATAATCCTTAAAACCCTATACGTAGTACTACGTAAATTAAATTGCCCTTTTTAAATGTATATTAGCAGTGTTAAAAATGAAATTATGCCTACCAATAATGCCAAAATAAAGCTAGCCGAAATCACTCAAAATCTAATTTCTGAAAAGGGTGATGCTAACCTTTTAAAAAGCTCCATTGAAGAACTAAAACTACTTTTGGAAAAAGTCTCGGGCTTAAACCAAGAGGCTCCTATAAATTCAGAAAATATCTTGTTGCCCACCGGAAAAGCCATCGGTCCCAAATGGGCAGGAATGTGCATAGAGGACGTTCCGCGCACGCATAAATTCATAAAAGGCATACTTTCCGCAGTGCAGGAGGTTCTGGAAAAAAATCCTAAAAAACCCGTTACCATACTCTATGCAGGCACAGGGCCATTTGCAACATTGGTCTTGCCTTTACTGGCGCTTTTTGAGCCTTCCCAACTCCAACTCATTTTACTGGAAGTAAATAAAGTGAGTATTGAAAGCTTAAAGAGAATTATCAAAGGTTTTGATGCCTATGAATATATACAAGCCATTTATCATTGCGATGCCGCAAATTTTATTGTGCCCTCAGAATTTGAAGCAGATATCCTTTTAATAGAATGTATGCAGCACGCCCTGCTTCGCGAACCCCAAGTGGGTATTACCTATAATCTGCTTCCCCAAATGAAAAAGGATATCGTATTAATTCCCGAAGAAATTTCACTGCACGTGGCACTTGTCGATATGGAAAAGAAAGCAGAATATTTATCTATTGACAATAATGCGGAAAAGGATTATTATGAAAATTCCGAAGCTGTATTCACGCTCAACAAAATGGAAGTACTTCAAAATAATTCCGAATTTAAAAAAGAAGGTTTTCAATTTCCCGAAAAAGAAGTGTCTTTTTCTGAAGAACAGCTCAGCAATCACGACTTTATTACCGTTTCAACTGAGATAACCATTTTTAAAGACATCTCATTAAACATTGACGAAAGTGGCCTAACGGTACCGATGCTTTTAGCAGACCTCAACCACGACCAAAAAGTAATCGGGGCCAAAACACAATATATTGTGGGGACAGAGCCTGGCCTTACCTCTCAATTGTTGCGATCATAAAATTTCGAGAAAATCCATTAAAGTGCAAGTATCACCAAAATGGCGCCTACGGAAATAAACACCCACAATGAAAACCCAAGGATCATGGGTTTCCAACCCGCCGATTTTATTTTTTCGAGTGAAAGTCCGGCACCTATCAAAAAGAGGGTGAGTACCAATAATGACTTTGAAACACTTGTAATGCCCTTGGTCAAAACTTCGGGTATGGGCAGATAACTATTTAAAATAATGGCCAAGATAAAAAGGAAGATAAAGTAAGGGATTTTCACACTTTTTCCTTTCCCCTTAAATAGAAATACCGAAAACAGGGAAAGCGGAATAATCCAAAGCGCCCGTGCCAGTTTAACCGTTGTGGCTACTTTGAGCGCTTCTTCCCCAAAAGTATAGGCAGCGCCCACCACCGAACTGGTATCGTGAATGGCAATGGCGCACCACAGCCCAAACTGTTGTTGGTCCAGTTCAAACAAATGGCCCAAAGGCGGAAAAATAATCAATGCGATGGAATTCAGTAAAAAAATAACCCCCAACGAGATGGAAATATCCTTTTGGGAGGCATTGATTACGGGAGCAACCGCAGCAATGGCACTGCCCCCACAAATAGCGGTTCCCGAAGAAATAAGGTGACTGCTCTTGCGGTTCATTTTTAATAACCTTCCCAATAGATATCCCAAAACCAAAGTTGCCACAATTGAAAAAACGGTAAGTAAAAAACCATCCTTTCCAGCCGTCAAGGTTTCCTTTAAATTCATTCCAAAACCCAAACCCACTACTGCTATTTTCAATAGCCAGTTTACTGCTTTGCTATTCAGGCTTAAAAAGGGGTTTCCCAAAAAATATGTAAATAGAAATCCGCCCACAAGCGCAACCGGGCTGCTTACATAGCCCAAAATGCACAGGACCATGCAAATAACAAAGAGTACTTTTATTACAGTTTCATTGCGCTGTGCCCAAGATTTCATGCTTTTTTATCTTTTTTTTCAGAATTTTCTTCAGCAGTTTGTGGCTCCGTGGCTGTGTTTTTGAAAACCAAAGTTCGGTACGGAAAAGGAATTTCTATCCCCTCGCTGTCAAAACGTTTTTTAATACTTTCCAATAAATCACAGCGCATATCAAAGGAATCTGTATAATCACGAGCCCATACCCAAGCCCGAATGGTAACGGACGAATCGTTTAGGGAAGTAAGCGCCACCCTAACAATGGGCTGGCCATCCAGAACGTCAAGTTCAGAACGGTTGTCCAAAATAAGCGGGTGCTTGGTGCATTCTTCCTGCATAATCTTTTTTGCCAGATCGATATCGCTATCGTAGGAAATGCCAATCTCTATGCGATCGCAGATTTTAAGTTCTCCCAAATCATAGTTTATCAATTTTTCTTTATTGATAATTGCATTGGGAATAACGATCATCTTATTTTCAAAATTTCGAATTACGGTATGCCGAAGGGTAATATCGGTAACCGTGCCCACCATAGTATCCGTAACTTTTATAATATCGCCAATTCTAAAAGGCTTAAAGGAAATGATAAAAACCCCGCCCACAAGATTTGCCAAGGCTTCCTGAGAGGCCACACCGGCAATAAGCGCTAAAACCCCAGCACCGCCGAGTGCAGTTTGAGCCACACCTTTTAATGACGGAAATGCCAATAGCGCAAAAAGCACCCCAATACTGTAAATACCGATTACCGCTACATATCTTAAAAATTTAAAACTTGTGGGGTCTTCAAGATTAGCTATCTTTTTCCGTATGCTCATTCTAAACCACATATTGGCAGAGGCAGCGCCCACAATGGTTACTATGGAAACGATTCCCAAATAGAGAATTAAATTAAAATTGTGTTGGAGCGCTTCGTACTTCTCCTCGTTTACAAAAAGAAAACTCAACAATATAATCCCCAACACCAGCCATAGGGCATTCAGTATTCTTCTTATCCAGCCGATTGCCTTGGGCGATTCGCCAGGATATTTTTTCTGTTCTTGCCTAACCAACCATTTATAGAGCAAATTGGTTGCAAAATGCAATATCAAAACGCCACCTATTACCCCCAAGGCGTAGAGAATATCTGATTGATATGTTTCAAAAAATTCTTTCATCCCTTTAAATTTCTTCCCCAAAAATACTAAATGCAAAACTGTCAATGCTAAAAATGATTTTTAAGTATTCTACCTTTTTCAGATTAAAGGCTTTGAAAGTTTTAATATCTTTAAAACCTCAACAATATTCCCTACGTATGAAGTTTATTTTTTCCACTAAAAGCGCGGTTCTACTACTGTTTCTTTCCTTTACCATTTCTGCCAATTGCCAAGTATTGACCAATTCACAAATTGACAGTTTGGTTCAAAAAACAATGAAAACCTTTGATGTGCCCGGTATGGCTGTAGCGGTTTTGAAGGACGGTAAAATCTATCATAAAAACACGTATGGCGTACGTTCCATAAAAACAAATGCCGAAGTGAACGAAAACACACTTTTTGGTGTAGCTTCAAACACCAAGGCGTTTACAACTGCCGCACTTGCGCAGTTAATAGACCAGGGCAAAATAACCTGGGACACAAAGGTAACGGACGTTATCCCTGAATTTAAACTTTACGATCCTTACGTAACTGCTGAATTTACTATACGCGACTTGGTAACCCACCGCAGTGGTTTGGGTCTCGGCGCAGGCGATTTGATGATTTTTCCGGCAAACAATACAACCACTAAAGCTGAAATGATCCACAACCTTAGGTACCTAAAACCAGTTTCGTCCTTCCGCTCTAAGTTTGATTATGACAACCTGCTGTATATAGTGGCGGGGGAAATCGTGGCGAGGGTGTCCGGCAAAAGCTATGACGATTATATTGCAGAAAATTTCTTCAAACCTTTGGGAATGGACCGTTCCCTGCTTTCCATTCCTGCCATTGAAGCAGATAACAACCGCATTGATGGTCACGCCCCAGTGAATGGTAAATTGGAAATTACGGGCAATACCTTTACCCAACTCGCCACACCAGCGGGCGGTATTTATGCCTCCATCAACGATATGGGCACTTGGGTACAGGCACAACTGAACAAAGGAAAATATGGCGAAAAACTTAAGGACAGCCTTTTTAGTGAAAAAATGCACCGCGAAATGTGGACACCACAAACCCTATTGCGTACTGGTAGCGGCCCTTACAATACACACTTTTTGGCATATGGGCTGGGTTGGTTTTTAAGCGATGTAAATGGCTATTTTCAGGTTACCCACACCGGCGGTCTGCTGGGTATTGTGAGCCAAGTAACCCTGATACCAGAGCTAGACCTTGGTATCATCGTGCTCACCAACCAGCAAAGTGGTTCGGCATTTAATGCGGTTACTAATTCCATTAAGGATGGCTATTTTAATATTAAAGGGGAAGACAGGATAAAACAATACAACGAGCGCCGCTTGGCGGGCGAACGGGAGGAAGACAGTATTGTAAAAACACTGGAGACTGCCCTGCAAAAACAACTAAAAAGCAAAGCGCCCAAACCAGATATTACCACTGTACTCGGCACCTACCAAGACCCTTGGTTTGGAAACGTAACCATAAGCAACCAAAACGGAGACCTACGGTTTAAAGCTGAAAAATCATTGGATCTGGTGGGTACAATGACCTTTTACAAGGGCACTACCTATGTGGTACGATGGGACGATGCCTCTTTAAAGGCCGATGCTTTTGTAAACTTTTCACTAGATACCGAAGGGAGGGCCAAAGGGTTTGCTATGACCGCTATCTCACCTTTAACCGATTTTAGTTACGACTATCAGGATCTGAAGTTTGAAAGGGTGGAGTGAGGGGATTGATTATAGCCTTTATTGGACTCATTTATTTATGCATTCCCTAATTTTTTCAATCTGCACTAGTCTATTATCACTGAAAGAATGATGGCTAACTATTAATAAATCTTCTCCGGAAAGAGGATAATTTGAAGCAGTTATTTAGGCTTAAAATCAAATAAATTATTGAGGTATTGCCTTTTACTCCTTATCAATCTCGTCGGTAACGGATTTTAAAAAGCGGGCGACCGCATAATGCCGAACGTTGCTATCGGCTTCCGGCCAGGCACTGTTGATTGCAATTACAAGGTTCCTTGATGGGTTTATATAAATAAGCTGCCCGTAAATTCCCATGGCTTGAAAACTATTGGCATCAAAAATCCACCACCCAAAGCCATATCCTCCCCCGGGCCATAAGGGCATGTGTATTTGGGTTGCTTCCTTAAACCAATCATCGGGAACAATTTGCGCTCCATTAATATAGCCATCCTCGAGTACAAATTGTCCGAACCTTCCAAAATCACGCAGCCGCATTTGAAGACAACAACCTGCCATTTCCTGTCCCGTACCGTCCAGTCGCCAGTTGGCGGATTGCTCCATGCCATAGGGAGCCCAGATTTTGGACGAAAGATAGTGCGAGAGGCTCTGACCCGTAGCCGCACTTATAAGGGCACCCAGCAGGTGCGTTTCACCAGTACTGTAATTGAATTTTTTTCCAGGTTCGTTCTCGGCCGGCAATTGGCGCATATAGCCAACAATGGCTTTTACGCCATCCTCAGGTTTATATGTATCGAATAAGGCAATGTCTGAATCCGCATCGGTGTAGTTTTCATTCCATTTTATCCCGCTGGTCATGGTAACGAGATGACGGATTTTTACACCCTCCCAGGCGCTTCCCTTTAACTCGGGCAAATAATCTGTTACAGGATCGTCAATGCTCTTAATGTACCCATCCTTAATGGCAACGCCTAGCAGTGTACTTGTCACCGATTTTGCAACGGACAAAGATGACCAAGGATTGGTAGCATTATGGTCCAGCGCATAGCGTTCCAGGCGCACCTTTCCATTTTGTAAAACTAGAAGGCCGGCTACGTACTGTTCCTTTATAAAGTCCTCCAATTCCTTTTCTTTTGCTCCACCAGCGTCAAAGGCGGCGAAGGGCAATCCTGTGGGGAGTTCCCTGATGGTATTTCCCATGGGCACCTCATGTACTTCGGGATTTTGGGAAGGTTGTGGAGTAATGGAGTCCGCATCCACGGTTTGTTGTGCAAAGGTCCCCGTACCTAAGCCAAGAATAAGGGCAAGTGCAATGATGAATGGAATTTGAGAATGGAAGCGTGCAAAAATGGGCATTGTTTGTCTGTTGGTTTTCACTGTTTTAAATGTTTTGGAATGGCTTATAAAAACCTATAAATCCTTCGGCTAAAATATAAATATAATGATTTTCAATTTTAGCGGTGGTCAATAAGTTGCTGAAACAGTGCTTTGCCATTGCAAAATCGGGATTGCCCTATGATGCGGAATTTGTTTCGGTGCTGGCGCTAAAATAATTGTGTTTTAGACAAAAAAAATAGGTTACAGATCTATTTTCTCAATCTGTAAGCCTAGAATAATACTGTCAAAAATTTAATGAAGAAATATGTTGTTTTTTACCTCAGTTCTTTGTTGCCACACGTTTTTATTTCCCTATATGTTCAGTCACAACCCAATATTTTTGTGTCGAGCCTTGTTCTCTAATTACAGAATATGCAAAGTGATTACTTATTAATCTAACTTTTAATCCCTTTTGTAAAGTTCTCACGTCTCCGTTTAAAATCATTAAATTTAATGCATATGTGTCATTATCGGCTATGTACCTAAACATTTCATCAAAATTTTCTTTACTTGTACCCACATAGGTTTCATTTGTAATAATGTATTCTGATGTGTTCGAATTATTATTGTCAGTAAGTTGAGAGACAATCAAAAGAACTAAAATTGACCCTCCCGTTAGCCATTTCCACAAATTACTATTTTCATTTGATTTAGGTTGAACATATGTTTTTGAAACATATTTGGTTTTAGATTCTTTTTTATTTTCGACTTTCTGTTGTGAAATTTTATTTGGTATTAATTTTTTGTCAGAGAGAAATATTCGCCATTGTTTGGGTGAAGATTCTGTTTGTTCAGCGTTTTTTATTTCTCCATTTTCTAAAATCTTTTTTAAAAATCCACTTTCTTTTTCAGATTCAGTAATATGTCCATTTTCATAAAGAGATTTATTGGCTTGACCTAAAGTCATATAATTTTTACCTTTCAAAATAAGCTCTTTATCAATTGCGCTAATTAGAAGTTTATTTCTCGACATATTGATTTTTTTCAAATGTGTGGCAACGGTTTTGGCTATGGTTTCGCTGCGGAATAATTCGGCAGAATTATTCCGAGTATTCCCCAAAGTTAATAAAATGCTTGGAATTTCCGATAGGGAATTCCGTAGCAGTGAACTATAGCCGTTGTGCCTGTTGCACAACCACCTCTTCAAATATAGCAAAAGGCTTGTATAAAATTGAGAAGTTTATTAATTTCATGCCTATGCAAGGCAAGAAAAACTATCAGGAAAAACTC
>NZ_JCATIG010000010.1:0-71219 GCF_059693805.1 Aequorivita sp. CRS11
TTAAAGCTTGTGAAGAGTTTTTCCTGATAGTTTTTCTTGCCTTGCATAGGCATGAAATTAAGAAACTTCTCAATTTTATACAAGCCTTTTGCTATATTTGAAGAGGTGGTTGTGCAACAGGCACACCGTATATAATTTATTGCTAGTTCTAGCCTACTTACGAAAATCCTCGCGGATTTTCTATTCGGTTTTTATTTGCTAAATTTAGTGCTTAAACCACGCAACAAACCATATACAAACACGTTGTGCGGCAGCTAAAAAAAATGAACCGAATAGTAAAATATGGACTGATAACGATTTCAATTTTGATAATTGGACTGTTTGTCGCTTATGGAATTTTCATAAACAACTTTGACTTGTTCGGAGAACCTGAAAAAGAAATCTTGAAAACAAACTGTGACTATGAAGGACTTAGACAGGCGACAATTTTCGAATATGGCGGAAATGCAGTGACCATACCTGCTATAATAGTTTCAATTGACTTAGGTTGCTCTGACAATCCAGACAACTCAAAAAAGAAAACAGTTTTCTCCGCTGAACACACAGGCGGTACGACTGTGGAGACAGAGTGGAAATCGTTTGACACATTAAAAATTATCTATTCGGACAGACTTGAACCGATAACACAACTTGACAAAGTAACTTTCTCGGATTCAACTTTGAATGTAATGATTGACTATGAAACGAAATAAAAAAAGCCGACCGCACAACAACACCTAAAGCTAATGCGGCCATTTCGTCTTCGGCAGACACAGACGCGGTTGACGATGACGATCTCGGTTCTTTTGGAACTTGCGGAAAACCGCACTAGCTTTAGCCAAACCGTTGTGTGTAATGCGAGAAAAAAAGGAACAAAACATTAAAAATAGAACAAATGGAATGTAAAAAGGACCACAGATTTAACGAAGAATTTAAAGAATTACCTCACGATCAAGGAGGACACGGAAGACACAAATGTGCAGGTTGTGCTTACGATAAAGGCTACGAAGATGGACTTCAAAGGAAAGAAAAATTAGATTTAGATTTAGATAGTATACCTAATAGTCAAGCAGGAACTGTAAGACACAAAAGTCCTCACGCGTCTTATGCTAAAGGATATTATGATGGTGTTACGCAATCTTACAATTAAATTTTTATCTTTGATCAAAACCGAAAATTATGTCCAAACCTTATTCAATTCCAAAAAATGAAAATAAAGCAGAAGATTTATTTTATGAATATAGACTTGGAGCAAAACCATTTTTAAAATGGGTTGGCGGAAAACGTCAATTACTTGACCAATTTGAAGATTTATATCCAACAGAACTAAAACAAAAAAAAATAAAAAACTACTACGAACCTTTTGTTGGTGGTGGAGCAGTATTCTTTGATATCGCTCAAAAATACGAAGTTGAAAATGCCTACCTATATGACATTAATGATGAATTGATCTTAACATACAAAGTCATTCAAAAAGAGCCTAATAAGTTACTTGAATTTTTGTCTAAATATGATAAAACTTACAAACAATTATCAGAAAAAAAACAAAAAGAATTTTATTACGAAGTCAGAGAAAGTTTCAATCTAAATCGCTTTCACATTGATTATGAAAAATATTCAGAAAATTGGATTTCGAGAGTAGCACAAACCATATTTTTAAATAAAACTTGTTTTAATGGCTTGTTTAGGTTTAATTCAAAAGGTGGATTTAATTCACCACAAGGTCGTTACAAAAACCCAAAAATTGTTGACGAGCAGAATATACTTAACGTTTCTAAACTATTAGAAATTGCGACAATCCGTAAAGCTGATTTCAAAGAAGTTAAAAACGATATCAAAACAAGTTCGTTTGTTTATTTCGATCCGCCTTATCGACCAATTAGCAAGACTGCAAGTTTTACAGCTTATAGCAAATTTAACTTCGAGGATGATGAACAAATGCAACTTGCTGGTTTATTTTATGATCTTCACAAACAAGGAAGTAAATTAATGTTGAGTAATTCAGACCCAAAAAATAACAATCCTGATGATGATTTTTTTGATAGTATCTATTCAAATTTTCAAATATCAAGAGTTGATGCTAAAAGATCAATAAATTCAAACGCAAAAAGAAGAAACTCAATAAAAGAAATAGTTGTTACAAACTATAAAGACTAAATGGAAAAAGGAAAGTTCACAAACATTACTGGAAACCAACTTGAGGTTGCAGTACAAACAGTTTTATTAGGAAAAGGGTTTGAAATTGAAATGTATCGAAAGTGGGCAAAAAACCCAGAAAATTATGGAGAAGAGTTATTATTAAAAAATGTTCCTTTCACTACAATCTATGGACACGGTGGAAATACAGAATTTCTTTTGGTTTCAAAAAAATATGATTTAAGAATTCGTATTGAGTGCAAATGGCAACAAAGTGCTGGTTCGGTAGATGAAAAACTACCTTATTTATATCTTAATACAATCGAGGCAATGCCTGAAAAAGATGTAATGATTTTGATCGATGGCGACGGATTTAAAGCAGGTGCAAAAGTTTGGCTTCGAAATGCAGTTAAAGAAAAGCTTTATACTACCGAATTGAATAATGACACAAATGTTATGGTGTTTTCTTTAGCGGAGTTTTTCACTTGGGCAAACGTAACTCTACATTAACAAAAAAAAGCACTACACACAACACCGGTAACCGTTGCACAACCCCTTAATTTTTTAAGTCCGAACCAATATAAGCCGTTTTAAGCCCCCCCTGCTAGCGCACGTGTGCAACGTGTGCCCCCAAACCTGCTCAATCCCAGTTCCGAATCATACCAGAGGCAAGGCACACCCCTGTCATACTCAGCTTCGCCAGTCCTCAGCTTGTCGAAGGGTCAAAGCCTCACCTCGAGCTTAATGGTACAGTCAAAGCACTAAACAATAAAGAAGAACCCAACAGACACCGGCAGGGGCCTAAACAGCCAAGAAGGGGCCACATAAGTTGGGTTCTTTATATTTTCCATACACCATCCAATCATCACACCCCCTTTCATAGTGCCCTTTGTGCCTTCTCCGTGCCCTTTGTGGTAAAAACCCAATGAACCAATCCCCCAATTAAACAAGAAACAAGAAACAAGAAACACAACACGTTCCTCAAAGCCAATATCATTTCCCTCACAGCCAATATATTTTCCCTCAAAGCCAATATCATTTCCCTCATTCCTCATCGCTAATCCCTCAGCACCAGTATCATAAAGCACAAATCCTTAAAAATTTAACTCAAATTAATTTTGAAATTTCACGAAAGCATTTTAAATTTATTTTGATAATTAATTGTCTTAAATCTAAAATCCAAAACCTATGGCATCCCGCACAGAAAACACCTTCGGAGCGCGTCTTTATAACGCAGAACAACTCTCCACAAACCTTGCAACCTTTGCAGGGTATGTACCACTAACCCCAGAAACTTCAGTGGCAGCATACAATACCTTAATTACGGCTATAGAAGACGTCAACGCTCAAGTTGCCGCCGCACACTCTCAGTTCTCCCTCGCGGTAGATAACCGTCAGTACCTATTTATGAAAAGCGAAACATCATTGTTCAAAACAATGTCACCCATCCTCTCTTACGTTAAGGCAAAGTTTGGCAAAAAGTCTGAACAGGCTGCAGAAATAACCACCCTTGTAAACAATATAAGAGGAGAAAAAACAACCAAACTAAAAAGAGACGAAGAAGGCGAATTTGTATCTCAATCACACCGTTCCTACGGTAGCCAGACCCAGTATTTTGCAGATATTATTACAATTCTTAACAGTTATGGCGCAGCATACGCCCCCACAAACACAAGCATCACCACAGAAAATCTAACCCTGCAGTTAGAAGCCTTAACAGCCGCAAACACGCAAGTAACAACGGCATACAGCACATTAAAACCCCTTCAGGACATGCGCCTCAATGAGTACAGTACCCTTTCAAGCCGCTCCCAAACCATCAAGGACGCAGTAAAATCACAATATGGTATCCAATCATCAGAATACAAACTCATAAAAGGCTACAAAATATAAAAAGACGCCCGCACCAGCGGGCGTTTCCATTTTTCTCACTCAAAGAAAAGCCTACCATCAAAACTTCTCACCACTCACCACTCACTACTCACGTTCTATTTCACTACTTTTGTAAAGCAATGAAAAAGAACAAATGAATTTTAAATTAGCTACAGAATACACCCCCTCCGGCGACCAGCCCGAGGCCATAAAAGCCTTGGTAAACGGCCTAAACGCAGACGAAAAATACCAAACCCTCCTCGGCGTAACCGGCTCCGGAAAAACCTTTACCGTGGCAAATGTGGTGCAGCAAGTGCAAAAGCCAACCCTGGTGTTGGCGCACAACAAAACCCTCGCGGCACAGTTGTACACAGAGTTTAAAAACCTCTTCCCCGAAAATGCGGTGGAGTACTTTGTGTCCTATTACGATTATTACCAGCCCGAAGCGTTTATTCCCAGCAGCGGCACCTATATAGAAAAAGATCTTTCCATAAACGAAGAGATTGAAAAAATGCGCCTTAGCACCACCTCGTCCCTGCTTTCTGGCAGGAGGGATGTGCTGGTGGTTTCCTCGGTTTCCTGCCTCTACGGTATCGGAAACCCTGCGGAATTTCAGAAAAACGTAATCAGTTTGGAAAAAGGGCAGATCATCTCCCGCACCAAATTGTTGCACCGTTTGGTACAAAGTCTTTACTCAAGAACCGAAGCGGAATTCAATCACGGCCGTTTCCGCATCAAGGGCGATACGGTAGATGTGTACCCTGGATATGCGGATGATGCATTTAGAATCCACTTTTTCGGAGATGAAATTGAGGAAATAGAAGTCTTTGACCCATTGAACAACAACATAAAAGCCAAATACGACCGACTGAATATCTATCCCGCAAATATGTTCGTTACTTCGCCAGATGTCCTGCAGGGCGCCATTCGCCAGATTCAGGACGATTTGGTAAAACAGGTGGAATATTTTGGCGAAATAGGAAAACATCTGGAGGCAAAACGTCTGGACGAACGAACCAATTTCGATTTGGAAATGATACGCGAACTCGGCTATTGCAGCGGGATTGAAAACTATTCGCGCTACTTGGACCAGCGACTGCCCGGCACGCGCCCGTTCTGTTTGCTGGATTACTTTCCCAAGGATTATTTGATGGTAGTAGATGAAAGCCACGTGACCATCCCGCAGGTAGGCGCAATGTACGGCGGCGACCGTTCCCGAAAAGAAAACTTGGTGGAATACGGCTTTAGATTGCCCGCCGCGATGGACAACCGTCCGCTAAAATTTGAGGAATTTGAAGCCCTGCAAAACCAAGTAATCTACGTAAGCGCCACGCCCGCCGATTACGAACTTGAAAAAAGCGGTGGCGTGTATGTGGAACAGATTATTCGCCCCACAGGTTTGCTGGACCCACCCATTGAAGTGCGTCCCAGCCTAAACCAGATTGATGATTTATTGGAGGAAATCCAATTGCGCGTGGAGAAAGACGAACGCGTTTTGGTAACCACCCTGACCAAAAGAATGGCGGAAGAATTGACTAAATATTTAACAAGGGTACAAATCCGTACCCGCTATATTCACAGTGATGTGGATACCTTGGAACGCGTAGAGATTATGCAGGATTTGCGTCTTGGTCTTTTTGATGTGTTGGTAGGAGTGAACCTTTTAAGGGAAGGATTGGACTTACCGGAAGTTTCCTTGGTAGCCATTCTCGATGCCGACAAGGAAGGGTTTTTGCGAAGCAACCGCTCCCTCACCCAGACCGTAGGCCGCGCCGCCCGGAACCTAAATGGAAAGGCAATTATGTATGCCGATAAAATCACCCGAAGTATGCAGGAAACCATTGACGGCACCGAGTACCGCCGCCAAAAGCAGATTGCCTATAATGAAGCGCATGGCATTACGCCGACGCAGATAAAAAAGTCATTTGAAAACTCATTGACGAAATCCAAGCAGGAGGCCTATACGTTTGAAAATGCCGAAACCCTCGCCGCGGAATCGGAGGTGGAATATTTGACCAAGGCACAGATAGAAAAGAAAATCCGCGACACCCGAAAAGCCATGGAAAAAGCCGCAAAGGATTTGGATTTTATGATGGCCGCCAAATTGCGGGATAAGATTAAGACGTTTCAGAAACAATTGGAGGAGGTTTGAGATTAGTTGGAAGTTTTCAGTCACAGTCTCAGTCGCAGTTAACACTTAACACTTAACACTTAACGTTTAACCCCAAACCCAAACTCCAAACAATAACTTTATAATGCCTTTAACGTCCCTCATAAAACCTATTTTGAACTTTACCATTTCTATGGTTTCAGCGCAAAATATCAATTTGGACAATAAGATTATTCCCGAAAGTATCAAAAAAGAAGTTATTGAGGCGATTTCCTTTTATCCTGAACTGTACGATACCGCAATTGAATTCAAATTCAAGGATAATATTAAAAAATCCACCATGCAGGCCCAGCCGCGGTTTGCGAGTTTTTTTAAGAGAAAGGAAAATCGGGAGTATGTAATTTTGATAAGCAGAAATATTCAGATTGAAGGCGAACAATTCACCATGGAAGACATTCCTTCAGATGTAAAAATAGGTTGGCTAGGCCACGAACTGGGCCACGTAATGGATTATAGGGAGCGCACAAATTTTGGAATGCTCATCTTCGGAATAAAATATCTGTTCTCTTCAGCACATATCAAGGAAGTTGAGCGCACTGCAGATACCTATGCCATTGCCCACGGGATGGGAGATTATATTTTAAAGACAAAAAACTTCATACTCGACAACGCCAGCCTGTCCGAAAAATACAAGGAGCGCATCCGCCGCCTTTACATTTCCCCAGAGGAAGTAATGGAGCTCATCAATGAAAATAAAGTAGAGGAGGAGCCAGAGATTGTGGGGGGAGAGGGTAGTTGATATGTTTAACTGTTGAAGCGTTAATTTGTTTAATAGACCCTTCGGCCTCGTTCACGGCAACAGGATTTGTGATTAGAAATTTTCGGAATTTGTATTTTTAGAACCTCACACCTCACACCTCACACCTTAACCTGAGTTTTTACAAACCTTTCCCACTCAGCAAACTTTTCCTCATCCATAACCTTTTCCATTTTTACCTGTCCGCCCTTCTTTTTGTTTTTGGCGTTCCATTCGTGGAAAATTTCAGGATTAACAGTATTCACTTTTACGCCCTTCAACGCTTTTGAACGTGCGACTGCGTAGTTTTTATTTGCTTCCTTTAAGGCTTCATCCAGCGCGTTCGCTATTTCTGCTGCGTCGATTTCGGTTTCCGTACCTAAATACCAATGGTGATAAAATTCGCCATCTATTTTGACCGCTGCTAAAGTAAATTCGGGGATTTTTATATCGAATTTCTCCTCCATTTCACGCAGGGCAACTTCCATTTTGTTCACGGATAATTGTGAACCAACCACATTTAAAAAGAATTTGGTGCGCCCCGTGATTTTTATTTCGGCCTTTTCCACATCGGTAAAAGCAATGGTATCGCCAATCAAATAGCGCCAAGCGCCCGAGACTGTACTGATTATCAAAACATAATCCACACTCGGTTCCACTTCGGCGAGGGTTAGGGCAGGGGCGTCCTGTGCAAGGGAACCATCATCGTTGATATACTCGGGTTTGAAGGGAACGAATTCAAAATAGATTCCATTGTCGGTAACCAACTTCATTGAAGTGGTATCGGGCCTATTCTGAAATGCCAAAAACCCTTCCGAGGCCAAATAGGTGTCAATCACAATAATGGGATGCGCCAATAATTGGTTAAAACTCTTCTCATACGGCTGAAACGCAACACCGCCAGTGGTATAGACCTGCAGGTTTGGCCAAATTTCGTGAATGTTTGCCGCGTCGTGATATTCAATAACTTTCTTCATCATCAGTTCCATCCACGAAGGAATTCCGCTGAGGGCTCCAATGTCCCAATTTCGGGCATTTTTGGCGATGGTTTCCACCTTTTGGTCCCAGTCGTCCATTTGGGCAATTTCCTCTCCCGGTTTGTAATAGCCCCGAAACCAAAACGGAATGTTGCTGGCGCTGATACCGCTTATTTCACCCTCCAAAAACTGATCCTGTTCTTCCAGATTGGTGCTGCTGCCCAGCATCATGATTTCTTTTTCGTAAAAATCGGAAGGAATTTCAAAATTTGTCAATGCGCCAACTTGCTTGATGCCCGTGGTGCGAATGGCCTCGATCATCTCGTCGGTAACGGGAATTCGTTTTGAGGTTTTTCCTGTTGTGCCGCTGCTTCGGGCAAAGTAGGTGGGTTTTCCAGGCCAACTTATATCTTCCATCCCTTCTTGGGTTTTGCACCACCATTCGGCCTCCATTTGGTGGTAATCAAAATAGGGAACTTTCTCGGCAAACTCTTTTTCAATATCGGTTGCTTCAAGAATTTTTGAAAAGCCGTAATACTTCCCAAAGGCGGTATCCTTTGCCTTTTCGAGCAGATTTTTTAGGACTTCCCGCTGCGATTCCACGGGAGATTTTTCTGAAACGATCGCTCCCCGTAGATCGATCGCGGTTTTTATTATTGAGCCGAGTATTGCCATTGTTGAAATTTTTGTTGAAACTACAATTTTTTAAAAAGTTGGATAGGGCGTTTAAATCAAATTTAACCTTTTCGCTATGCGCTGCAATAATGGTATCTTTGTTGAAAAATTAGAAATGCACCATCCAGATTCCGTACGATTGAACAAGGCGATAAGCGATAGCGGTTACTGCTCCCGCCGCGAGGCCGATACTTTAATTGAAAAGGGACGCGTAACCGTGAACGGTGAAAAAAGCGGGCTGGGCGATAGGGTAATGCCCGAAGATGAAGTGCGCGTGGACGGAAAACTCATTAAGGAAAATACTGCCGAAGTGTATATAATGCTGAACAAGCCCGTGGGCATAACCTGTACCACCGACACCCGTTTTGACGATAACGTAGTTGATTTTATTAAACATCCCGAACGTATTTTTCCGGTCGGAAGATTGGACAAACCCAGTGAAGGGCTGCTGTTGCTTACAAATGAGGGCGATATTGTAAACAAAATCCTGCGCGCGGGGAACAAGCACGAAAAGGAATACATAGTAAAAGTAGATAGACCGGTTACCGATGAATTTATTAAACGCATGGGTTCCGGGATTCCTATTTTGGATACGGTAACCAAGCGCTGCAAGGTGGAACGAATCAGCAGGTTTGAGTTTCGGATTATTTTAGTGCAGGGACTAAACAGGCAGATTCGCAGGATGTGCGAATATTTGGGGTATGAAGTTGTTGCTTTACAACGCATCCGCATTATGAACCTTGAGTTGGGAGATTTACCCGTGGGCGCGTGGCGCGATCTTACGGCGGAAGAACTTAAAACGCTGAAAGACTCCGTTAAGGATAGTGATGGTCTCCCCAAGGCTTATCAAAAAGATGGCCGGGAAAAGGCGGTAGAAACCGTAAAACCTGAAAAGAAAAGACAAGAGGAGCGAAATTTAAAAAGAGCCCAGAGAAGTACAGGTGGTCGAAAAAGGAGAGGGCCCAATTAACCCCATGAAAAAACCGCGCACCGATTGAGTAGCACGCGGTCATTTTCAACTAACTAACCAAATTAAATTTCAATTATGAAATCTCAACCATTTTCTTCAATGCTTTCTTTTCTTCCATCTTTGGAAGCGTAACCCTTAGGATTCCATTTTCGTAATTAGCCTGAATATCTTCAGTTTTAATGTTTTCGGGAAGTTTGAAAGAACGTTCAAAACTTTGAAAATTGAATTCCCTTCTTCTAATTTGGGAATTGCTACTTTCTTCCTTCTTTTCTTCTACCTTCTTTGAAGCGATTTTTAAGGTATCTTCCTCAACCTCAATGGTAAAATCTTCCTTTTTCAAACCCGGAACGGCCAATTCGACTACAAAATTCGGGAAATTTTCAGTAATATTTACTGCTGGAATGCTAAATGTTTCATAATTGTTATTAAATACATCTAACTTGTTGTCAAAAAGCAGGTTATCCAAAAGTCCCGGTAACCAAATACTGTTTTTATTAACTGTTTTCATAACTATATATTGTTTAAAATTCTGACTTATTTTTCAATCTATTAGTCAATAATGATTCCATAGTATTTTTACAGACATTTTGACCGTAAAGAAAGAGTTTGAAATGACTTTTTGGCACTAGACAATGGGACGCTTGGAAGATTTAATTCATTTTTAAGAATTTTGAATAGTGGTTTCAGTACTTTTAAAAATCACTAACTGACATTTATGAAAAAACTTTTCATCCGCATTTTTGATTTCTTCAATACCATTGAAAGCAAAATTGCTTTTTACCCTACACTATTTGCCATTTCCGGTTTTTTTGTTGCCCTTTTAATGATTTATTTAGAGCAACACGGAATATCCAGAAAAATAATGGACGTTTTACCGTTGTTAATGGTAGAGGATGGAGATACCGCGCTAACGGTACTTAGTGCATGTTTGGGAGGGCTTATTTCGTTGATGGTTTTCAGTTTTTCCATGGTAATGCTACTGCTTAGCCAGGCATCCAATAATTATTCCCCGCGATTGCTTCCGGGTTTGATTAGCGATAGGCGCCACCAAGTAATTTTGGGAATATATCTTGCCACGATTCTTTACAATATTTTTATTCTTTTTTCTATTGAACCAAGTGAGGATAAATATACCCTACCGGGATTCTCGGTACTTTTGGGAATTGTTTTTACCATTGTTTGCTTGGTTGCCTTTATCTATTTCATCCATAATATTTCACAGAGTATACAGATAAACAACATTTTGGATGCCATTTTTGAATATGCCGAAAAAAGACTTCAAGGCTTAATTGATTCTGAAAAAGGACAATTTAAAAAATTTCCAAATACAGATAATTGGTACGAGTATAAAGCGGGAAGAAGCGGTTATTTCCAGAATATATCCATAAAAAATATTTTGAGAATTTGCGAAGATGAAGAAACCAAGATTTACATAACAATACCAAAAGGACTTTTCGTGCTGAAGAATTCAATTTTTCTGAAATCTGAAAAGCAATTGGATGAAAAAGTAGTGAATTCAATTATTTCCAACATCAGCTTTGCACGTGGCGAATTGGTTGAGGACAATTATATTTTGGCATTTAAGCAAATTACCGAAATAGCTGTTAAGGCAATGTCACCTGGAATCAATGATCCCGGAACCGCTATCAATGCCGTAGATTATTTGACGGATTTGTTTGCATTACGGATGCAGAAAAATGATAATGGAATTATCATACATAAAGAAAATGCAACACTTAGAATGGCGGTTGTCACCTTTAAGGAATTGATGTATAATGTAATGGCTTCGCTGCGCACCTATTGTAAGCACGATCCGGTAATGGTTGAGAAACTGTTGTGGATGATGGTCTATCTTCAAAAGCAACCTGCCGCAGAAGATAATTACATAGCAGTGATTAAGGAAGAGATGGGAACGCTATTGGAGCAGGCTAAAAACGCTTTCGACTCCGAATGGGATGTTTCGGTGATTGAAAAAATGATTGCTGACTAATTGTAATATATTTTGAAAATTTTCAGTAGTTCTTCAGCGGGTACCATCTTTTCTTCAGATTCATCCATTTTTTTCAAAATCTGATCGGCAACAATGGGGCGAATGCCCATTCTAAGCCCAAAATTCTTTAGCGCAACAATTTCAGATTCGTGAGTTTCGTTGTCCACATTCATCATCAAGATTAATTTATAGAAGTGTGTAATGCGCTCCACCTCATTAAAGACTGGGCGTGAGGGTTGAGGATTCTCAAATAAATCAACCAATTCCTTATCCGAAATTTCCATACGTCTGGCCAGCTTCTGGATAAAGTCTATCTCGGAAGGTTTTATTTTCCCGTCGGCCATTACCATATTTATTAAATCACTAAGAAGGGATTTGGGGTTCCTTTCCATACTTTATATTTCAAAAAAAAGCCCTTGCAAATGCAAAGGGCTTTTGCAATTATAAATTAGGTTTATGAAAGAACTGCTTTTACTTTATCGGCAGCCTCTTGAAATTCAATAGCGCTCTGTACGTCCAGCCCGCTATCGTCAATTAGTTTTTTTGCAATATCTGCATTTGTTCCCTGCAAACGTACAATAATTGGAACATGAATAGTTCCCATATTTTTGTAGGCATCAATCACGCCCTGCGCAACACGGTCACAACGTACAATTCCCCCGAAAATATTTATCAAGATTGCTTTTACGTTCGGGTCTTTCAAGATTAATTTAAATGCAGCCTCAACACGCTCGGCATCTGCAGTTCCACCAACGTCAAGGAAGTTTGCGGGCTCACCGCCAGCTTGTTTAATCAAGTCCATTGTTGCCATTGCGAGTCCGGCACCGTTAACCATACAACCAACGTTTCCGTCAAGGTCAACATAGTTCAAGCCTTTTTCCTTTGCTTCAACTTCCACAGGGTTTTCCTCGCGTTTGTCGCGCATTTCCATATAATCTTTGTGGCGGTAAAGGGCGTTGTCATCAATACTTACCTTGGCATCCACGGCAATAATTTTATCATCACTGGTTTTTAAAACCGGGTTTATTTCAAAAAGGGAAGAGTCAGATTCATTGTATGCTTTGTATAGCGCAGTAACAAATTTTGTCATTTCCTTAAAAGCCTTTCCACTCAAACCAAGATTAAAAGCGACCCTTCTTGCCTGAAAGCCCAATAAACCAACGGCTGGATCAATTTCTTCAGTGAATATTAAATGTGGAGTTTCCTCGGCAACAGTTTCAATATCCATCCCGCCTTCGGTAGAATACATTATCATATTTCTTCCTGTGGAACGATTTAAAAGCACGCTCATATAATACTCTTCCGGTTCGCTATCACCTGGGTAATAAACATCTTCGGCAATCAAAACCTGGTGAACCCTTTTCCCTTCCGCAGAAGTTTGCGGGGTAACAAGGTCCATCCCTATGATTTTTCCAGCAATATCCTCAACTTCCTGAAGATTCTTTGCAAGTTTTACACCTCCGCCCTTACCCCGGCCCCCGGCGTGAACTTGAGCCTTAATAACGTGCCAGCCCGTTCCGGTTTCCTCGGTAAGTTTTTTGGCGGCGTCCACTGCCTCTTTTGGAGTGGTAGCCACGATACCGCGCTGTATTTCAACGCCAAAACTGTTTAAAATTTCTTTTCCCTGATATTCGTGTAAATTCATAGTAGCGGTTTTGTACTTGTTTATGGAAGGCAAAAATAACAAATGTTGCAGGAATGGACTAATGTTTTTTGAAGCTTTGCATTACAGAAATTTTACGGATTTCAAAAATCTAAAAATTTAAGTGTTTATTAATGAAGTAATTCGAGTTACATCCCTATTTTTGCGCCTTAATTTTTAAAAATTTATTCTTAAAATAATGAAAAATCAAGACCTTTTGGCGATAGCCCAAGAATTCGGAAGCCCTGTTTATGTTTATGATGCCGCTAAAATTGAAAGGCAGTATAAACGGTTAACCAGCGCTTTTGATAAGGTGGAGAAACTGAGAATAAATTATGCGGTAAAGGCACTTTCCAATATTTCAGTGTTAAAACTGATTATAAAAATGGGTGGTGGCCTAGATACCGTCTCTATACAGGAAGTGATGCTTGGTTTGGAAGCTGGTGCAAAACCTGAGGATATAATCTACACTCCCAACGGAATTTCTTTGGAAGAGATAGAAAAGGCTGCAAAGCTTGGGGTACAGATTAATATTGACAACCTTTCCATTTTGGAACAATTTGGAACCAAGCATCCTAAAACACCAGTCTGTATTCGTATAAATCCACATGTAATGGCTGGCGGAAATGCAAATATTTCCGTGGGGCATATTGATAGCAAGTTCGGGATTTCAATACACCAAATGCCCCTGCTGAAAAGAATTGTTGAAAATACCGGTATGAATATCAATGGTATCCATATGCACACCGGAAGCGATATTCTTGATATTGATGTTTTTCTTTATGCTTCGGAAATACTTTTTAATGCCGCAGAAAACTTTGACAATCTGGAATTTATTGACTTCGGAAGCGGTTTTAAAGTTCCCTATAAAGAAGGCGATATTGAAACAAACGTTGAGGAACTCGGAAAAAAACTGAGCAAGCGTTTCAATGATTTCAGCAAAAAATACGGTAAAAAACTAACCTTGGCTTTTGAGCCTGGTAAGTTTTTGGTAAGCGAGGCCGGACAGTTTTTGGTAAAGGTGAACGTGATTAAACAAACTACTTCTACGGTTTTTGCTCAGGTTGATAGTGGTTTTAACCACTTAATTCGTCCAATGCTTTACGGGTCTCAGCATGAAATTTCAAACGTTTCTCGCCCTCACGGCAGGGATCGCTTTTATACCGTAACAGGTTACATTTGCGAAACTGATACGTTTGCAAACAACAGAAGAATTCCCGAGGTTCACGAAGGAGATGTTTTATCATTCCACAATGCAGGGGCATATTGCTTCACTATGGCAAGTAATTATAATTCACGTTATCGACCCGCAGAAGTGCTTTGGTATAAAGGAAAAGCACATTTAATAAGAAAGAGGGAAACGTTTGAGGATATTCTAAAAAATCAAATAGCTATTGATTTGTAGTGATGATTGGAATTTGTTTTTTTGATATTTAATCAAAAATGTTAATTTTTTACAGAAATTTTAAAAATTTAAGTTTTTAAAATAAACAATCTTAAAAAGTGTATTTGTCAATTATAATACTATCTTTGCCACTTATTATAAATTTTTTAATTAAATACAATGAACAAAGGAACAGTAAAATTCTTCAACGATACCAAAGGTTTTGGTTTTATCACTGAAGAAGGAACCAACAAAGAACATTTTGTACACATTTCAGGCCTTATCGACGAAGTTCGCGAAGGTGACGAAGTAGAATTTGATCTTCAAGAAGGTAAAAAAGGATTGAACGCGGTTAACGTAAAAGTACTTTAATACACACAATTTTTTTAAGACAAAGCCTCCCATTTGGGGGGCTTTTTTTATGGATAAAATTTTACAGTAAAAAATTTTATTTTGAAATATATGATGACAATTAGTTGATAATAACGATTTTATCATACATTTATAGAACTAACTAAATCAAATTTCAAAATGAAAAAATCAACACTACTCTTGATGGTGTTGTGCATGTTGACATTTCAATTTTCGGCGCAACACAAAAACCCAGAAAAAGAAAAAGAAGCGGCGCGATTAGCCACAGAACCTTCAAACATTTCGCTAAAAAACCTTATTACACAAAAAAGTGATTCCTATGTAATTACTAAGGAACACGTAAGTAGCATTAGCGGTATTCGCCATGTCTACATACGGCAAGCCATCAATGGGCTTGAAGTATACGGCACCGAATCCAGTGTGCATTTTGACAAAACTGGAAATGCGATAATGGAACACAACAAATTCTTGGCAGATGTGAAAGCAACCGTTAAGAATAGTTCTCAGGGAATTTCAGCAAGACAGGCAATAACTTCTGTTGCTGGGCAGATGGGATACCGTATTGCAAATCTCCAAGAAATAAAAAGTATTGGAGGTAAAAATAAAGCTGCCGTATTTAATAAGGCAGGAATTTCTTCTGAAGATATCCCTGTTAAATTAATGTACTATTATAAAGAAGGGGTTGGCACCCAACTAGTTTGGGAGCTTTCTGTGGCCGAAACAACTTCCTCTGATTGGTGGAATTTTCGAGTAGATGCGGCCTCTGGTAAAATTATAGATAAAGATAATTGGACTATATCCTGTAATATATTAGGAGATCACGAAAACCATATACACGCACCCAAGGATACAGCTCCTTTTGTAGGACCTATGGAGGAACCAATTACCTATAATATGGCCAACTCATCAAATATGGCAGCACCCCCGGCCGCAAGTTACAGGGTGTACGCTATGCCAATTGAAAGTCCAAATTTCGGAACTCGTACTTTGGTTACCAATCCAGAAAACTTGACGGCTTCACCTTTTGGATGGCATGATACAAATGGTGATGATACCCCAGAATTTACAAATACCCGCGGAAATAATGTGGATGCGTATGATGATGATAATGCTAATAATAGTCCAGATGGTAAATATGCTTTTAGTCCAGGCGGAAATTTAATTTTTGATTTTCCACTGAATACAACATATAGTGCTGGGAATCAATCTGAAAATGCCGCAATCACTAATTTGTTCTATTGGACAAATATTATTCACGATGTTACCTATCAGTATGGTTTTGATGAAGCCAGTGGAAACTTCCAACACAATAACTATGGAAATGGTGGTGCAGGAAACGATCCTGTAAATGCCGAGGCTCAAGACGGCTCAGGAACGTGTAACGCAAATTTTGCTACTCCGGGAGATGGCAGCAGACCAAGAATGCAAATGTATGTTTGTGGCTCACGTGATGGTGATTTGGATAATATGGTAATCATTCATGAATACGGCCATGGAATCTCGAATAGATTAAGTACCCTAGGAGGCCAAGAGCAGATGGGGGAAGGTTGGAGCGATTATTACGGCTTAATGCTTACAATGGAAAGTGGAGATGGCGGACCAGATTCAAGAGGTGTGGGTACTTGGTTGATTGGCGAAGGTCCAGGAGGTCCGGGTATTAGAACTTGGCCGTACAGTACAGATTTTGGAGTAAATCCACATACTTATGACGATATTAAAACTGAAGTAGCTCCCCATGGTGTTGGTTCAGTTTGGGCTGAAATGTTGTGGGAAATGACTTGGGAACTTATAGCCATCCATGGTTTTGATACTGATTTTTATAATGGCACTGGAGGAAATAACATTTCCTTGGCCTTAGTGACCGAAGGCTTAAAATTACAAGCTAGCCAACCAGGTTTCGTAGATGGCCGTGACGCTATCCTAGCTGCAGATATGGCAATGTACGGTGGGGCCAATCAGTGTGCTATTTGGGAAGCTTTTGCAAGAAGAGGTCTTGGTTATAGCGCCATTCAAGGTTCTTCGGGAAGCAAAACTGATGGAACGGAGGCTTTTGACTTACCACCGTCTTTTTCAGGTTTGGATGTTATTGATGAAGTATGCCTTTCTGATGGAATACAAACAGGACTTTCAGGCGGTAACCCAACAGGAGGTGTTTATAGTGGTTCCGGTGTAACCGATGATGGTAACGGTACGACTTTTACTTTCGACCCAAGCGTTGGTGGTCCAGGTTTGGTAACTATAACGTATATAGTGAACGATTTCTGTACTGGAGCACCGACTACTTTAACAGATGATATCATCGTAACCAACAACCCGCCAGAAATTATATGCCTGGGTACCGGAAACGTGCCAATGAGTGGTTCTTCAAGTATTAGTCCTGGGACTCCAATTACCAGTAATAATACAATTACAAGTACGTTGACTGTTACTGATAACGTAAGTATTACCGATTTAAATGTAGATTTGAATATTAACCATACTTGGGTTGGTGATTTGGTAATTACACTCGAATCCCCGGCAGGAACGGTAATTACAATTTTAGATCCTGGTTCTTGTAGTGGGGACGATGTTGTTATTCTTCTAGATGATGAGGCACCAACAACCTCCAGTGCCTGTTATGGAACAGGAGCAAATCAAGCGTATCCAGACCCAAGCTATCAGCCATTTTCACCACTTTCTATCTTCGATGGCGAAAATACGATGGGCGATTGGATTCTTTCAGTTTCAGACACTGCCGGAGGTGATGAAGGCACTTTGAATAGCTGGAGCTTAAACTATGATTATGAAGTAACTGCTCCCGTATTGGACGTTACCCTTGACGGAAGCGGAAATGCCACGGTAAATGCAGAAGATTTGCTTTTTAGTGTTAGTGTAGATTGCGGAGGTTATACAGTACTTGCTGGAAGCCCATTAGCCGCCACGGTGAGTTTTACCTGTTCTGACACAGGCTTGAATACAGTTGCTGTTGAGGTAACAAATGACAACGGTGCAACTTCAACCTGTTCAGCTATTGTAAATGTTATTGGCGGCGGTGGCGGTGGCGGCCCATTTGTTTGTCCTGGCAATATTACCCAAGACAATGATCCGGGAATTTGTGGTGCCGTTGTGACTTATACCGTTGAGTCTCCTACGGGATGTGGCGGTTCTGGACCTTTGGCAACAGGAATAGCTACACTGGAATTGGTTTCTTCAGCAGGGGGAACTGGAAACAGGTCTGGAGTTAGCTATAATCCTTCAACAGACAGGTATTATAGTGTAAATGCAGGATCTGGTGGATATCCAATAGATTGCTTTGATGGTACTACAGGAGGTATTATTAGTAGTATTGCAAGTGGTTTTGATTATAGAGGGGCTTGGTGGAACCCTTCCTTAAGTCAATCTGAAGGAAATGGAATTAGTGCAAACGGAGTAGTACTTACAAATTTATCAGGTGATTGTCCATCAGGGACTACTACACCTATTTTGCCTGACAATCAACCCAATGCTCAATCATGTGGTGATTTAGACTATGATAATAATGAAATTATCTACTATAATGCAGGTTCCATCACGCAAGTTGATAGAGCAACAGGAATTACTAATGGTACCCTGGCACTTTCTGGAGTGCCTGGAGGTTCAGTCTATGCAGTAGTTTCTGTGGGATATACAGGTGTAGTGGGTTATGAATATGCAATCTATGATAGTACTACCCAATCTGTCCATTTATATGATCGGGCAACGGGAGCGTATGCGGCTACAAGTTCAATAGGTTTAACTACAACTAATTTTGGTTTTGCTTATGAAAATGATCAAGCATGGGTGTATGCTAATGACAGATGGAACGGCTTTATCATTTTTGGTGCACCAAGCGGAACTATTACACAAACAGCCGGTTTGCCAAGCGGAAGCACTTTCCCCGTGGGAACAACCACCAATACTTTTGAGTATGACGATGGTGTAAACCCGGTGCAAACTTGTTCTTTTGATGTAACTATTAATGACACCGAAGCTCCAGTGGCAGTTTGCCAAAACATAACCGTTCAGTTGGATGCTTCTGGAAATGCTTCAATAATTCCTGCCGATGTTGATGGCGGAAGTACTGATAATTGTGGAATCGCTTCCTTAAGTGTTTCTCCAAGTATTTTCACTTGTGCTAATGTAGGCGCAAACAATGTTACCTTTACTGTAACTGATGTCAATGGAAACTCAAGTACCTGCACCGCAGTAGTTACTGTGGAAGACAATGTAGCTCCAGCGGCAGTTTGCCAAAACATAACCGTTCAGTTGGATGCTTCAGGAAATGTGTCCATAACTGCTGCTGATGTTGATGGTGGAAGCACAGATGCTTGTGGAATTGCAACTACTTCAATTGATGTTACAGATTTCACTTGTGCAGATATTGGTCCTAATAACGTGACCTTAACGGTAACTGATGTAAATGGAAACTCAAGCACTTGCGTAGCTGTGGTAACTGTGGAAGATGACCTCCCACCAACAATAGTTTGTCCTGCAAATATTACTGCAAGTACAGATGTAGGAATGTGTAGCGCAGCCGTTAGCTTTCCAATGGCAATTGGCCTGGATAATTGTAGTGTAACCGTTTCACAAACTGCTGGGCTAGCTAGTGGCAGTGATTTCCCTGTAGGTGTTAGTACTGTTGAATTTACCGCAACAGATGGCAGTGGAAATACAACAATATGTAGTTTTACAATTACGGTAACTGATAATGAACTTCCAACAATGGTTTGCCAAAACATTACAATTCAATTGGATGCCTCAGGAAACGCTTCAATTTCGGCTTCCGATATAGATGGCGGCAGTTCAGATCCTTGTGGTATTGCAACCATTTCGGTCAGCCCGAGTACTTTTGATTGTAGCGATGTAGGTGATAACCCTGTTGTACTTACAGTTACTGACATCAATGGAAATTCCAATACTTGTACAGCAATCGTTACAGTAGAGGACATTACACCACCGATAGCAGTTTGCCAAAATATTACAGTTGAATTGGATCCCGTGACTGGTACAGTAACTATTGATGGTACAGACGTTGATGGCGGAAGCACAGATGCTTGCGGCATTGATACCTATGTGCTGGATATTGATACGTTTGATTGCTCAAATATTGGAGATAACACAGTGGTGCTTACAGTAACAGATGTTAATGGAAACATTAGTACCTGTACGGCTATCGTAACTATTGAAGATAACACAAATCCAGAGCTTATTTGTCAAGATTTTACTTTGGAACTTGGGGCTGATGGAACAGCTATACTAGATCCAAACGATGTAATAGCAAGTAATACTGATAATTGCGGAATTGCTACTGTGGCGGTAGATATTACTGAATTTAGCTGTGCCGATATCGGCACGCCTGTAACAGTTCAAGTATTCGCGAGCGATGTGAACGGCAACTTAAGCACTTGTACGGCTGTAGTAACTGTGGTGGATTTATTGACACCAGTACTTACTTGTCCTGCAGATCAAACGGTTGATCCGGGAGCTGGTAATTTATTTTACATTGTTCCAGATTATTTCACAACAGGAGAAGCGACAGCAGTTGATAATTGTACTGCCCCCGTTACTTTAACTACACAAGATCCTGCAGAAGGCACACCTTTATCTGATGGTGTTTATACCATTACACTAACTGCGGAAGATGAATACGGAAATGTATCTACTTGTACATTTGAGTTAACCGTTGAAAGTGTGTTGGGCGCTGGCGACAACAATGCTGATATTGGAAGTTTACAAATGTATCCAAACCCTGCTAAGCATACAGTAATGATTGGAAATCCACAAAACCTTTCTCTTGAAAAACTCAACATATTTGATATTAGAGGAAGAGTTGTGAAAACAGTAGATTTAAGAAATATGGGAGCCGAAAAAGCTATCAATGTTTCAGAAATGGCCGCTGCTACCTATATAGTAATTATAGAAAGTGAAACTGGTCCAATAACCAAAAGGCTTATCAAAGAATAGACATACGTTTTAATTCAAAAGAAAACCCTTCCGATTAACTTCGGAAGGGTTTTTAATTTAGTGTAGGTTGATATTAAATATCTTACAAGTTATCTATTTCTTTCTTTGCCTTTTCAAATTCGTCAATCATATCCTTGAGAATTTGCGCTGCTGGTTTTATATCGTGAATAAGCCCTGCAATTTGTCCGATTTCCAATTCTCCTTCTTCCAAATCGCCTTCAAACATACCGCGTTTTGCACGTGCCCGACCTAAATGCTTTATCAGGTCTTCTTTTGTGGGGTTGGTGGTATAAAGCTGTATAACACTTTCGAAGAATTTATTTTTTAGCATGCGCACGGGCGCCAACTCTTTCAAAGTAAGTTGTGTGTCGCCTTCTTTGGCATCAACCACCATTTGTTTAAATGCACGATGCGATGAGGCCTCTTCCGAAGCAACAAAGCGGCTTCCCACTTGTACGCCATCAGCTCCTAAAACCATAGCGGCTAACATCCCCCGGCCGGTTGCTATTCCGCCGGCAGCAATCAATGGGATCTCCAACTGCTCTTTCACCATTGGAATCAAGGTGAAAGTTGTAGTCTCTTCACGGCCGTTATGCCCTCCTGCTTCAAATCCTTCGGCAACTATCGCATCCACTCCAGCTTCTTGAGCTTTTAGCGCAAATTTTA
Organism: Aequorivita sp. CRS11; assembly: GCF_059693805.1. NCBI lineage: Bacteria > Pseudomonadati > Bacteroidota > Flavobacteriia > Flavobacteriales > Flavobacteriaceae > Aequorivita > Aequorivita sp. CRS11. Next base: position 21,531 of record NZ_JCATIG010000010.1, read on the forward strand.
CACTGCTCACTACATGAACTACCATAATGCCATTTTCCTTCAGTTTTGAAGTATATGTTCTTGGGTTTCCGGCAGAGGTGAAGACAATTTTCACACCCTCTTCAATAATGATATCGATTATTTTATCAATATCGGGGTATAGCATCGGCACATTGACACCAAAGGGTTTATCAGTCGCATTTTTGCACTTTAGAATATGCTCACGAAGCACTTCAGGATACATAGAGCCCGCTCCCAATAGTCCTAATCCACCCGAATTCGAAACTGCACTGGCAAGTCGCCAGCCACTATTCCAAATCATTCCAGCCTGGATTATTGGGTATTCAATATTAAAAAGTTCGGTAATACGGTTTTGCACTACTTCTTAATAATTTTATAGCTTGTTGTTCTGTTGTTTGAAGTAATTGAAGCTATATACATTCCTGAAGAAAGCCCAGACACATCGATACTGTTTTTTAAAGTTGTAATATTTGTTTGAAGGACTTTTTCTCCTAAAATATTGAACAATGAAAATTCAGCACTTTCCGAATTTTTAGGAAATGAAATGTTTATGTGAGTACTCACTGGGTTTGGATAAAGTGCAAAATGGTAATCCTGCATCTGCTCTTCTACGCCCAATAAAAGTAATGCGTTTAAAGCATCTCCAAAATCTGGAATACCATAACCCATTTGGTTTGTAGGGTTGTTGTATTTATCTGCAGATTCACGAATAGCCTGCATAACAACGCTATTCTTTAAGCTGGGGACAGCTTGCCATAATGAAGCAACGGCTCCAGCAGTAATCGGTGAGCTAAATGATGTACCGCTAGCAGTGGTAACATCTCCAAATTGATCCACAATAGCAGCATTACGACCCTTAGCCATTACATCAGGCTTCACCCTACCATCTACCGTGGGGCCAATAGCACTGAAACTCACGTAATCTCCACTACTATTTACGGCTCCAATGGTGAGCACGCCAGGAGAGTCGGCAGGGCTTCCCACCCATGGAAAACTCTCATTGCCATTATTGCCGGCTGAGTTTACCATAATCATTCCTTTGTCATACGCGTGATTTGCACCGCGCGCACCTAAAGTAGTCTGTCCGTCCAAATCTTCGTAAGTATATGTATACTGAGGATAATTAGGTGAGAAATCGCGATAGCTTAAAGAAGTATTTACTACGTAAACCCCAAGGCTGTCTGCACGTTCCAGAGCTTCTACCCAATACGCTTCCTCAACAGGGTTTTCATCACCTCCGTCTTCAGTAACGAATAAATAATAGGAAGCATTTGGAGCAGTGCCCACAAAATCTCCGTCAAGAAAACCTGCGGCATCACTGAAAGTTGAAGATCCATGACTTCCAGTACCATTTGGATTTGTTACTCGGTCTACAAAGTCATAATAACCTAATAATCTCCCCTCATTCCGAAGCGTGGTATATGCAGGATTGGTCAATACGCCCGGATAACCATTATCCATAAACGCAACTATAATATCTTCTCCGGTATAATCATTTTCGTGTAGGTAATCAACATTTAGCATGGTGGTTTGGTTTGTAGCATCACCATAATTGTATATTACTCTTTCTTGGTTTTCAATTTCAAACTTGTCTTTGGCAATCGGAGTCTCAAATGGTCTGTTTAAGCTCTTGTCCATAAATTCCACGGCTGTAACGAAATTCAGGTTTAAAAGATTATTGATATTGGTTTCCGTTCCACGAACGTAAACAGCATTCATCCATTTTGATTTTGCATAAACGGTAATACCTGTAGCGGCTTCAATTGCAGATTTTTGGGTTTCGTTTAAAGGTACATCGCGATCATCAATAGAGGTGCCTTGAGCGGTTTTTCTATCAAGGGCTGCTTGGGATAAAATAGTTGATGGGTCTGCTAAAGCTGCTGCCACAACGGTAGGATCCTTAGCTTCCAAAAACACAAGTGCGTCTTCTATTTGTCCAAAACTAAGCGTGGAAACAAAAAACAAGACCAATAGGGATAATTTTTTCATCATATTTTTTTTTAAGAGATTACACCGCTCCCCAATAATTCGTAACCGCTATACCAAGCAACAAATTGGCCTTCGGTTATGGCGGATTGCGGGTTTTCAAATATAACATAAAGTCCGGAAACTGTGGAGTGTATTGTGGCTTTTTCCAAAGGCTGTCTATAACGAATGCGTGCCATTACCTCCATTTTTTGGTTTTCGGAAAGCTTGAGGTCTTCACGAATCCAGTGGATTTCTTCTTTTTTAACAAAAAGTCCACGTCTGTAGAGACCCGGATGACTCTTTCCTTGCCCTGTGAAAATGATATTCTCGTTAACATCGGTATCAATCACAAAAAGTGGTTCTTTGGTGCCGCCAACGGCCAAGCCTTTGCGCTGTCCTTTAGTAAAATAATGTGCTCCGTGGTGGACACCAATTTTTTTACCATCCGTCAAAGAATAGGTGTGTTTTGAGGCAAGATATTGTAGTTCTTCTTCTTCGGAAGTAAAATTAGGGGTTTCCAATTTGTATTCCTCGAAATCTGAAGGTACCTCTACAATAATGCCATCCTTTGGAGCCAATTTCTGTTGAAGAAATTCCGGCAGTCTCACTTTTCCGATAAAACACAAGCCTTGGGAATCACGCTTTTCAGCAGTAATTAAATTTTGTTCCGAAGCAATTTTCCTCACTTCCGGTTTCAACAATTCCCCAATAGGGAAAAGCGTTTTTGCAAGCTGTTCCTGCGAAAGTTGGCACAGAAAGTAGGACTGGTCCTTGTTTGGGTCCTTGCCCGAAAGCAATTGATATATTTTTTTCCCGTCTTTTTCAATTATGCCTTTGCGACAATAGTGCCCCGTAGCAACAAAATCAGCTCCAAGACCCAGGGCAATTTTCATAAACACATCAAATTTTATTTCTCGGTTGCAAAGCACATCCGGATTTGGAGTACGGCCCATTTGGTATTCGCGAAACATATAGTCAACAATACGTTCTTTATACTGTTCGCTTAAGTCTACCGTTTGAAAAGGAATACCTAGTTTTTCTGCCACAAGCATGGCGTCGTTACTGTCCTCGAGCCACGGGCATTCGTCAGAAATAGTTACGGAGTCGTCGTGCCAATTTTTCATAAATAGCCCAATAACATCATAGCCCTGTTCTTTTAAAAGATAGGCTGCAACGCTGGAATCTACGCCTCCGCTAAGTCCGACAACTACTCGTTTTTTCATAAATATTTTGTGTACAAAGATAAAAGACTTTGTAAGTATAACTGTCGGGAGATTGTTTGCCAACTTACCCGAAAAGGCTTATTTATCTTTTTTAGGATATGTTTCTTCCAAAACTACCTTGCCATTTTTATAGTATTTCCAAAGGCCGTGTTTTTTTCCTTCTTTATAAAAACCTTCAATTATTACATTGCCATAGGCATCATAGTACAAAGCTGGTCCGTGTAATTCGTTTTCTTTATAAAGCAGTTTTTTCAACAAAACTCCTTCGGGCGAGTAATAATTGTCTTCACCTTCCTTTATCGCATTTTTATAAGTGGTTTCTTGGGTGGTTTTTCCGTTGGGGTAGTAGGTAATCACCTTTCCGTCAAGTTTGCCGTTTACGTATTGCTCTCGGGTCATTACATTTTCAGACTTTTCGTGGTAATAAATCCATTCGCCTATGCGGTTTTTGTCCAGCATTTTTCCCTCACTCACCAATTTTCCTTTTACGGTGAAGTATTTAACATGGGCAATATTATCTTTTCCTGTGAAATTTTTTATGACCATTGGCTGGTTTTTGCAATCTTCACAGTAAAATTTGAATTCACCCACTTCCTTTCCATGGTCAAAAGTACCTTCATAGCGCAGCTGATCAGTTCCTTCAAAGTTTTTTTTCCAAACCCCGTGACGTTTTCCCTGCGCATCCATTTGGTTAATTTCACTTTGTGAAAAAGCAAAAGGAGAGCAGAGCATTATTCCGAAGAAGAAAATTAAAGCAGTTTTTTTCATTGTTCATTTACTTAAAAAGCAAACGTTTAAATCTAAAATCTATTTCTTAATATGTTTTAAATCTAAAGAAAAACCTAACGTTTTCCTGCTTTTTTCTGTTGTTCGGCCTGTTCCATCATCTCGGCCATTTTGCGCTGAAACTTGTTTTGTTTCTTTGGCGTGGCCTTTTTCACCTGAATTTTTGCATGTACTTTGTCTTCATCAATAATGAAGTTTTTGATCACGAGCATAATGCCAATGGTAATCAAGTTTGAAACAAAGTAATAAAGTGAAAGTCCACTCGCGTAGTTGTTGAAGAATACCAACATAAACAGGGGCGAAAGATACATCAGGAATTTCATATTCGGCATTCCCGGCTGTTGTTGCTGTTGCATGTTTGCACCCATGGTCATCATCATATAAACAAAGATGGCAATGGAAGCCAAAATAGGGAAGAGGCTCACGTGATCTCCATAAAATGGAATGTGGAACGGCAACTCCGCAATGGTATCGTAACTTGAAAGGTCATCAGCCCATAGGAAGCTCTTCTGCCTTAAATCAAAAGCTGAAGGGAAGAATGTAAATAGCGCATAAAACACCGGAATTTGCAGCAATGCAGGCAAACAACCCTTCAGCGGGCTGGCGCCGGCAGAGTTTTGTACCTTCATGGTTTCCTGTTGTATTTTTAAACTGTTGCCTTTGTATTTTTCTTTGATTTCGTCGAGCTCTGGTTTCAAAACCTTCATTTTTGCCTGTGCCAAATACTGTTTGTACTGAACTGGCGAAAGCATAAGCTTTATAAGAATTGTTAAAACAATAATAGCAATTCCCGCAGGAAGGAAATCACTCAAAAAGCCGAACAATGGTATAATGATGTACTTATTTATCACCCCAAAAATACCCCAGCCCAATGGCATGGCTTCATCCAGATTACGGCCGTATTTTTTGAAAATTTGATAGTCTGAGGGACCGTAGTACATATTCATGTCATAAGACAAGGCGCCATTTTTGGGCTCCAAAAGCATCTTTGCACCGTATTGTTTGGTGAAGGTGGTGTCCACTTCTTCATCTTTCACCAAATCAACCGAAGTCAATTTCACTTCCTTAAATGGAGTATCGGTAAGTAACATAGAACTGAAGAAATGCTGGCGGAAGTTCATCCAGGTAACGTCCTTCTCTAATTCATCATCTTCGCCCGAAGGAGAAAGTTTTGAATGTTTTTCGTCATCATATTCATAGGTCAAGCGCGAGTAACGGTTTTCGTATGAAATGCTTTTGGCGTGACGATAACCTTTCAACTGCCAATCCAAATACATAGGTTGGGAAGTATTGATAATTCCGTCCAATCCTTGGCTATTGATGCTGAAATCCATCATATATTCACCCGGATGTAAGGTGTAGCGGTATTCAATAAAACCGTTTTCTGAAGTTTTAAGCTTCATGGAAAGCACTTGGTCTTCGCCATTTTTGTTTAGAGTAGGTTCAAAATAAAGGTCTTGTGAGTTTAGAGTTCGATTTTCAGAACTAAACTGAAGATTTAAGGAAGCAGTTCCATCTTTTATAAGATAAATAGGAACGGAATCATACTTGGTGAAATTCTTGAGAAGTGCTTCGGTTATGTAACCTCCTTTATTACTCACTTCCAAATAAAGCACATCATTCTCCAAAACGGTTGTACCTTCAGTTGCAGAAGGAAGTGTTTCGGAATATGCAAAGGAGCCCAGCTTGATTTTTAATTGCTCAAAAGCCAGAGAGTCTCCCTTTATACTCATTGAATCTGTTGTGGCTTGAGCAAGGGTAACTTCCTCTGTGGTTTTTGCAGCTTCCGCTTCTTGTTTGGCAGCGGCTTCGGTTTTGGCTTTTTCTGCTTGAAGTTCTTCTTCGGTAGGTTTGTTTAGATACAACATCCAAATTAGGATACCGCCAATTAATAAAAAGCCTATAAGTGAGTTAAAGTCGAATTTTTTTTGTTCCATATTTTATTTCTTCTTTTGAAATAATCCAAAAGTGTATTTTCGTTAATTGTATGTTGCAGGGCAATAACCCCGCCTTTTATTTTATTGCGTCAAATTGTCCTATTTCTTTTTTGAGGCGTGTTGGTGAACTGCCTGTACAAAAGCCACAAAAAGTGGATGCGGATTGGCAACCGTGCTTTTGTATTCCGGGTGATATTGCACACCAACAAACCAGGGATGCTCCGGTATTTCTACTATTTCAACCAAGCCAGTGTCAGGATTTATTCCAGTAGGAACTAGGCCTGCTGTTTCAAACTGTTCACGGTATTTATTATTGAATTCATATCTGTGGCGGTGGCGTTCCTCAATCGTTTTTGATTTGTAGACCTTGCTGACGATGCTTCCTTTTTTCAGATCGCATTTCCAAGCTCCCAAACGCATGGTGCCGCCCATGTTGGTAATGTTTTTCTGATCTTCCATAATACTTATTACCGGATTCTTGGTTTGCGAATCCATTTCAGTACTGTTTGCATCTTTCAGTTTTAGCACGTTTCGGGCAAATTCAATAACGGCCATTTGCATTCCCAAACAGATACCCAAAAAGGGAAGATTGTTTTCACGGGCGTATTTCACAGCTGCAACTTTTCCCTCAACCCCGCGTTCTCCAAAGCCGGGCGCGACTAAAATTCCATCCAGCTTGGAAAGTTTCTTGCCAATGGTTTTTGCATTTATATGCTCAGAATGGATGTATTCCACCTTTACTTTTACTTCATTTTCAGCACCTGCGTGGATAAAAGCCTCCAAAATTGATTTGTAGCTATCCTGTAATTCTACATATTTTCCAATGAGACCAATGTGAACTTCGCCCTTTGGGTTTTTGTGTCTTTGCAGAAATTTATTCCATTGTTTTAAATCAGGTTTTTTGGAATTTTTCAAATTTAACTTCTGTAGTGTTACGGTGTCCAAACCTTCCTCAAGCATCATATTTGGCACATCATAAATAGTAGAAGCATCGATGGATTGTATAACCGCTTCTTCTTTTACATTACAGAAAAGTGCAAGCTTTCTTCGCAAATCGTCCGACAGCTCGTGTTCGGTTCTACAAACCAAAATATCTGCACGTATTCCGCTTTCCATCAAAGTTTTTACGGAGTGTTGCGTAGGTTTGGTTTTCAATTCACCAGCTGCGGAAAGGTAGGGTACAAGTGTTAAGTGAATAACAAGCGCATTGTCATCGCCCATTTCCCACTTCATCTGCCGCACGGCCTCAATGTAAGGCAATGATTCAATATCGCCCACGGTACCGCCAATTTCGGTAATGATTATATCGTACTCGCCTGTGTTTCCAAGCAACTGTACACGCTCCTTAATTTCGTTGGTAATGTGCGGAATAACCTGTACGGTTTTTCCTAAAAATTCGCCACGGCGTTCCTTTTCAATTACGCTTTGATAAATACGGCCTGTGGTAACGTTATTTGCCTGTGAAGTATTTACATTCAAAAAACGCTCATAGTGACCCAAATCAAGATCAGTTTCGGCGCCATCATCGGTTACGTAACACTCGCCATGCTCGTAAGGATTCAGCGTTCCCGGATCCACGTTAATATATGGATCTAACTTTTGAATGGTAACTCGGTAGCCTCTGGCCTGTAGCAACTTAGCCAGCGAAGCTGCGATAATTCCTTTTCCTAAAGATGATGAAACCCCGCCCGTAACGAAGATGTATTTTGTAGTGCTCATGAATACCTTTGCTGAAATAACTATACGGGATGCAAAGGTACATTTTTATTATGGAAAGGAAAGGGGGAAATTCTAAAAAACAAATGCCAAATATCAAAAGGGTAGCTCGTGGAACTAGGACAAAGTATCAAACTTTGTAAAAGTTCAGTATCTAAGGCTATTGCCAACCGCTAGTTTTTTATGAGCTTTTGAACCAATCCTTCCAAACCGTTCAATTTAAGCTCGTACATTTCAGCCATCATTCTGCCCAGTTTTCCTTCGGGAAAGCCTTTTTGTTTGAACCACACAAAATAATATTCAGGAATATTTGCTAAATAATAACCTTCATACTTTCCGAAGGGCATTTTGTAGTTTGCCAATTCCACCAAGTGGTTTGGATTGGGTTTACTTCCAAGATTCATATTCGGATAGTTGCTGTGAAATATATTGCTGCCAAAAAGCTTCTTTTTCTTGGTTTCGGGAATGGTCGCTTTCAGCATCAAATTTCGTCTGCATTGCCCGTCTTTTCTGTTCTATTTCTTGATAGATACTTTCTATTTCAGATTTTATTCTTTTTGAGAATTTTTTTCCGTAAAGGTTTTTCCGAAGCATACGCGCGTGCAATTCCGAAATATCAAAATGAGCCTGTTCGTGCCTTAAAATATGGGCATTCACTCTTTGTGGTATGTACCACGAACCTTCCGGATTAAAAAAACTCTCAACGGAATATTCCACATTTATATCACCATTTTTTATGGAGTATGAATATTGAAAACTGATACCCGTATTGGTACTAGCTACAAAACTTGCACTGGGTACTGGTTTTCCTCGAAAATCTTCCCAAGATAATTTTTGATTTTCGTTCCAAAAAATCTTTTCAGAATTGTGTTGCGGAAAGAGGAAAAAAGAAAATAGAAAAGCGAAAAGTAGTTTCATATAAAATTGAAATCAAAAATAGTACCTATTTTTTTGATTGTACTAACTAACTGCCAACTGCAACTGAAAACGGCTCACTTTTTTATCCCCAATTAAAGGTGATTATTTTTTCAATCTCCGGATGAAGGCTGTAAAGCACTGGGCAGGTTCTTCCTGTGTTTTCAAGGATTTTTCGAGACTTATTATCTATTCCTGCAGGAAAATTTAATATCACTTCAATTCTAGAAATGCGGCGTGGATCTGCTGCCATAATTTTGGTTATCATTGCTGTGGTTCCGTCCATATTTACTTGCATATCGCGGGCCTTGATGCCCATAACTGTAATCATGCAATTTGCAAGTCCGGTTGCCACAGTATCGGTAGGCGAAAATGCTTCCCCTTTTCCATTATTATCTGTTGGGGCATCGGTAATGAATTTGTTCCCAGATTTAAGGTGTTCGTTCTCTGTACGAAGATTTCCCAAATATGTTACTTTGGCGGTGCTCATTCTACTACTTCAAATTTAAGGTCGTCATTATACTTTAAGATATATGCCGCTTCATTGCAATAGCCTTCGGTTTTCGATTTTTCATATCGAAATTTATTTTCAATATATACCGTTTCGCTTTCGGGCATAATGGCGTCATAAATATCCTTTTCAGCAGCCAATCGTAGCAGTACATCATAGGTTACATCAAAACCCCGGATGGCATACCTGTTGGGAAGCACGCCGTACTTATTTTTGTAACTTATTAAAAAAGGACTGCGGTCTTCTTCATTAATATTCTTGTTTACGGAAGGAAAAGTGAAGTTCAGCTTTGCCAGTCGCATACTGGAAACCTCGTGCCATTCATATGCATCGTTTTTGTGTAAAGTGAATAAGCGCATTTTGTAATTATTGGGCATTGCGGAAAGCACATTTACTGCACTACTTACCAATACCGGGTTTTCAGATTCTAGAATTACCCAATTTTCCATCCCCTCGGAAGCTACCGTTGCTATGTCACTTGCTTGAATGTATCCGCCACCTCTGGGTGATACCGTTTTTGCCGTTGGAATAGCTGTTTGGATCATTTCCTTTTGCTTCACTCTTTTGCTATCTGAAATAATGATGATATTTTTCCCTGCACTGTGCTCCTTTAGATAACGAATCATTGTTTTTTGAAGCACGGCATCCGTAGGTAGGGTCTGAAAAAGATTTTCATTCATTGCCATTTCCCTGTTGCTCAAAGGTGAAAAAACCGGAATCTTTTCATCTTTCAGCATATCTGAAGCCTTTTCTACATTTTTTTGAAGAAGCGGGCCTATTACGGCATCTACGTTTTTGAATTCATTTCTTGAAATTATGGAAGCCACTTTACTATCGCTCTTTTCGGTGTCATATACATTTAAGGTAACGGATATGCCATTATCCTTTGCGAATTCTGCTGCCATCAATGCGCCACTGTAAAAATCCAAAGCCACTCGAAGGGTTGGATCTCTTTTTAATAAATCTTGGTCATTGCTGGTAGAGTCATTAACATTACGCATTAATCGGAAAGGAAGCATCAGCGCCACCGTTTTCATTTTTTTATTGTCAATCCTTTTTTCAAGATCAATGAGCGAAATATCTTCCTGCGAAATTGAGGTTTCTTCTTTTGGTAATTTTAGAATCATACCATCTTTCAATCCATCTTTTGCATAAGGATTAAGCGCTATGATTTCTTCTTCGGAAAGTCCAAATTTTACTTTTAGCCTAAAGAAGCCTTCTTTGGGTTTCACTTCGTAATACTGAAAATTCTCCTCGTCAATTTCAGCATTTTCGATTACTGTTTTATCGGGGACGATTATGGTAGTGCCCACTTTAAGCCCTTCGACCAAATCTGGATTCAAATCCTCAAGTTCGGCAATGGTAATACCAAATTTTCTGGCAATACCGAATTTGGTCTCCTTCGCCTTAACTGTATATTTTTGGGTTCCAGGTAAAGTGTTTCCAGTATTTGTATTAGTGTTTCCAGTATTATTGGAAGTGGCGGGAATCAACAATCGCTCCCCTTTTCTGAGGCCGCGGGAATATAATTCCTTGTTCAACTTTTTAATGTCGTCAACACTAACGTTATAAAGTTGTGCAATTCCGTAGAGTGTCTCTTTCTTTTTCACTCTATGGTCGCGATAGTTGTTATTATTGGTTCCCGAGCTTATCACGCTGCTTGAGGGAATAATAAGCACACTGTTAACCTTCAATTCATTTCTGGAATCGGGGTTGAGGTTGTAAATGGTTTCTTCGGAAATGTTATACTGCTTGGCAATGCTGTAAACCGTTTCTCCTTTTTTTACAGCGTGACTTTTGTACTGTTGCTGGGCCGCAGAGCCACAGCTTACCATAAATAGGAAAGTTACCGAAACGTATATTAAACACTTCAACATAGGGATAATCATTTTTTTAGATTTGCTAAACATAGTCTCGGTTTCATTTTGTTATTCCCACTCTATGGTCGCGGGCGGTTTTGAGCTGATGTCGTAGACTACTCTATTAACGCCTTTAACGCGGTTTATTATATGGTTGCTTGTTTCTTGCAAAAATTCATACGGAAGATTTACCCAATCGGCCGTCATTCCATCGGTGGATTCCACGGCTCTTAGAGCAACTACTTTTTCGTAAGTACGTTCGTCTCCCATTACGCCAACGCTGTTTACTGGAAGCAAAATTGCGCCCGCCTGCCACACCTTATCGTAAAGCTCCCACTTTTTCAAGCCGTTTATAAAGATTGCGTCAACCTCTTGTAAGATACGAACTTTTTCGGCCGTAATATCTCCTAAAATTCGAATTGCCAAACCTGGTCCGGGGAAAGGGTGTCTTCCCAATAATTCGGGGTCTATGCCCATTTCCTTCCCTACGCGTCGCACTTCATCTTTAAAAAGCATGCGCAAAGGTTCTACTACTTTCAGCTTCATAAAATCTGGCAAACCACCTACGTTGTGATGACTTTTTATGGTAACCGAGGGGCCATTTACCGAAACGCTTTCAATAACATCGGGATAAATTGTTCCCTGCGCCAACCAATCCACACCAGTCAACTGATGCGCCTCGTCATCAAAAACTTCGATAAACGCGTTGCCGATGGCTTTTCGTTTTCGCTCTGGGTCGCTCTCGTTTTTCAATGCTTCCAAAAAACGTTCCGAGGCATCCACGCCTTTTACGTTAAGCCCCATATCTTTGTATTGGTGCAGCACGTTTTCAAATTCATTCTTTCGGAGCAAGCCGTTATTTACGAAAATACAGAATAGGTTTTTACCGATGGCTTTATTCAGAAGAATTGCTGCAACGGTAGAATCTACACCACCACTTAAGCCAAGAACAACTTTTCCGTCGCCAATCTGCTCTTTCAGAGTTTCAACCGTAGTTTCCACGAAAGCCGCGGGTGTCCAAGTTTGTGGTACTTCGGCAATATTTACAAGGAAATTTTCAAGCAACTGCTTACCGTGGGTTGTGTGATAAACTTCTGGGTGAAACTGGATTGCATAGGTTTCTTCGCCCTCAATTCTATAGGCTGCGTTTAAAACATCAACCGTACTGGCCAAGCGCACTCCGTTTTCGGGAAGTTGCGCAATGGTATCGCTATGGCTCATCCAAACATTTGTGTTCTCCGGAATATCTTTAAAGAAATCCTCGCCCGATTTTATCATGGAAAGTTTCGCCCTTCCGTATTCACGGATGTTTGAAGGTTCTACGCTTCCACCGTTGAAATGTGCCAAATACTGTGCGCCATAACAGACCGCCAAAAGGGGTTTATGACCGCGAATTTTTGAAAGGTCTGGGTGGGGCGCATCTTCCGCGCGAACGGAAAACGGACTGCCCGAAAGGATTACGGCCTTAAACGGGTCAAGGCTTTCCGGTATGTGATGGTAAGGGTGAATTTCGCAGTAAATGTTCAGTTCCCGCACGCGTCTAGCGATAAGTTGGGTGTACTGCGAACCAAAATCTAAAATGAGGACGTTGTTTTGCATAGGCAAAAATACTTTAAATATATAAGTTGGTTAAATGGTTGCGTGGAATTTTTTTAAGGGTTTTCAACAGAATTAATATAATTTTAAAACAGTAAAATTGGAATCAAGCGGATCTAAATTTTCTTTCAAAATGTCAAGTAAGTTTTCTCCATATTCCAAATAAAACTCAGAAAAATTAAGCTGGCGTTCCTGCAAACTTTGGTTAATAAATAGTTGGTCTTGAATATTTCTTACTCGCTCAAGTTCTTCGGAAAGATTGCGTTTTTGGGCTTTTAGCAATCGCTTTTCAAGATTGTCCAAACCGTTCAACTGTTTCTTTTCCTGCGCGCCCACGGCTCCCAAAAACGATGCGTCGGTTTTTTTTGCCAATTCGTATAAATCCTTAAACTGTTGTTTGAGGAAATTTTTCTGTTTTGAAAAGTCAATATCTATTTTTGAAATTTCCTTTGTGTGTTTCGTCATTAATTCGTGCTGCGGAAGGAATAAATTTTCAACTTTCACATCGAGTTTTTGCAATTTTTCAGAAAGCATTTTTGGAACCAAAAGCACAGAATTCCGAAGTAAAAGAATAGGGAAAGGAACTTCCACTTTGTTAAAATAATCCTTCAGCTGAAACCAATACGCCAATTCCCCGCCACCGCCAATGTAACATAGATTCGGCAAAATTTCTTCTTGATACAACGGACGCAACAAAGCATTCGGTGAAAACCGTTCAGGATTTTCGTGCAGTTTCTTTAAAATTTCTTCTTTTGAAAAAGAGATGTCGGTTTCATTTATAAAAAACCGTCCTTCCCTTTCAATAATACGTTCCCGAAGGTTTTCTTTTAAATAGAAAAGATTTATTTCCCTTGGATGTACTTGTTCAGAAAATCCCAAATCAGTAAGCTTTTCCGTAGTTTCTGAAACCTTTTTAAAGCTGAGGTTTTCGGTCAGTTCCTTTTCTGCATAGGGAATAAAACATTTTTTCAGCGCTACATCGTTGCCGTCAACTATCACCAAACCGTGATGGTAAAAGAGACAATTGGCCAAAAATCGAGTGGCATCGGCAAGGTTATCGTGTTTTGTATAAGCGTCGGAAAAATAGGAAATCAACTTTTTGGCATTTTCGCTTTCGCCAAATTCTTTTTTCAATTGCTGCTTCACTTCCTTTAAACCTTCCGTTGAAAGCTCCCCAACAGCGCCGGAAGCATTTCTTTCCCATTTCACCTTTTTTCCAAATAGATTGAAATAATTGATCTCCTCAAAATCGTGGTCCTCCGTCGCCATCCAATAAACGGGTACAAAATGGTTTTTTGGGTAGGTTTTGTTTAACTCTTCAGCAAGGTTTATGGCTGAAAATATTTTATAAAGAAAATATAGCGGTCCCGTAAAAAGATTGAGCTGATGACCGGTTGTTATTGTAAAAGTATTATGCTCGCGAAGCAAATCAATATTGCTTAAAGTTGATTGCGAAATGGAATTGTCGCCATACTGAAACATAATCCGTTTCGACAACAAATGCCGTTTTTCATCCGTAAAATTCTTTTGCTTTTCCGTTAGCTGATGCTTGAAATTTTCCAAGTTTGGAAAGCGATTGTAAAAAGGTTTTAAATTTTCATCTTCAGCGAGGTAATCGCATATCAATTTTGAAAAATACCCTGTGTTTTTATACGGAATGGAATGGTTTGGCATAGGTTCTTTGGAAAAAGTCAAACAAAAATAACCGTTTTATATGGGTCGCAGGTTTAAAGATACGTTAATATGGTTTTCAAATTCCGAATTTCAAGCACCAAATATCAAAACGCACCCATTGGAATTTGGAATTTCGTTTTTGGAATTTAACTATCTTTGGCCTTCAATTAAAATATTCAAAATGGTTCGCAAGCTAGCTTTTCTTCTATATTTAATGCCACTTTTTATTTTTGCCCAACTGAAATCTCCTTCCGATTATTTGGGTTATGAAATTGGAACCCAATTTTCCCGCCATGCTGATGTTGTTTCCTATTTTGAACATGTGGCTGCAAATAGCGGAATGGTAAAATATTTCGACTACGGAAAAACCAACGAACGCAGAAGATTGACTTATGCAGTTATTTCTTCCGAAGAAAACCTTGCAAATCTTGAACAAATACGCACCGACAATTTAAAAAATATTGGCATTCTTTCCGGGAGTGCGAACCCAGATAAAACCATTGTTTGGCTTAGTTACAACGTACACGGCAACGAGGCCAGTAGCAGCGAAGCCGCGATGAATACAGCATATAAACTCATTACTGAACACGCAGATTGGCTTAAAAATGTTGTGGTAATTATGGATCCGGGTGTAAATCCTGATGGTCGCGATCGTTATGTAAATTGGTACAATCAAGTGAAAGCTTCACCCTATAATTCATCCCGTGACGCAATAGAGCACAACGAACCTTGGCCCGGTGGAAGACCAAACCATTATCTTTTCGATTTAAACCGCGATTGGATGTGGGCAAGCCAAGTGGAAACGCAACAACGTTTAAAAATCTATAATCAATGGATGCCACAGATACATGTTGATTTTCACGAGCAGTTTATCAACAATCCCTATTATTTCGCGCCAGGAGCTGAACCATACCACGAAATAATTACCGATTGGCAGCGTGAATTCCAAAACAAAATAGGGAAGAATAACGCTAAATATTTTGATAAAAACGGCTGGCTTTTCTTTACCCGCGAGAGTTTTGATTTGCTATATCCCAGTTATGGCGATACCTATCCGCTCTATATGGGTGCTATTGGGATGACTTATGAACAAGCGGGCCACGGAATGGCTGGTTTGGGAATTATAAATGACGAAGAAATTGAACTAACCCTTGTGGATCGTGTGGCGCATCACACAACTACAGGACTTTCCACTATTGAAGTGGCTTCACAAAATGCGGCTTCTCTTAATTCTGAATTTAAGAAATTTTTCAAAAACGATAATCTTAAGTATAAAAGTTTCGTTTTAAAAGGCAATCCTGATAATATAAAATCGCTGACAGAAATGCTGGACCGTCACGAAATAAAATACGGATATGCAACTGACGGAAATGTAAGCGGCTTCAGTTATTCTGAAAGTAAAAAAGGAACAATGGATACCAAAGGTGCGTTGGTGGTAAGCACCAATCAGCCAAAAGGGAAAATGGTACAGGTTCTTTTTGAACCCAATGCAGCACTATCAACGCCCATTACTTATGATATTACAGCTTGGAGTTTGCCGTATGCTTTTGGACTTGAAACGGTGGCGAGCACTACTTTGGTTCCAGCAACGGGAGCTAATCCAAATTATAATGTTTCCAACACTTCTTCACCAATGGCAGCTGGCTATATTGCAAAATGGAACAGTTTGCAGGATGCCAAATTTCTTTCAGCTTTATTGCAAGCAGATATAAAAGTTCGTTTTTCTGAAAATGAACTCAGCTTTGGTGGTAAAAATTTTGGTCGCGGTAGCTTGATTATTACGCGAAGTGACAATAAATCGAATCCAGATTTTGATAAAACCCTTATAGAAATCGCGAACGAAATGGACCGCCAATTATACGCTTCCCCAACAAGTTATGCAGATAGTTTGACTGATTTTGGGTCGCAATATGTTCATTTAATTAAAAACAAAAAAGTTGCAATGCTTCAAGGGGAGGGAACTTCCTCATTGAGCTACGGCGCACTTTGGCATTTTTTTGAAACCCAATTAAAATACCCAATCACTTCAATAAATACAGACGATATCGGAAATATTCAATGGAGCGATTATGATGTTTTGGTAATGCCGGATGGTTACTACAAATCTATATTGAATGAGGATGCTTTCAAAAATCTTGAAGAATGGATTAACAGGGGTGGAAGGGTAATCGCAATTGGCAATGCAGTAGCTACTTTTGAAGGAAAAGAAGGTTTTGATCTTAAAAAGAACGGTGATGAAAAAGCTGAAAAAGTAAAAGATAGTTTGGGCAATATGACTCCATACGCCCAACGCGAACTTGAAAGCACCAAGGAAATGATTACAGGGAGCATTTACAAGGTGAAATTGGATAGTACCCATCCGTTGGCATTCGGTTTTGGAGATACTTATTATACTTTAAAACTGGGTAACGATTCCTATAGTTTTTTAAAGGAAGGCTATAATGTGGCTTATATTAATGAACCTGAAAGCGTTTCTGGCTTTTCAGGGGAAAACGCAAAAGCTTCACTTAAAAATTCAATCGTTTTTGCGGAAGCGAAAAAGGGCAGGGGCAGCGTGGTTTATATGGTTGATGATGTTAGTTTCCGTTCCTTTTGGCAGAACGGAAAACTGTTTTTGGCGAATGCTATCTTCTTTGGGGATACCGGAAGCCATTAATAATTTCGACTTAGATATTTTTACTACAGAGGGCACGAAGTTTTTTCACAGAGTCCACAAAGAAAACTCCGTGAACTTTGTGCCTTCTTTGGGTACCTTGTGGTTTTTTTAAAGGTTCTGCTCAAATTGTTTTGAATTAGAAGTTTATTTCCGTTCTTGGAAAATATCCACTGAGATAGCTTTCGTTTCAATTTTTGAGAGCAACTCTAGTTTTCCAGCTTCATATAATTCATCAACCGTCTTTAAATCTGCCGATTCCCACGGTTCCAGTTTGTAGTTTTCGTAATCCACAAACCGTATTCCGTTTACCATTCTTGGGTTATAAGCCTTTCTGAAACGGATGCCGCCCTTGTCTGTATAAAATTTATAGGCGAAATAATCTACCGTAAAATCATCCTGCTTTATCCAGTACATATATACATCTTCATGGTCTGTGCCTCCGCTTTCTTGGTCGAATGTTACCTTTATTTCATAATATTTCTTGCCGTTTATTTCGGCTTCGCCAAGCAGGTCCTTTTTAACGGCTGGGTCGTTTAGACCGAAGGGCAGTTGGACAAAGTAATGAACAGAGTTTACCGAGTTTGCGTATTTGCTTGCAGTGGAATCCGACAAGATAATCTTGGTAGCGTTCACATAACGTTCAAAACTGTTATTGGTAAGCATATCGGTAGTTTCGCCTAAGGAATCCGTAAAGGTTCGGGTGAGCTCATAATTGCCTTTTTTTCTTTGGCTGCTGTATTTTGTGTCGCGGAAGGTAAATTTTATAGTTGCCATATCATACTTTTTGCCACCTGCATTTTCAATGGCGCGATCAATAATCTGCTGGGCGGTGAGTGGTTTATTTTCTTGCTTGCAGGCAATAAAAAGTAGGAGTAGACCGAGTATGGAAAGGATGCGCATGGCGAATGGGTTTTTGTAAAGATACACAGGAGTGGAATTAAACAGCGAAATAATTATAAGTTTTGGGCAATTTGAAATAATTACACAGGTTTTAAGATTAATTAGTGATGGCTTTCTGTATTCCCTTTACGGTACAGCCCTCGGTAATATAAAGCCTTACATCTTCAAACGTGAGATATAGGCAAGGAACGTGTCTCACCAAAAATCCTCTCCCACGGCTACTCCATAGCAAAGCCATACCAAAGCCATAGCAAAGTCATTAGATTGTAAGAAAACAGCCCTTTTTTCCTACAAAATTTTAAGAACATAATTTTCAATTAAAAAATCTTATTCTTTCAACCAACATTCTAATTTTTTCGTCAAAACGGGTTCCTCTTTTTAAGACGAATAGCTTCACCTCATAGATAAATTCCTTTAAAACCTAAATCAAGCTCCCTCCCTTCGAAGGGAGGGCTGGGGAGGGATGTTTTACACGAATAGAACCGTAAGAAACATTTTAAGTTTAAATTTTCAACCGCGCTCCATTTATCCCTTCTCTTCAAAGTCGTTGTACTGGATCGGTTGCAGTAGAGGACTGGGCGGAATATTTTCCATTAGCTGTCACTTTCAAAATCTCCTGTTTAAAGCCGAAGTGTTGAGTCTTATAAAAGTTTCTTACAAATGCAATCAAGCTTTCTCCCTTCGAAGGGAGGGCCGGGGATGGATGTCATTCCTTCTTCCCAATAAAATAAATCAAATAAACATAACGCACCGCCAATGCAATCAGCAGGGGTAACAAACCAATGGCAAATACCTGTACGCCGGTAATCCAATGGATTGCCAAAAGAATTAAAAGAAGTAATAATAACAAAGCGTATCTTTTAAATTTCGGGGAAACCTTCTTTTTAGCGATTGCCCAAAACACCAAAATTGAAATAGGAAACGCCCACAAAAGGTTGTAGTTGTTTGCAGTTGCGGTATGGTCTGTCGCAAACCAAAGTAATAAAAGGAAGATGCCGATAAGCCCTGTAAAAAAGAATATAGTAGTGTCAAGATATCGGCTTCGGCAACTATTTTTATAATTGCGATATGTTAAAAATATTATCAATAAACCCAATAATCCCAATGTAAAAATCGGACTTAAAAAGAAATTATTTGCAGGGGGTTGAGGTGAATTTTCAAAAAGAAGTTTTGTGTTTTTCACCAATGGCTCAGTCTCTCCGTCTCGGTGTATGAAGGCATTGGCGGCGCCCTTAAAAACATAATCTGGCAAAAACTGGTATTCTATGGGTTTTGCATTCCTGTCAATTACAGCGCCCAAAGCAATGTCTATGCCCAAACTTCCCCAGCTATTAGCTTTAAGGTTCTGCTGAATGAGTTCCCGAAATGTATAGGTTTCTGTTATATGATCATCCTTAAATTCCAGTTTATTGCCCAATACCTCTTGTGTCAGGTCACGAATCTTGGTAGCGCAATTGTCAAAAAAGAAATCGTATTTATATTTTTTGTTTTCGGGCTTGGCGTTGTTCCAAAGAAAATCGGAAACTGCCTGCTTTTCCGCCTGACTAAGATTAAGGGTCTGTTCCTTTATCCAGCGGTTTTGGGCTACATAGCTTTTGTAAAAAGATTCGTAATAACTTACCCCTAATTGATAGAGCAGTTTGCCTTGTGCGAATTTTGTATAAAAGTTGGGAGTGTCAAAGTCGTATACCCCATAATTGAAAACCACATCCACCCCGCTAAGGCTATCCTTGATCCTAAAGGCACTGTGCCCAAATTTGTCATAAAGCTCCGCCCCTGGGCCAATGGTCAGTATACTTATTTCTGCTGCCGGCGATAAAGACCCAAACTGCGCCTTTACGGAAACAGTCGCTAATAGAAGAAAGAAGAGGAAGTATTTTTTTGTCACAGGTTTCTTGTTTCAGATTGAAAATTCAAAATTCAAGGTTGAAGGTTTGTGGTATGGGGTATGAGGTTTTCGTGTTTTGATTCGTTAATTCGTTAATTTGCGATTTGCGATTTGCGATTTGCGATTTGCGATTTGTGATTTCGTATTTCGTATTTCCGTTTTAATATTTGGAATTTGTCATTTGGAATTTCACCATCCGTCACCCAGCACCCAGCACCTTCCATCATCTAAAAATCTCCCAATCCAGTTTCAGCGAAAATACATTGGAATACAAAGCAGCGCTTTGGTCGCCAATATCTGTCAACGCATAGTCCACTTGAATGCCCTTATACCTAAAACCAACACCGATGTTAGGTTGAAAACCAACAGATTCGCCACCATCCAATTGTTTTATATTCTGGAAATTTCCAACTCCGCCACGCACGTAAACCATATCGATATATGCAAATTCAAGGCCAAGGGAAGGGGTAATACTTGCGAAGGATGTGGAAATTACATCATTGGTCTCTGCAAAGCGAAAATTGAGATCTACTTCGGCTAACAGGGAAAAATCATACCTGTAAACAAATTTACGCGCCATCCCTAATTGAAGTTTTGGGATAGTAATCTCGGTAGTTTCAGGCAATTCTTGATTCTGTCCTTCAACTGCACCCTGTATTTCGGCAAATTTTTCTTCGTCTATACTCCAGGCATTAAATGTGGTAGTAATGTCGCGCGCCATAATCCCAAACATCCACTTGTCTGTTCTAAATTGCACCGCAGCATCCAGCCCAAAACCCCACGATGATGCAAAATCTCCAATAATACGGCGGATAACCTTGGCATTTACACCATAATTCAATCCGTCCAAAGGAAGTCTGCGCGCATAAGAAAAAGTAACTCCATAATCTGCAGTGGAAAAAAGACTGATACGGTTGTAATCTATATTGCCTTCGCTGTCAATTAATTGGGTGGTATTTAAGATATCATCAACTCCAAAACGAATAACGGAAAGCCCTACCGCACTTCTGTCGTCCAGCGGCATTGCAAAAGCAGCATAATCGTAATTTGCAATATTGGCAAAATAGGAGGCATGCATCAGGGAAATTTGTTTGTCTTCAAGATTCACCAATCCAGCCGGGTTCCAATAGCCCGAATTTACATCGCCAGATGAAGCCACCACGGCATTGCTCATCCCGAAAGCTGCGGCATCAACGCCAATATTCATAAATTCATTGGAATATTTACGAACGGTCTGGGCTCCCAGCGTAGCCGAAACAAGGAATAAAAGCAGTAAAAATTTCTCTTTCAAGCTTAAAATTTTAGGACAAATATGGCACTATTTTACAGAATACTAAACTTTAAATTTATGTACATATTGTGTTTGAATGCCTTTGGACGGAAATACTTTGTTATTTTTACACATAATCTTAATAGATATTATAAAATCCACTCCTATTAGGCTCCTCCCCTTTGAAGGGGAGGTTGGGAGGGGATGTTTTGCCTAAATCATAAATTCCAAACTGCGCTATAAAGAATATGAATATATCAAAACAAATCCCAAACATCATCACCTCCCTAAACATCCTCTGTGGATGCGTTGCGATTCTTTTTGCAATATCCGGTGATTTGATAACCGCCTCTTTCTTTGTTTTTCTCGGAATTTTCTTCGACTTTTTTGATGGTCTGGCCGCGAGATTGCTAAAAGCCCAAAGCGAAGTGGGCCTTCAGCTTGACTCTTTGGCAGATGTTATTACCAGTGGCGTTGCCCCAGGCGTTGTTATGTACCAAATGCTGAATTTATCCTATTTCCATCAAATGCAGACGCTCACCGAAACATTTTCTTTGGAAGGATGGAATATAAGTTTTAAAAATTATCTACCGTTAATCGGGTTGTTGATAGTAATAGCTTCTGCCTACCGCTTGGCAAAATTCAACGTAGATACCCGGCAAACCTCAGGCTTTATTGGTTTGCCAACACCCGCAAATGCTTTATTGATTTTAAGCTTCCCGCTAATCTTGCAGTTCCAGTATTCCGAATTAGCAGAAACCATTATTTTAAACCGATGGTTTTTGATAGGAATGACATTGCTGAGCTGCATACTTTTAAATGCCGAAATACCCCTTTTTGCCCTCAAATTCAAAACCTGGGATTTTAAAAGCAACGCAGTGCGTTATATATTTTTAATTCTTTGTGTAGTGCTTTTGGTACTGCTGAAGTTTTTGGCAATCCCTTTTATAATAATACTCTATATATTGCTTTCCTTATTTTGGAAAGTGAAGAAGTAGAAAAACATTCGTGAATCCGTGGCGAAAAAATTAAAACTCCAATTTCTTCTTCCGAAGTTCAAAATTCTGCCCAAGATATACTTTCCGCACCATTTCGTCTGCGGCCAGTTCTTCGGGTACTCCGTGTTTTAGAATGCTTCCCTCAAACATCAAATAGGTTCTGTCGGTGATTGCCAATGTTTCCTGTACGTTGTGGTCGGTAATAAGAATCCCGATATTTTTGTTTTTAAGCTGCGCCACAATGCGCTGAATGTCTTCCACGGCCACGGGGTCAACTCCCGCAAAGGGTTCATCAAGAAGTATAAAATGTGGGTCAGTTGCCAAAGCACGTGCAATCTCGGTTCTACGTCTTTCCCCACCGCTCAAAAGATCGCCGCGGTTTTTACGGATGTGGCCCAAACCAAATTCCTCAATAAGCGATTCCATTTTAGCCCGCTGTTCTTTTTTGGAAAGCTTGGTAAGTTGCAAAACGCTCAAAATGTTGTCTTCAACGCTCAATTTCCTAAAAACCGAAGCTTCCTGCGCCAAATAACCAATACCGTTCTGTGCGCGTTTGTACATTGGGTACTTGGTGATTTCGGTACCTTCCAAAAAGATATTGCCGCCGTTGGGTTTTATCAAGCCCACAATCATATAAAATGAAGTGGTTTTACCCGCACCATTCGGTCCAAGTAAGCCCACAATTTCACCTTGGTTTACTTCCACAGTGATGCCCTTCACAACCTTTCGGCCTTTGTAGGATTTCATTAAATTTTCAGCTTTTAGCTTCATGTGATAGGATTGAAATTTTGCCACGAATACACAAATGATTTTCGAGGCTGTATGTTTTTTAACACGAATGCATACATGAATAAGCTTCCAGTGTTTGACTCATTTTTTTAGTCTATTCTCTATTCTTTGTTCTCTGTTCTCTGTTCTCTGTTCTCTGTTCTGCCCCAACCATTCTTACGAATATATCAATAATTCGTGAATTCGTGGCAGTTCTTTCTTTGTGCCCTCTATGACCTTATGGTTAATACATTATTAAGCTCAAAGGTAAAGTTAACAATTATTTTTCTGCCTCCAAGGCCTCCCAATATTCAAAAGCCCTACGCAGATGGGGAATTACAATTGTTCCGCCAATTAAAAGTGAAATGCTCATCCCTTCAACCACTTCTTCCTTGGTCAAGCCCAGTTTGTAACACTCTTCCAAATGGTAACGGACGCAATCATCGCAACGAAGCACCAACGAATTTCCCAAGCCCAGCAATTCCTTTGTTTTCTTCGGAAGCACCCCTTCCATATAGGCGTTAGTGTCTAAATTGAAAATGCGTTTGATGATTTTATTATTGTCATCCAGCATTTTTTCGTTCATCTTTGCGCGATAGGCATTAAATTCTTCTACTATATTGTTTTTCATAAATAAATTTTCGTTTTAAAGAAATAAGAGTTTTAAAAATCAATTCTATTGTCCGGTCGAGCGCAGTCGAGACCTTATTTTATTTCCTAGTGATAGTTCTCGATTGCGCTCGAATAGACCGAAAGTAAGTTCCGTCTTTATTCTTTCTTCCTTCTTCTTTCCTCTCTCTTTTGATTCCTTATTACAATCTTTGAAATATAGATACTCACTTCATAAAGAATAAGTATCGGGATGGCAACAATTACCTGGCTTACAATATCCGGTGGGGTGATTACTGCCGAAAGAATTAAAACGATAATTAAAGCAAATTTGCGGTATTTCCGAAGGATTTCAGGGGTAATCAATCCAATTTTTGTGAGAATGTACATAATGATTGGCAATTCAAAAACAATTCCACAGGCCAATACTGAAGTACGCACCAATGAAATATAACTGTCCAAATCAAAGTCGTTAAATACTTCCTTGCTCACTTGATAACTTCCCAAGAAATTGATTGAAAGTGGAGTGATAAGATAATACCCAAACAATACGCCCAAAAAGAAAAGTAGGGAGGCAATAACGATAAACCCGCGACTGCTCTTGCGCTCTTTTTCTTTTAAGCCTGGGCTAATAAATTTCCAAAACTCATACAGAATATAAGGGAAAGCCACAATTATACCTGCATAAATTGAAGTCCACATATGTGCGGAAAACTGACCAGCCATAGTTCTACTTTGAATACGGAAAGGCATTTCCTGAAAACAGAAGGTGTCCATTCCCAGCGAGCGCGAAATACTACAGAACATTCTATAAGTTGGAAAATCTGGACGCTTGGGCCCGAAAATAAGGGTGTCAAATATAAAGTCCTTTAAAATAAATGCACCCAACGCCAAGAGAACAACGGCAATGGTAGAACGTATAAGGTGCCAGCGCAGCTCTTCCAAATGGTCCAAAAAGGACATTTCTTTTTCTGGGGAACCTATTTTCTTCATTATATAATTCCCTCTTTGGTGAGATTATGGATATGTACTACGCCACTATATTTTCCTTTGTCCTCGGCAAGAATTTGCGTGATACCGAAGTTGTCCATCATTTCCATGGCCTCTACCGCCATAGCGTTGTTGGCTATTTTCTTAGGATTATGGGTCATAATATCTTTTGCGGTCAGTCCTGCAAAGCTATCGGTTTTTGTCAACATGCGACGTAAATCTCCATCTGTAATAATTCCTACAATTTCATTATTTTCAACTACGGCAGTTACGCCTAGCATTTTTTCTGAAATTTCTACGATTACTTTTTTCACATCAGTATCGGGACTTACCTGTGGTTTTTCATTTAAGGAAGTAAGGTTGCTAACCCTTAAGTATAATTTTTTCCCCAAGGAACCGCCCGGATGGAACTTTGCAAAATCCTTGCTCGAAAAACCACGAAGGTCTAAGAGACACATTGCCAGGGCATCGCCAATAACCAATTGCGCAGTAGTGCTAGTGGTAGGTGCAAGGTTATTGGGGCAGGCTTCTTTTTCAACATATGCATTTAAAACAAAATCTGCCTGCTGTCCCAAAAAGGATTCTCCGTTACCTGTTATGGCAATTAATTTATTGTCAATAGCTTTTATTAGGGGAACAAGTACTTTTATTTCAGGAGTATTTCCACTTTTTGAGATACATATTACAGTATCGTTTTCTTGAATTGTTCCTAAATCGCCGTGGATGGCATCAGCAGCGTGCATAAAAATGGACGGCGTACCTGTGGAGTTAAGGGTGGCAACAATTTTGGTTGCAATATTGGCGCTCTTGCCAATTCCGGTAACAATCACCCTGCCTTTGGAATTGTATATATAATCAACCGCACCAGCAAATTCCTCATTTACCAAATGGGCCAGATTTGCAATAGCTTTACTTTCAGTTTCTATGGTGTTTTTCGCTACGGAAATGATTCTCTCTTGCTTGTTCAAAATTTTAATGCTTTTGAATGTTTGTAACTGTTTCAGAAATTAGTATATTTAGAATAGAATTTAACGCAATTCAGAAATCTTAATATAGAAACTTTTTCTTTTAAGATGCAGTCAACATAATACGGTTGCAAAATTACAATTGTTAATCTGTAAAACAATGTATTGTTGGCTAAAACTGAAGTATCCCTAAAAACCCAAGCAGCGTGGCAGAAATTGACATTTACGCAGCCCTGAAAAAATATTTTGGATTTACCCGCTTTAAAGGCTTGCAAGAAGAAGTGGTAAAAAGCATTCTTAGCGGTCACAATACCTTTGTAGTGATGCCTACCGGCGGCGGAAAATCGCTTTGTTACCAGCTACCTGCCCTTATGCAGGATGGAACGGCAATAGTTGTTTCGCCACTTATTGCATTAATGAAAAATCAAGTGGACGCCCTGCGTTCCCTTTCTTCCGAAGAAGGCATAGCGCACGTATTAAATTCTTCCCTCAATAAAACCGAGGTAAAAAGAGTGAAAAACGACATTGCCAACGGAGTAACTAAGTTACTTTACGTTGCACCCGAATCATTAACAAAAGAAGAATATGTAGATTTTCTGCAAACCCAGAAAATTTCCTTTATGGCAATTGATGAAGCCCATTGTATCAGCGAGTGGGGTCACGATTTTAGGCCAGAATACCGAAACCTTAAAAGCATTATCCAGCGTATTGGCAATGATATTCCAATCATCGGACTTACCGCTACGGCAACGCCAAAGGTGCAGGAAGATATATTGAAAAACCTCAATATGCAGGATGCCAATACCTTCAAGGCTTCCTTCAACAGACCAAATCTTTATTACGAAATACGTCCCAAAACCAAAAATGTTGATTCTGACATTATTCGTTTTGTAAAACAAAACGAGGGCAAAAGTGGTATTATTTATTGCTTGAGCAGAAAAAGAGTGGAAGAATTGGCGCAAACGCTACAGGTCAACGGTATAAAAGCTGTACCCTATCACGCTGGCCTTGATGGCAAAACCCGCGTAAAACATCAGGATATGTTCTTGATGGAAGATGTAGATGTGGTGGTTGCGACAATCGCTTTTGGAATGGGGATTGACAAACCGGATGTTCGTTTCGTTATTCATAATGATATTCCAAAAAGTATTGAAAGCTACTACCAAGAAACTGGACGAGCGGGCCGTGACGGTGGCGAAGGACACTGTCTTGCATTCTATAGTTATAAAGACATAGAGAAACTTGAAAAGTTCATGAGCGGAAAGCCCGTTGCCGAACAGGAAATAGGCCATGCCCTTTTGCAGGAAGTGGTAGCTTTTGCCGAAACATCCATTTCCCGAAGAAAGTTCATCCTTCATTATTTTGGGGAAGAATTTGACAATGAAACGGGGGAGGGTGGTATGATGGACGACAATATGCGCCATCCCAAAAAGAAGCACGAAGCAAAGGAGGATGCCAAACAACTATTGGAAGTGGTTTCAAAAACCAACGAACAATATAAAAGTAGGGAAATAGTACATGTTTTGGTAGGCAAAGTAAATGCGCTCATAAAATCCCACAGAACCGACGCCCAGGAATACTTTGGCTCTGGAGCAAACCATGAAAGCGCTTATTGGATGGCATTGCTGCGTCAGTTATTGGTAGCAGGATATTTGAAAAAAGATATTGAAACCTATGGCGTGATTCATTTAACCGCAGAAGGAAAGAAATTTATAAAATCTCCCACATCCTTTATGATGACGGAAGACCATTCTTTTAAGGATGCCAATGATGATGTGATTGTCGGGACCAAAAAAGGTGGTGATGCCGCAGATGAAAACCTTTTCAAACTTTTAAAGGCCGAATTAAAAAAGGTAGCACACGATTTGGATCTGCCCCCATTTGTGATTTTTCAGGAGCCATCCCTGGAGGACATGGCGCTTAAATACCCCGTAACTATGGAAGAACTTTCCAATGTTCACGGAGTAGGGGAAGGAAAAGCCAAAAAATACGGCAAGCCGTTTTTAAAGCTTATCCAAAATTATGTGGAGGAAAACGACATTATACGCCCCGAGGATTTTGTTGTAAAATCAACGGGCAGTAATAGTTCCCTCAAACTATATATCATTCAGAATGTGGACCGAAAGCTTGCCTTACCAGACATAGCCAACGCCAAAGGCCTCGAAATGCCAGAGTTTATTAAGGAAATGGAAGCCATTGTATACAGCGGCACCAAGCTGAATATTGACTATTGGATTGATGAGGTGTTGGATGAAGACCAACAGGAAGAAATTCACGAATATTTCTTAGAAGCAAAAACTGATAAAATTGAAGAAGCCCTCGAAGAATTTGACGGCGACTATGATGAAGAGGAACTGCGGCTGTATCGTATTAAGTTTATTAGTGAGGTTGGGAATTGACCGCACGTAGAGACGCACGGCCGTGCGTCTCTACGATTTCTGTTCCTTATTGAAATAGACCAAATAATAATACATCTGCTTCTCCTCGTCCCATCCTTTTTCCACAAATTTTTCAGCACTCTCAGGGTTGATAAAGTCCAATTTGATCTGGATGTTCGTATCCAGATTTATGACGTTTTTTATTTTTTTGCGGGCAGCAGTAACGGCCGTATTGGCAATAGGGAANTGATAAAGTCCAATTTGATCTGGATGTTCGTATCCAGATTTATGACGTTTTTTATTTTTTTGCGGGCAGCAGTAACGGCCGTATTGGCAATAGGGAAGGTTGTTAGATCCTCGATACTGTACTTAGGCGCTTTTTCGGTTTTATAATGACGAAATTCCGGCAATAAATCTGGATTGTCAATCACTTCGTTCATAAAGGCGGTTTCCTCAAAATTGTCATTTTTGGCAAAATGGTTCACCGCACGGTTCATAAACATCACTTCCTGTTTTTTATCTTCCGCAGGCAGCACCACATCCTTTGCAAAATCCTGACAGAATTTTAGATATTTTTTAGTGTAGAAATTATCGTCTGCAAAAGCCTCTACCCCAAGAAAACTTTCCAACCAATAACGGGCATCGTAACGATTGCTGTCCACTGAAAGAATTTTATATCCCTCTTCTTTTTTTGAATTGAAAATGATACAGCCTTTGTCCAATTTATTTAAACTAACCCCGTGCTGAAGCATCGCTTCCAATTGATTACCTTCCTCGGCAAATTGAAGGAAATCCTGTTTCAATTCACTTTTAAAAATGCCGATGGCATCCATTTTCACGTTGTCCAACTGTACATTTTCCAGATAGGCTATATACACTTCGCCACTTTTAATATGTGGATGTTCGGATTGGTTGTATAGATAGGTCGCAATTTTTCGGCTCTCTTCGTGAATGTTCTGCGGATTGTCAAAAATTTTGTTTGCACTGTTGTACAATTCGTGAAATTCCAAATCAGCTTCGTGTGTAAACTGAAAGTAATTTTCTTCTTTATCGCGAAAAGGTTTCAGAAAAAATTCCTTTAAAAGTGGCGTAATTTCATCGTCCATTTTATAGGGCTCGGCCGAAAGAAAAATTGCTTCGTTTCTGCTTTTATTACCCACTCTGTGGATGGAAAGGGATGCAATGTGGGTACTGAAAAGGTTAATCATATTTGAATTGGGAAATTAAAAATGTGAAATTAGAAATGTGAAATGTTTTTTTACCGACAACCGACAACCGACAACCGACAACCGAAATTAGTTCCAATTTTCATCAAAATCGAGATTGTCGTAATCTTCCGGATCAAGATCAAAATCTTCGTCATAGTCCTCTTCCTCTATTTCCTCGGCAATAAACTCCTTTTCGGGTGCTTCCTCCGGAATTTGCCCGTGCGAGTACATCAAATTTGGATAAGTGGTACCCGCTTCCGCATCAGCAATATCGGCAAGCTCCACCATAAACGTCCACATATTTAGGAAATCGTAAACATAAAGTAGTCTTGTGTTTTCTTCATCAACTACATCTTCCAAAATGGTTTCGCCCATAATACGAATGCCACCCGGCTCATCGCTTACGTCAAAAAGGGAGATTTCTTCATCTTCCTCCCACAGTTCATTACTGGTATAAAAAGATGCCATTTCCTGTCCGTCAAATCCAAAAGATTGGGTGATGGCGTTATGGAAATCTTCCAGGGTGGCCGAAGCTTCTATTTCGATGTCGCGGAAAACGTCTTCGTGGGTGTCGAGGATTATTCTGAAACGGTAAATCATTTTAAAGAAATTTTAGGGTGCAAAGTTACAATTTTATACCTCTCTTAAGGCCTTGAAATTTTTGTTTTTTCAGAGTTATTTACTGAATCTGTGCAAAACAAAAGTCATTGTAGCCAGTAGGAAAAAAGCAGTTACTTGATGCAAAACTCCCAAAACTACGGGCACTTGCAGGATAAGCGTGAAAACTCCTAAAATAAATTGAAGCAAAACCAAAAGCAACAATACATTTATTCCGTTTTTCTGCGGAAGTGTGAGCTGCAATTTTCGGGTTTTGTACCAAATAAAGAAGATTATTCCCACCACCGCATAAGCCATATACCTATGGACGAACTGCACGCCGCTTTTGCCTTCCACAAAATTTTTCCAAAGTGGATTTTGTTCAATATAAACTGTTTCGTGCAACCACTCGCCATCATTCATTAATGGCCAATGGTTGTGTATCCACCCAGCATCGAGTCCCGCTACAAATGCACCCCATACAATCTGTATAAGCAAGATTGCCATTCCAAAACGGATTATATTTCGGATGTGTTTGTTAATTTCTTTTTTAACCGGATACCAAAGATCCATCGCCACCCAAAAAGTATAAGCAAACGTTATAAACGCCGTAGTTAAGTGCATCGCAAGCCGATAATGGCTCACATCCGGACGGTCCACCAAGCCACTTTTCACCATATACCATCCCAGAAATCCTTGAAATGCACCTAAACACATTAAAATTATTGCTTTTCCAATAGTAGGCTTGCTAAGTTGTTTTTTCAGAAGAAAATAAAGAAAAGGAATGATAAAAACTATGCCCAGAAGTCTGCCTAGTAATCGGTGCAGCCATTCCCAAAAATAAATATCCTTAAAATCCTGCAAGCTGAAATGGTTGTTCAGCTTTTGGTATTCTGGAAATTGCTTGTAATGGTCAAACTCGGCAATCCATTGCGCTTCATTCATTGGCGGCAACGTTCCGGAAATAAGTTTATAACTTGAAATTGAAAGCCCGGAATGGGTGAGGCGCGTAATGCCTCCAATCACTACCATTATAAAAATAAGGAAACATCCTGCGAGGAGCCAGTAGATTACTTTTTTGTTGTCTTTGTTTGCCACCAATTATAATTTTTTATTAGTGCATTCGTGGTGGACTTTTTAACCACGAATACACGAATTATTTTTTTCAATCTTCATTTCCCCCTTTGGGGGTTAGGGGGCTTAATCCTAATTCCTTCCCTCTTTTCAACATAAACTGATGCGCTGCTTCATATTCATTGGGAATTTCGCCCTCTAGGATTGCTTCTTTAATGGCATCTTTAATAATACCAATTTCACGCGAAGGTTTTAAGTTGAAAGTTTCCATAATTTCTTCACCTGTAACAGGCGGTTGAAAGTTCCTTACTTGATCTCGTTCTTCAACTTCCACAATTTTATCGCGCACCAATTGAAAATTTGCGTGATATTTTTTAAATTTTTTAGGGTTCTTTGTGGTAATATCTGCTTCGCAAAGCGTCATTAAATCTTCCACATTTTCACCTGCGTCAAAAATCAAACGGCGAACGGCGCTATCAGTAACTTCACTTGCCAAAACGATAGGGCGGGAGCTCATCAAAACCATTTTCTGGACGAATTTCATCTTCTCGTTCAACGGCATTTTCAACCTTTTGAAAAGTTTGTAAACCATTTTTGCGCCTACAAATTCATGTGCGTGAAAGGTCCAACCCAATTTTTTATCAAATCTCTTTGTCGGTGCTTTTCCAATATCGTGAAGCAATGCAGCCCAACGTAGCCAAAGGTCATCAGTAGCTTGTGAAATATTATCGACCACCTCCAGCGTATGCCAAAAATTGTCTTTATGCGTTTGGCCTTCTTTTTCGTCAATGCCTTGAAGTGCGATTAATTCCGGTAAAATGAAAGGCAATAAACCTGTTTTGTGCAACAAGGCAAATCCTTTTGAAGGAACATCCGATAGCAGAATTTTGTTCAGTTCGTCAACAATCCGTTCTTTGGAAATAATTTTTATGCGTTCAGCATTTCTGGTAATTGCTTCCAACGATTCTTTTTCAATTATAAAATCTAACTGTGTTGCGAAACGAATGGCGCGCAGCATCCGTAATGGATCGTCGCTATAGGTAATATCTGGGTCTAAAGGTGTTCGGATTATTTTTTTCTGAAGATCTTCAATCCCATTGAATGGATCCAAAAGTTCTCCAAAAGTTTCATCATTAAGGCTAAGTGCCAAAGCATTTATGGTGAAATCCCTTCGGTTTTGGTCGTCTTCCAAAGTGCCGTTTTCCACAGCAGGATTTCTGCTTTCCTCGGAATAGGATTCTTTGCGAGCACCAACAAATTCAAGTTCAATACCGCCACTTTTCAGCATTGCGGTGCCGTATGTTTTGAAGACGGAAACTTTCGGTTTTCCCGGTAATAGTTTTGATACTTCTTCAGCTAAATCAATTCCGCTTCCAACGGCAACTATATCAATATCTTTCGCATCGCCTCTTTTCAAAAGAAAATCACGCACATAACCGCCAATTACATAACTTTCCAAATTTAAGTTATTGGAAGCTTTGGAAATGGTTCTAAAAATTGGGTTTTTTAGAGCGGATATGTAGGTTTTTTTTGCCACGAATACACGAATATTTTTTGTGGGGGTATATTTTATAGTTTACAGAACAATTCTTTGATGGTCTAAAAAGTCTTTATGAAAATTAACTAAAAGAGCTAGTTTGCAACCTGAAACTTTTAAATAGTTTATACATTGGGCCAAATGTTTGTCGTTTAGCATTTCAATAGATTTTATTTCCAGAATTATTTTATCCATTACTACAAAATCAGCATAAAACTTATGAGGCAAAATAATGTCTTTATATTTTACTGAATATTGTTTTTCTCTTTCAAAAGGAATACCTTTTAATTTGAATTCATATTCAATTGCATCCTTATAAACAATTTCTGAAAATCCACCGTCTAATTGATTATAGACGTCGAACATACACCCAACAATAGCATAACTTTCCTCTTTATATGTAATGTTTGCCATTATTTCATAGTATCATTTTTACAAAAACATTCGTGAATTCGTGGCAACTTTTACTGCCGAATCACTTTTACCGAACCATCATTCTTCAGCTTGATAATAGCCGAAGGTTTTCCTGATTTTTTTTCGTGGTGCAAATTTACAACATAGTCCACGCCTTCCAAAATTAAAGGGTCTATTTCGGCATAACTTTGCGGGGTTTTTTCTCCTGAAATATTTGCCGAAGTAGAAACTAATGGTCTTCGGAATTTCTGAATTAGTTTTTTACAGAATTCATCTTTCGTTACCCGAATGGCGAGTGAATTATCCTCGGCAATAATATTTTCAGCAACACGAATTGGATCATCGTAAATAATTGTGGTGGGTTTTTTGGCGTATTTTAAAATATCATAAGCCACTTCCGGTACATTTTCAACATATTCATTCAGCATTCTAAAATCGTGTACCAAACAAATCAGCGATTTTTCGTCACTTCGTTGCTTCAGCTTAAAAACTTTGTCCACGGCTTCAGGGTTGGTGGCATCGCAGCCTATGCCCCAAACCGTGTCGGTGGGGTAAAGGATTAAACCGCCTTTCTTTAAAACGGCGATGCAGTTTTCAATTTCAGTCTTCATTTAAAAAAGTGATTTTTTGTTTCTGTTTCAACGATTGGGTTTGGTTGTTGCTTTTCAGAATAATGGGCAGCAAATACCATTTTTTCGGTTTCAGCAATAGAGCAATGGACAAATAAATCCTGATAAATAGGTATTTTCCAAAACCGTAATTCTTCCGAATTATATACAAATACGAAATATAGCTTTCCCTGTTCATTGTTTTTGAAGTGCCCGTGCTTACGCCTTGATGGTGTAAAATTTTCGCTTCGGGCACCAGCCAACTTTCATAGCCAAGTTTTTTTAGGCGATGGCAAATGTCCATCTCTTCCCAATACAGAAAAATGTTGGTGTCGAAACCGCCAACCTCCGCAAATGCCTTGCTATCAAAAAATAGAAATGCGCCGTTTACCCAATTTACTTTTAAAGGTTTGGAATATTCTTTTTTGCGCTTTGGATATAGTTGTGGATTGTTTTTTTCAAGAAAACCTCTTCCGAAAAGTAAACGCCGCAACCCCTTATTATGGTCAAACGAAGCAACAAACCTATTGTTTTCGTCAAAATTCTGAGCCGTTGAAACACCCACTTTTGGATTTGCTTTCATAAAATTCAGCAAAATACCCAAACAATCATTCAGCAACATAGCATCATTATTCAGAAAAAGGAGATAATATGATTTTGCGAATTGTGCTCCGAACATATTTCCGCCGCCAAAGCCTGTATTTATAATACTTCGGTGTAAAGAAATGTTGTTTTTTTTCGGAAAGTTTTCTTCAAGAATTTTATATTCTGAAGGTGTTGAATTGTTGTCAACCACGATTATTTGATACTTTATCGCCTCCGAAGTTTTTTCAATCACGGTATTTACGCACTCCAAAGTATATTTTGAAGAGTTGTAATTGACAATGATTACGGCTACATCCATCAAATAAATTTTAATCGCGAAATTTTTCCGACTGATTTTGGCAAAGATACAATTACTGTCCGTGGCAGTTTGCCCAAAGTTTTAATAAAGTTATTTAGAGCAAGCTTTTATAAACCTCCAGATATTTTTCAGCAGTGGTTTTCCAGTTGAAGCTTTGGGCGCGAGCAGTGTACCAATCTTCATAAAACTGCTTTTTACTGTTGAATTTTTCCATTCCATTTTTCAGCACCTGCGCCATATATTCGGGTTCGTAGTGATCCCAAAAAAAGCTATGCTCACCACCAATTTCGGGTAGGGAAGTGTTGTTTGAAAGAAATACGGGTTTCCCAAAACGCATGGCTTCTATGGGTGGAATTCCGAAACCTTCCCGTAACGAAGGAAAAACAAAGGCCTCGCAATTTTGAAGGTAGTATTGCTTTTCCAAATCGGCTATTTTCCCAGTTTGAAATACCCTGTTTTCAAAACCGTACTGTTTTACTTTTTCAGTAAGCTTTTCGGCGTAACTTGAACTGTTGCTTCCCGCCAAGACCAAATTATAATCGGGCAGAAAGCGTAACATTTCCACCGGGCTCATAAAATTTTTGCGTTCGCTGAAATCGCCAATCGAGAAAAGATAGGGTTTTGGCGGCAAAAGCGAAGGTTTGTAATCCTTCGGAAGTGTGATTTCGGTAATTGTATTGCCGTTGTAAATTACGTATTCCGGAATGTTCGGCACATCAAAATGGGCGTGGGTGTCCTGTTTTGCAAATTCTGAAATATAAGCAATGGCGCTGCTTCTTTTCAATTTTTCGTTGAATTGTTTTTTCAGTTTTTGCTGCAATTCCTCAGAGCCTTCCGTTACAAAATGTACGTCGTGAACCGTCAATAAATACGGAATGTTGAAGAAGGGTTCAATCTTTATATTTTGATTTAAACAATGCCAAAGATTGTATTTTCTCTTTATTCGGAAGGGTTTATGGCGGGTTAGCGAATTGTATTTTCGGTATTTAAAAGTATCGCCAAATTCCTCTTCAAGCTCTGAAATATTTTTCGCATTTAATACAATTTCAAAATCGTCTTGGGGAAACGTAGCCAACGCTTTTATAAAATGATAGTTAAACTGGCCAAAGCCCGAATAACGGTTTTTTAAATTGTGCGATTCTAAAAAAACTTGTTTCAATTTACGGATTGTTAATTAATCTTTCTGTACAAAAGCCAAAGGTTTACATATCTTTTAAATACTGAAAACGCACTTACATAGGCGAGGATAAAACCTTCTTTCCCGTCTAAAATACCCAATCTGAAAATAAATTGGTTCCAGAATCTGTAAAACGGGCGGAATAGAAAATGGTAATAGTTGGGCTTCTTTCCTTTTTTATAGAGCATTTGTGCTTGCAGCGTGCTGTATTGGTGCATTTTTGCGGTGTAATCATCAAACGATTTATAGGTGTGGTGCGGCAGGCTATTTTTTAAATTTTCGGTTTTGCCGTCGGTTTCCAATGTTTCGTGGACCAGGTTTGCGTTGTATTGGCAATGGTTTTTATTGAAAAATCGGATGATACAATCATTCTGCAAACCACTGTATTTAATGCGTTTCCCCATAAAATAGAAATCGCGTTTTACAAAATAGGCAATGGCTTTTGGATTTTTAAATTTTTCTAAAATTTCATCGGTGAGTGCTGGCGTAATTTCTTCATCCAAATCAAAAAATGTAACCCAATCGTTTTTCGCCTTTGAAATAGCGAAATTCTTTTGCGCAGAAAAATTATCGAATGCCCTTTGGTAAACAGTCACTTTTTCGTTTTTGGAAGCCAACGCTACCGTTTCATCGCTGCTAAAGGAATCCACAATCACAATTTCATCCGCAAACCAAAGGCTTTTTAAATAGCCTTCAATATTGGCGGCTTCATTGAGCGTAATGGCAAGGGCGGTGATTTTTACAGGGTTTTCCAAAAACAGCTTGTAGTTTGCGTAAAAGTAATAATTTTACAGGTATAAATTTGAAAACCGTTATGGCGAAGCTTCCTATTTTAATGTACCACCACGTTACTGCTGAAAAGGTGAAAGGATTGACCATTTCGGTCGAGAACCTTGAAAAGCAGTTTAAGCATTTGGCTGAAAACGGCTATAAAACCTACCATTTTAAGGAATTGGTAAAACTGAAATCATTGCCAAAAACCAAAAATATCATTATCACTTTTGATGATGGCTATGTGAGCCAAATGGAATTGGCGCTTCCGTTGCTGAAGAAATACAAACTGAAAGCCACCTTTTTCGTGCCTTTAGATTTTTTGGGAAAAACCGATACTTGGAATACTTCTTCCCTAAAAATAATGACGGCGGAACAATTGAAAAACCTCGACCCAAAAATTGTGGAGCTCGGTTTCCATTCCTTTTACCACAAAAAATACACCGAGCTTTCCAATGCCGAAATTGAAGCCGATACCCGCCGTTGCCTGGAATTGGTTTCAGAAAATGAATTGAATTTTTCGCCTGTTTTGGCCTATCCCTATGGTAAATTTCCAAAGGAAAAAAAACTGAATGAAATCTTTAAGAAAATACTTTCTCAAAACGGCATTGAATACGGGCTTCGCATTGGTAATAGAATAAATTCATTTCCCTTTAAAAAACCTTTTGAAATTCAGCGAATCGACGTAAAGGGAGAATTTTCAATGTTAAAATTTCGACAGAAAATTCGGTTTGGGAAGTTTTTTTAGTCCCCTCCCGACCTTCCGCCGCGGCGGAGAGGAGAAAGACGTAAGATTCCCCCTTTGGGGGCTAGGGGGATTGGCTATTTCATCCCTTTTTGAAGCAACATTAACTTCACATATCGTTCAAAAACCCCATAGGCATTTACCGCTGCCACAGTCATTCCCGGCATGCCGTCGCGGAAACCTCCTTTTAAAATAAAGGAGCGGAAAAACCGATAGGCAGGTTTAA
Organism: Aequorivita sp. CRS11; assembly: GCF_059693805.1. NCBI lineage: Bacteria > Pseudomonadati > Bacteroidota > Flavobacteriia > Flavobacteriales > Flavobacteriaceae > Aequorivita > Aequorivita sp. CRS11. The sequence continues at coordinate 58,399 of NZ_JCATIG010000010.1, forward strand.
AAAAGAGGTGGAACCACGTAGCTTTTTTGCCTTTATCAAATAGTTGCTGCGCTTGAAACCAAGCATACGATTCTTTTTTTGAAATATAATTATCTAGGCCTTTATAGGTAAAATGCAGCATTTTGTTTTTCAGCTTCCCAATGCTGCCTTTGCAAGTAAGTTTTTCGTGAACCGAGCCAGAATATTCCGCACCATCGCGTTTTACAAGCCGAAGCACGTCATCACTGTGATGATAGAGAAAACGGTTCATATAAAAGTGAGGAAAATTTATTTTGTACCCACCGTGCTTTGGGTTTTGGAGCGTTTCCTTTATTTCAGCTTCCATAGAGTGGGTTACACGTTCATCGGCATCCAAAAATAAAACCCAATCGCCAGTTGCTTCTTTTAATGCAAAGTTTTTTTGGTTTGAAAAATTATCGAATTTTCGTTGTAGAAATTTTGTAGCGTACTTCTTAGCAATTTCAGGGGTTGCATCTGTACTGAAGGAGTCAATAACTATAATTTCATCAGCAAACACAACGGAAAACAGCGCATCCTCTATATATGCTTCTTCATTGAAAGTTGGAATAATAACTGAAAGGGTTGGCATATTTAGCTTTTTATTCTTCGGAAAAGATCTCTGGCTCCGTGATGAACCATTAAAATGTGAAAATTTTTGGAATTAACAATCCGATAAATAATTCTGTAATTCCCTTCCACTAATTCTCGAATATTGGGATCCTCAATTTCTTCTACAGGTTTACCAATGCTTGGATGTGTTTTGATTATTTCCGTAGTGCGTTTTAATTTTTCTATCTGTTGCCGAGCATATAATTTAGAGTCCGCAGAAATATATTCATAAATTTCCCGTAAATCGGTTTTTGCATCATTTAGCCATTTTATTTGAACCATTGCTGCATTTCGTTTTCTAATTCTGCTTCACTAATGGTATCGTTTTGTTTAGATTTTTCTATTCTTTTTTCTAGCTTGTCAATAAAAATGAAGCGCTCAATCAATTCCTCAATGGTAAATTCATCAGGAAAATTTTCAATCTGTTTTTTCAGAAAACTTTTAGTAATCATCGCTTTTGTATTTTTTATCTAAATTACGACTTTTCAATTTCTAAGCCAACTGGGTAAATAACTTTATCTTTGATGTCTAAAACTATTTTCGCTTTATGGCAAACACTTGCAGAATTTGTGGCAATTCCAAAGAAAATAAAACCTTCGTAGCAAAGGAAATGATGTATGGTTTGCGGGAAACCTTTGAATATTTTGAATGTTCAAAATGCGGCTGTTTGCAGATTAGTGAATTTCCTTCAGATATGTCTAAATATTATCCGGGGGATTACTACAGTTTTGATACTTATGATGGAAAGAAATTTGAAGGAACAAAAGGTGCCATAAAAAAGAAACAGTACGAATATGCTGCAATTGGTGGCACCATTTATAAAAATACGCTAGCGCATTTAATTGGGAAAAAGGAATACGAAATTTTTAATGAGCTCGATGTAACAAAGGCAACGAGCATTCTGGACGTAGGCTGCGGAAATGGCCGAAATTTTCTGTACCCGCTAGCGGAGGTTGGTTTTAAAAATGTAATGGGCTGTGACCCTTATTTGAAGGAAACAATTCAATATGAAAATGGCTTGACCATAAAGAAAAGCAGTGTGTTTGATATGAAAGGAACCTTCGATATTATAACCTATCATCACGCCTTTGAACATCTGCCAGACCCTTTTGAAAATCTTCAAAAAGTTTACGAACTTCTTTCTCCCGGAGGTGTGTGCATAATCCGTATTCCTACCGTTTCCTCATATGCATGGGAGCATTATGGCGTTAACTGGGTGCAATTGGATGCTCCGCGGCACTTTTTTCTTCACTCCCAAAAAAGTATGCAATTACTTGCGGAAAAGACCAATTTCGATTTGTATAAAATTGAATATGATTCCACTCATTTTCAGTTTAGCGGAAGTGAAAAATACCGTCAAGACATTCCGCTTTCTGCGCCAAAATTGAAAGGATTTTCAAATTCACTACATCGAAAAACCCAGAATTTCCAGTATGGACAAAAAGCAAAACAACTCAATAAGGAAGGGCGTGGTGATCAGGCTGCCTTTTATTTACGAAAGAAATAGCTTTATCTTTGCCACAATATGACCGCACATGATACTTCTGTAATTATCAGTACCTATAATTCCTGTGAATGGCTGGAGAAGGTGCTGTATGGCTATAACAATCAAACTTACAGGCAGTTTGAGGTTGTAATTGCGGATGATGGCTCTAATGATGAGACTCGGCAATTGCTAAAAAGATTGGAAGCCGAAGTATTCTACCCCATAATCCACGTTTGGCATGAAGACAAAGGTTTTCAAAAATCGCAGATACTAAATAAGGCGATTCTTCAGTGTAGCACAGAGTACATTATTATGAGCGATGGCGACTGTATTCCGCGGAAAGATTTTGTGGAACAGCACGTTAAATTTCGCGAAGAGGGTTATTTTCTATCGGGAGGTTATTTTATGCTGCCCTTGGATATTTCAAAAGACATTACCAAAGAAGATATTTATTCTGAAAAATGCTTTGATGTTTCATGGCTGAAAAAGCACGGACTGCAATCTTCTTTCAAAAACAATAAGCTTTATTCGGGACCTTTTAAAGCCTACCTTCTTAATAGATTTACACCCACAAACGCCAGTTGGAATGGGCACAATGCTTCTGGTTGGAAAAAAGATATATTAGCCGTAAACGGTTTTGACGAACGCATGCAGTATGGCGGACAGGATCGTGAACTGGGTGAAAGGTTGATAAATCAAGGTATTAAAAGCAAGCAGATTCGTTATAATGCTGTGGTGTTACATTTGGATCATCCGCGCGGCTACAAGAATCAAGATTCGATCAATAAAAATTTGGCCATCCGAAAGCAGACGAGAGGCAAAAAAAAGAAATGGACGCCTTTTGGAATTGTAAAAGATGATAATATTGCTCCATTTGTTTCCGTAATCGTCAGTACGTATAACCAACCGGAATGGCTTAAAAAAGCACTTTGGGGTTTTGAACAGCAGTTGGAAAAGAATTTTGAAATTATAATTGCCGACGATGGTTCTACTGAAGAAACAAAAAATTTAATCGATTCCTTTATAGTAAACTCTTCTCTGAAAATCACTCACGTTTGGCAGGAAGATCACGGCTTTCAAAAAACAAAAATCCTAAATAAAGCTATAAAAATTTCCAAAGGAGAATATTTAATCTTTACCGATGGCGACTGTATTCCGCGGAATGATTTGGTTGCAACACACTTGGGATTGAGCCGTCCGGGTTGCTTTCTTTCCGCAGGTTATTTTAAGCTTTCGATGAAAATCTCAAAACAGATCACTAAAGATGATATTGAAACGCAGCGTTGTTTCAATGCAAAATGGCTTTTGAAGCATGGTCTGAAAAAAACTTTTAAACTAAACAAACTCACTTCCTACGGTTTAAAGGAAGATATTTTGAACACTTTTACTCCCACAAGCGCTACTTGGGATGGCAACAACGCATCGGGTTGGAAAAAGGATATCCTTGCGGTAAACGGGTTTGATGAGCGTATGCAGTATGGTGGAGAGGACCGTGAAATGGGGGAGCGCCTGATGAATTACGGTATTAAGCCCCTACAGATTCGCTATAGCACTGTTACGTTGCATTTGGATCACGAGCGCGGGTATGTGAAGAAAGAAATGTTTATTAAAAATAAGGCTATTCGAAGAATAACAAAGAAGGAAAAGCGAGTTTGGACAGATTACGGCATTGTTTCAAAAGAAACGACAGTTGCCAATTGATAGGATTTTAAGAGTATCAATTCTTTTTATAAACCCCAATTTTCCAATAGCGAAGCTCCTCATCGGTAGTTACGGTAGTAAAATCAAGCTCTTTCAACCTTTTATCTTCCTTAAAATATTCCCAGCAGCCGTGACCTTCCCGATAAATGGAGGTTATAATAATTCCGTCTTTTGTGAGGCTCTTCAACATTCTGTCTAAAACATTTTGCTTTTCCGTTTCGTGAATGTAGTAGAATGCTTCGTTGAAAACGATTACATCAAAGGATTGTTTTGGTTGGAATTTTACGGCATCGGCAGCAAGAAATTCAGCTTTTGGCAATTTCTTTTTGGAAGCTATTTTTATGGATTCGTTTGAAAAATCCAAGCCTAAAAAGAAGGAATAGTCTTCGGGGCTAATACGTTCGGTAAGTAAACCATCGCCACAGCCAATATCTAAAATACTTGGGTTTTTAGGTGAAAAACGTTTTATAAATTCAATGATTTTATTGTAGCGAATAGCTTCTTTTTCGCTGCGCAGGCTTTCCCATCTTCCTTTTTTGTACTGGCGGTTCCAGCGTTGTTTTCTTCGCCAGTTATGAAATTTGTCCAATAGGTTCATAGGTGGCCGTTATTAAGATGGTGTGCCAAAAATGGCTTTAATTTTTCGAAAATCATTTCGGGGGTCAACTGCTTGTATAAAGAATGTGGGTCTTGTTCAATGCGTCTTCTTTCTTCCAAAGTAAAACTGCTGAAAAGATCGGGCTTTTCCTCAAGTAAATGTATGGAATCGTGTTTGTCACCATCCTCAAAACTGCACCAATGCTCTTTATTAACATAAGGCGAATAAATAGTAAATGTGGGTTTTTCAAGTGCTTTGGTAATGTGAACGCTGCCGCCTTCATTGGAAACCAAAAGGTCGCATTGGTTCATCAGTTTTATAAATCCGCGAATGGAGTCTTCGTAAATATCGAGATTGATTTGACTTTTATTTTGGCACATTTCATAAACCTTGAGAGCTTCCTCTTTTTGGTGCGGAGCATAATTAAATAGAATGGTGCCCTTGTAATAGGAAGTTATAAAGTCAATTATTTCAACCATATAATCATACGGCATGGACTTTTGCGGTGTGCTGCCCAAAATGCCCAACATTATTATTGGTTTTTGAAGGGAATGGACTTTGGAATATTTCGTTTCCTCTTCAGTTAAAAATATTTTTGGAGCGTATTCGGGTTCTTTTAAGTCAAAAACCGAAGCAATCATATTTATTCTATCCTCAATAGCTTTGCCGCAGTTTTTTGAGCGATGTTCCAAAAAACTAATAGGGTGCGTATAAAACGGAAGCTTTAATTCTTTGTGCGCACGTTTCAAACCAATTCGGTATTCAGCACCGGAGAAAAGACAGATCATTCTGCTCTGGAATTTGGAATACGGATCAAAAATAATATCGTATTTCTCCTTTTTTATTTTTGCAATGGTCTGTAAAAGCTTCTGGAATTTTTTAAGCTCTTTTTCCTTTACTGAAATTACGCGGTCAATATTTGGGTTTTGCTCTAAAACGCCCGTTGTATAGTCATACACAAAATAAGTTACCTCACTTTTCGGGAAGATTTTTTTAATATTATTGGCAATAACAGAGCTGATGAGCACATCGCCAATTCTTTTGTTTTGTATAACGAGAATTTTCTTCATATGGATTACCTTCGCAAAATACCTTTTTTGGTTTTATCTTTTTTAAAAATGCAAGAGAATTTTGTCATTCACCCAGAATATTCCCAGATAGCTACAAAGCTAATGGATGTGCTTCACAATTTTTCCAAAAAGGGAGAATACGTGACCAAGGGCGAGCGCAATGTTATTAAAATGGTGAAGATTGAAGGCAATTCATTAAACATAAAGAAGTTTAAGACCCCGAATGCATTTCAATCTTTGGTATATCAATATCTTCGGGAAAGCAAAGCAAAACGCTCGTTTGAATATGCGTCTAAGTTAATTGACTTTGGAATAAAAACGCCTTTTCCAGTTGCATATTTTGAGATTTTTTCGGGAGGCCTCAAGGAAAGTTTTTATGTGAGTGAGCACGTAAACTATGATTTTGATTTTCGAGAATTAATACATAATCCCCGGTTTAAAAAACGAAATGAAATTTTAAGGCAGTTTACCAAATTCACTTTTAAGCTTCACGAAAACGGTATTAATTTTTTAGACCATTCTCCGGGAAATACCCTTATAATGGATAATGGTAACGATAACTATGATTTTTATCTAATTGACTTAAACCGTATGCGTTTTGAAAATATGTCTTTTGAAAAACGAATGCACAACTTCCGAAGATTATGGCTTTCTAAAACCATGATAAAAGTGATGGCCGCGGAATATGCCCAACTTTATGGTAAAAGCTATGAAGAAACTCACAGATTGATGTTAAAGCACAGCAGAGCCTTTCAGAAAAAAATCAATAGCAAGAAATTGCGGAGACGAAGAAGATAGCTTAATAATTCACATAAACCCACCCTATAAAAGCTTCGGGATATATGGGGTCGTTCAAAACCAAAACATAATAATAGGTGCCAACCGGAACTATGCTTCCCGTAAACAGAAGCCCTTTTGTTGCCACTCCATCCCAAAAGCCATCGGCGTTGTGTGCGGTATGTATTAGGTTACCCTCGCGGGAATATATGTTCAGTTCAAAATTTTCGTAAATGTTCAACAGATTACTGATTTCAAAAGTATCATTGATGCCGTCACCATTGGGCGAGAAACCTTGTGGAACAAAGGGAGCACAGTTTTCTGTAGTCAATAAAAAGGAAGCAGTTGCAAAACAGATTTCGTTTTCCAACCGTACATAAATTGTCTGTGGATCAGTGCCGTTTTGATATTGTGAGGGGTTGCTAATGGGATTGGTATTTTCCAAAGCATTTTCCATAGTGGTAAAATACTGTACCACATCATCCGGCCCCGTGCTTATAAAATCATCCTGTTGCGTTAAGTTGAAAACTGCCGTATCAAAACCTTCGTCGCATTCCAAAAGGTCAGGCAAATTCGGAATGGGAGGGATGCTTTCAAACGTAATGGTCTGCGTAAAACTGTTGTTATCCTCCCGAAGTTCTTCTACGGCACCGTTACCGTTACCGTCATCATCTACTACAGTTGTGATGGTAAAAGTATTTGGCAAACTATCAGGCAAAAGGAGTTCAATTTCACCATTTTCACTGCCGCCAATTGGAATGTTTTGCTGTGTTTGTGAAAGTGCCAATAAAACACCGTCAGTATAAAACGCTATGGATGTATTGGCTGGTAAAGGTGCCGTGGCTTCCAAATTATAAACCGTAAATGGAAGTAGTAACTCCCTATCGCGACAGGCGGAAATTTCAGGAAGTTCAATCGTGGCATCGGGCAATGGGCAAGGGATAACTTCTACCGTAAAACTATCAATTAAAAAACAATCAGGGTTTGAAACGCGAATGTAGATAGTCTGGGGGTTTTCGGTATTCTGAAAGTTTTCGGGATCTGTAATTGGGTTTTCGTTGTTTTGTGCATCCGCTTCCGAAAAGTGAAAACTCAGTTCATAAATCGGGTCTATTTGTGAAGTGGCTTCCGTTAAATCAAAAAATTCCTCGCCTATAACATCACAGGTTTCCAAGTTTTGAAGTCCTGTGATTATAGGATTTACAAGCAGATGAATTGGCGCCTCGTCTTCGTTGTTTTCTTCATTAGTTTCTTGCACAATCCCGGTTCCGTTTCCGGGATCATCCACAACAGCTTTCAAAATAAAATCTGCTTCAATATTGTTTGGAACAGTAAAAGTTACGGTTCCACTTTCCTGTCCGTCAATGGGAATTACTGCCACGGTAGCACTTTGCGCCACCAAGGTTTCATCTACATAAAAAGCAATAGGCGTTTCGGCAGGCAAAACATCGGTACTGTTGAGGTTGTAAACTGTGTAATCTATTGTAAGTTCCCGATCGCCACACTCTGTCCCACCAATAATATTGTCAATAGAAATAGTGGCATCGGGAAGTTCGGTATTTAAAACCGTAATAATATTATTCACCATTACAAAATCCTGTCCGCTTGTAAGCTGAATGCTTGCTGAGGTATCGCCCGGATTTATAAAGTTTGAAATAGGATACACGTCAATATCCATATTATAAAGCACATCGCTGCCCGTAAAACTGTTGGTGCCATTAAAGGCATTGTCGGGAGGATTTAGCGGCAGATTGCTGAGAATGTTTCCATTTATGCGAAGGGTTTCGTTAACCGCAAGCCCGCGATCGCCTTCCCAAGCCAGAAAACCGATTTTAGCACCTTCGGTATCTAAAACCATCAAATTGTTCAAGGTTATATCCAAAGTTTGGTCAACCCGCGATACACTTTCCAAACCATCAAAAATATTTACTTGATTATTGGGAAGGGTTGCGTCCTCATAAACCACCGTCACCGCCCAACCGCCAAAGTTGGTGCCCGAGCCTGGCGGACTACAATATGCGGGAATTACAAGGGTAAGGTCTAAATCGGAAAGTGTATAAAGGCCATTTCCTGTGGTTTGAATTTGCTGGGTAACATCTGCAAAGGCTGAAAAATAAATATAATCCTGTCCGCCGCTGTTATAAGTTTCATTGAAGGTACGTTCCGCAGTGATTGGAACTTGGTTGAAAGTAACACTGAAATCCCCTGGGCCAGAACCTGCCCAATATAAATAGGCAGCAACTACCTCTTGATTGGGTTGTAATTGAAAGTTGGCACTGCTGCTGGTAAGAATGAAGCATTGTCCGCCTTGACCATTTTCTTCAACATTTAATGTATTGCCGAAGGCAGTATAGTCATATTGACCATTGAATTGCGTAAAGAGCGAAATATCCTGAGAAAAAACTCCAGTGAAGAAAAATAAGCAGATTATGGAAAAAATATACTTCAAAAATGAGTTTTATGGATTGTCCGTTAAATATAGGAAAAAATGAAGTCATAACTCCATAAACATATCAACTCACTAAAGATCTCTTTTCTTTAGAATGGCGTAAGACCAATAAATAAAAAGGGAGGTCCAAATAAGAACAATCAACACATTGAGCCAAGTAACCTGATAGTCTTTTGTGAAATTTTCACCCAATTGATTGGCTGCGGACTGTATGGCGCCCAAACGGCTCATCGGTTCTTTGATGAGGTTTGCCATAGCATTCAGCGGAAAAAATTGCGCAACATTGTCAGCAATTTCCGTGTCTTTAAAAAACTGCCATTTCATCAAACCATAACATAACCATTCTACAATTTGCCATACAATCAGAAAGCCAAGTGCGAAGGCGGAACGTTTCACCAAAACCCCAAGGAATAGACAGAAAGAGAAAAAGGCTACCAATTTTATAAAATAGGCGCCTATGTATTCCATATCGCTGAAAATGATTCCTATTTCATTGTAATCTGAAAAGAAAAGCCCCAAAATCAACGAGACACCAAAAATAAAAACCGTTGATATCACTGAGAAAAGCAAGACGGTCAAAAACTTTGAAAGTACAAATTCCTTTTTGCTAAGGCCGTCAATAAGGTTTTGTTTTAAAGTTCTATAACTGTATTCATTGCTCATCATGGAAACAATCACTATTGCCAAAAACAATTTCAAAATTGCTGCCACATAGGTATTGAAATGCCAGATATACGGAAAGTTGAAAATTCCCTGATCGGCAACCCGAAAGTGAAAATCACCAAAGTTAAACTCAATGGACGCAATTAGGGCGATAAAAGTGATTAGCACAAAATAAATTATGGAAATAACCTTTGCCGAACGGTTATAGCGCAGTTTTTGAAGTTCTATATTTAATAATCGTAGCATTGCGGTTAGTTTTGTTTGGTAAGTTCGAGGAATTGTTCTTCAAGGCTTTCCTTGCGTTTCACAAGGTGGCTAAGGGTGATGCCTTTTTCAAAAAGAAGTCTGTTTACTTCCGAAGCATCCATCGGGGCGTTGAGATAAGCGATAATAAAATCGCCTTCGCGTTTCACTGTTCCAAAGGCCGAATTTCCTTCCAAAGCATTTTGAAGCGCTTCCATAGTATTGCTCTGCATCGTCAAGAAACCGTGACTGGCATTCATCCCGTCCACACTGCCGGAATAGAGACTTACGCCTTTCCGAAGAATAACCACATGCGTACAAACTTTTTCCACTTCATCCAATAAATGCGAAGCCAATAAAATTGTAGTTCCCTTTGAGGCGATTACTTTTATGATTTCACGAATTTGGTGTATTCCCTGTGGGTCTAAACCGTTAGTAGGCTCATCGAGAATCAGTATTTCGGGGTCGTTTAGCAGTGCCGAAGCGATTGCCAAGCGTTGTTTCATCCCTAAGGAAAAAGTACTGAACTTGCTGTCCTTTCTGTCCAAAAGTCCTACAAGCTCTAGTTTTTCAGAAATCTTTTCTTCCGAAACTTCCTTTATTTTACACACCAGTTGCAGGTTTTGCACGGCAGTCATATACGGGTAAAAGTTGGGGCGTTCAATGATGGCGCCTACTTTCTTTAAAGCGTTGTGTGTATCTATGTTGCCATCAAACCATTTAAAGTCGCCAGCGGTTTTGTTTACCACATTAAGCACGATGCCCAGTGTGGTACTTTTACCACTGCCGTTTGGGCCGAGGATGCCGTAAACATTGCCTTTTTCAATAGAAAAGGAAAGATTGTCCACAGCAGTTAGCGAGCCAAATTTCTTGGTAAGATTGTTTATTGTGAGAATATTTTCCACAGAATTGTTTTTGGATGGTTGTTGATTGTATGACGAATGGGTTAGCGTTTTGTTACATTTTAGCGAAAAGCGAAAAGCGAAGAGCGAAAAGCGAACTGGCGCCAGCAAAACCGAAGATAGCAAATTTGCGAGGACTTTCCGATAGGACACGAGCACGAAGTGCGAACTGGCCGTAGGCAAAGTCAGAAGCAATGAACTATAGGACACGGTGTTCTACGCAGCTTTTATTCAGCTATTCATTATTCGCAATGCTAAATCCACATCAGTTAATTTGTCTATTATTTTTGCTTCTGTAAAATGACCTTGTTTTTCTTTTAATGATTTTTCAATATAATTGTCAAAATCTGATTTCGAGAATAGTGTTATCGGAAATCCGAATACGTGTCCAAGAAATTCAATTTCTACAAACTGTTCATTTGAGTATAAATATTTCATTCTATCAAAATATAAAATTGGTGTTTCTGCTTCTCTCTTAAACATCAACATTATTCCAATTACTCGATTAAAATACAAGACAGTAGCAGTTCCTTTTCCATATCTTGCAAAATTTCTAATAACATCATATTTCGGTTCAAACCCTTTATTGGTTTGCCTATTTAGTTCCTCCAAATACATTTTGTAGAGTCCACGTTTGAAATAATAACTTAATTCTCTTTGGAATGTTGAATTCAGTCGGAAAGATGGTTTTATTACTAACCTTGGCTTGCCATTTCGCTCTTTAATATCAAAAAATCTTGATTTAAATTTCCCAACTTGACGTTTAGGGGTTTTATCCATCAATAATCGTCTACGGGTTATGTTAAAAGTTTCCTTTAACGCTTCTTCAATCGAATAGTTTACTTCCTGCTTATTTCCAAAATATGAATTGCATTCATCACAAACATTTTTGTTGTAATTCTGCCCTCCTAATGATTTAGGAATAGTATGAGCTCTTTTCTCAAAGGTAACTTTCGGTTCTTCGTTAAGACACCAAAGACATTTTAATTTCATTCAGTTTGTTGGTTTGGTCAAATTGCGTAGAACGTGTTTGGCTATGGTTTCGTTGCGTGAAAATCCGCGAGGATTTTCCGCCGTAAACCGAAGATAGCAAATTTGCGAGGACTTTCCGAGAGGAAAGTCAGAAGCAATGAACTATAGGACACGGTGTTGCCATTAGTTATTTTTTCATTCTTTTCAATTTCAGAACGTAAAATTGCACTTTGTCATCTGTATTCCAAATCATAGAATCTCTTTCGTGAGAAATCACGATAAATGATGTATATAACTTTTTATCTAAATAAAAACTCAATATGCCCTTTTCATTATCAAATTGCCATTTCCATTTTCCTAAATGTACTGTCTCTGTCCAATTTTCAATATTGGTGTCCGTAATTACGAGCTTTCCATTTCTTTTAAACTCTAAATTTGTATAATCTTTATTCTCGTTTTGTTCAATTTTTATACGATTATTGCCCAATTTAACAAAATCATCGTTTTTATTCAGAATTTTATAAATAGTAATTGAATCGGCTTTGAAAAAGTTTGTGTTTTCATTATTGGTAAACCATTCTGTTTTTTTAAATTTTAAACTTTTAATTTCTTTCTCAAAATCTTTTAGTGCTATTTGATTTTCTTTTTTTGAGTATTCTCCGTATGCTATTTGTTTTTTAAAATCTACAGTTAAATAGTCGGTAAAGCAACTAAAAAAGTCATAATCGCCTTTTATTCCATTATCAGAAGTTTCATCTATTTTAGAAGGTGCAATTAAATAATATTTTCCGACTTCAAAGTTCGCAATATATGGTCGGCATAACATTCCGTTATCTCCCCAAATTTTTATTGTTTTTCGTTTCTCCGAACCGATGTATTTTTCAATAACTTCTACTGTCATTGACAAAGGCATTTTTCCGTCATAGCCGTCAATCTGTTCATTAATAAAATCTGAATATTCAATTACTTTGACTAACGCTACAAATTCGGAACCTTTTGAAATATTACTAAATGAACAATCTCCAGTGCACTCACAACTACAAGCAAATGATTTTATTGAAATCAGTAGTATAAAAAGTATGACGAAAGTTTTTTTCATAATTAATGGCAACGGTTTGCATATGGCTTGTGGCGGTTTCGAAGCACTTTCCTGTTCCCCGAAACCAAAGCTGGCTACGGAGCGAAACCCTTGCTGACAGCCGTTCACCCGCCATAAGCTATATGCGTCTTAAGTTTGATTTTTACTAAATCAGTTAACTTTAAGTTCTAATCAGAAAGAACAAAAGAGCGGAGTAAGGTTACTATATACGGTGAAGCTTTAGACTTCGACAACATTGATAATCCCCGCTCT
>NZ_JCATIG010000011.1:0-61086 GCF_059693805.1 Aequorivita sp. CRS11
GGATCAAACTCTTCATCGTATAATCTTCAATAATATTGCGACCATACACCAAAAGAGCCCGACTCTCAAAAAAATCTCGGGATTCTCACTTAGTTTAGTTTTCTTTGTTGACCAACTACCTTTCGATAGCCAATCTACGCTGTCAATTTCAATATCTCAATGAACTTATGTTTCTTTTTTTGCTCGCTTTCAAATCGTGTTTTATAGTCACTCATTGTTTTAGCGGGTGCAAATGTACAACTCTTTTTTAATCCTGCAATACTTTTTAAAAAATATTTCAAAAATTTTTAAGAACGTTGTTTTTGCTTTGCTGAACGTTTCTATTTGTTCTTTTAAGCGGGTGCAAATATAGATTGCTTTTTCAATCCCACAAACTTAATTGATATTTATTTTGAATTATTTTTTCAATCATTAAGTAAGGGTTTGAAAAGAGATAACTTAGCTTGAAAAATAAATTCACACCCTCTCTTTACCTTAATATATATACTATTTATGATGATGTGGCCGCGTTAAGGATTGAACGGTATGTTTGAGCTCTCGCAATAAGCTATTTTAGCGCATATGGAAGCGAGTAGTGAAAGCCTGGCCGATAACCGCAAAACGATTAATGGGAACGCTCAAAAAATCTCAATAATCGATAAACAGTATATTGCAAACCGCCGAAACTAATAGTATCTTTGCACCCTAAAATTTTTCAGTATATGATAGCCATTACCCTACCAGATGGAAGTGTAAAGCATTTTGATGCAGGAGTTACGCCTATGGACGTAGCCAAAAGTATTAGCGAAGGATTTGCGCGAAACGTGATTTCGGCATCCTTTAATGATGTAACGATTGAATCTACCACCCCATTAACTGAGGATGGAAGATTGGTACTATATACATGGAATAACGACGAGGGAAAAAAAGCGTTTTGGCATTCTTCCGCACATATACTCGCGCAAGCATTGGAGCAATTGTATCCTGGAATTAAATTAACCATTGGCCCAGCTATTGAAAATGGGTTTTATTACGATGTGGATTTTGGCGATAAAACCATTTCGGAAAAAGATCTAAAAGAAGTTGAGGATAAAATGCTTGAGATAGCTCGAGGAAAACACGAATTTTCATTACGTGAATCTTCAAAAGCTGATGCTTTGGATTATTATAAAAAGCAAGGCAATGAGTATAAAGTTGAATTGATTGAAAACCTGGAAGACGGAACAATTACTTTCTGCGACCACGATACGTTTACTGATCTGTGTCGCGGTGGCCACATTCCAAATACAGGAATCGTAAAAGCTGTAAAGTTGATGAGTATTGCCGGAGCATATTGGCGCGGTGATGAAAAGAATAAACAGCTTACGCGTATCTACGGAATCAGTTTTCCGAAACAGAAAGATTTAACCGAATATCTTGAATTACTGGAACAAGCCAAACAACGCGATCACAGAAAACTTGGAAAGGAGCTTGAGCTTTTCACATTTTCACAAAAAGTTGGGCAAGGACTTCCACTTTGGTTGCCAAAAGGTGCTGCGCTTCGCGAAAGACTTGAAAACTTTTTGAAGAAAGCTCAGAAAAAAGCTAGTTATGAAATGGTTGTCACTCCTCATATTGGTCAAAAAGAACTTTATGTAACTTCTGGACATTATGCTAAATATGGCGCTGATAGCTTTCAACCCATAAAAACGCCAAACGAGGGTGAAGAGTTTCTATTGAAACCCATGAACTGCCCACATCATTGTGAAATATACAATAGCAAACCTTGGTCTTATAAGGATTTGCCGAAGCGTTTTGCTGAATTCGGAACAGTTTATCGCTATGAACAAAGTGGCGAATTGCACGGTTTAACACGTGTTCGCGGTTTTACACAAGATGATGCACACATATTTTGTACGCCAGATCAATTGGACGATGAGTTCAAAAAAGTAATTGATTTGGTTTTATATGTTTTCGGTTCTTTAGGTTTCGAAAATTTTTATACTCAAGTTTCTTTACGCGACCCTGAAAAGCCCGAAAAGTATATTGGAAGTCTTGAAAATTGGGAAAAAGCCGAAAAAGCAATCATAAATGCAGCCGAAGCAAAAGGGCTGGATTATAAAGTTGAATATGGCGAAGCTGCTTTCTATGGTCCCAAACTGGATTTTATGGTAAAAGACGCGCTTGGAAGAAGTTGGCAGTTAGGTACAATTCAAGTAGATTATAACCTTCCTGAACGTTTTGAGTTGGAATACAAAGGCAGTGATAACGAGACCCACCGTCCGGTAATGATCCACCGAGCACCCTTCGGAAGTATGGAACGTTTTGTAGCAATTTTATTGGAACATACTGGCGGGAATTTCCCCCTTTGGTTGATGCCAGAACAGGTGAGTATATTATCATTAAGTGAAAAATATGAAAAATACTCACAAAAAGTTTTAAATTTGCTTGAAAATGACGAAATTCGCGCCCTTGTAGACAATAGAAACGAGACAATTGGCAAAAAAATTAGGGAGGCTGAAATGAACAAAATCCCATATATGTTGATTGTTGGCGAGCAGGAAGAAAAAGATGGAACGGTTTCTGTACGTAAACACGGTGAAGGTGATTTAGGCACAATGACGCCAAAAGCCTTTTCAGAATTGATTCAACAAGCAGTAAAAGACGAATCGAAAGAATTTAATGTTTAACTAAAATTAGTAAGCCATAGCAATACGAAGAAAAAGAAGTAGAGGACCTGCAAGGATAATTAAGGAAGATCAACACAGAATCAACGGAAAGATTCGTGCTGAAGAAGTTCGCCTTGTGGGAGACAATGTTGAAATAGGAGTTTATCCTTTAAAAAAAGCACGTGAAATTGCTGAAGAGCAAGAACTCGATCTTGTGGAAATTTCACCAAACGCAAACCCGCCAGTTTGTAAAGTAATAGACTATAAAAAGTTTGTTTACGAACAAAAAAAGCGTGAAAAGGCACTTAAGGCCAAAGCAACCAAAGTTACCATTAAGGAAATCAGGTTCGGGCCAAATACCGATGATCACGATTACGAGTTCAAAAAGAAACACGGCGAAAAGTTTTTGCAGGAAGGTTCTAAACTGAAAGCATATGTTTTCTTTAAAGGACGTTCCATCATTTACAAAGACCAAGGTGAAATTTTGCTTTTGCGTCTTGCCCGGGATCTTGAGGAATTCGGAAAAGTGGAGCAAATGCCAAAATTGGAAGGCAAGCGAATGATTATGTTCATTGCCCCTAAAAAGAAATAATACTTCATTTTTTAAAAGAAATTGAAGTTCACAATAAAGCGAAGTAATAAATAAAAAGTAGGAAACATGCCGAAACAAAAAACAAAATCCAGTGCCAAGAAGCGTTTTAAGCTTACAGGTACAGGTAAGATTAAAAGAAAGCATGCGTTTAAAAGCCACATCTTAACAAAGAAAAGCAAAAAACGCAAACTTGCATTGACCCATGATGGGTTGGTGGACAAGGCCGACGAGCCTAATGTTAAGCTAATGCTTCGAATGAAGTAAAAGCCTAACCGGTTAAAACAAGTATTTAAACCCTGGAGTAGTGCCAAAACGATTTTAGATTAACGATTGTTGATTTAAGAAGTTTTAAAACAAGTGTTGATTATCGACCGCCTGCTACAAAAAAATTAAAATTATGCCAAGATCAGTAAATTCAGTTGCGAAGAGAGCCCGCAGAAAAAAGGTTCTTAAACAAGCCAAAGGTTACTTTGGAAGACGTAAAAACGTATGGACGGTTGCTAAAAACGCTGTGGACAAAGCAATGCTTTATTCATACCGTGACCGTCGTGCAAAAAAGAGAAATTTCAGATCCCTTTGGATCACCCGTATCAACGCGGGCGCAAGACAGCATGGAATGTCTTATTCACAGTTTATGGGAAGTTTAAAAAACAGTGGAATCGAACTTAACCGTAAGGTTTTGGCAGATTTGGCTATGAACCACCCAGAGGCTTTTGCCGCAATCGTAAAACAAGTAAAATAAGACATTAACTATATTATTTCGCCTAAAGACCGCTTCAGCAATGAGGCGGTTTTTTTATGCAAAAAATTCAACTGAATAAGTTTCATTATCTTCGTTAAAAATAGATCGATGCCTCGCTCCAGACTTCTTCTTTTCATTTTGCTCTTTGCATCGGAAAGTTTTCTTTTCGCCCAAAAAGGAACTGGAAAACTATACAGAATTGACAGGTACGAATCTATCTATCTTCCCTTGGGAAAAATTTCCTTTGCAGATAAACTCATTGAATATAAGGTTGGCACGCCACCACCCATTCAGAAATATAGGGATAGTTTACAGTGCCTTCACGAACCAAACTATAAAAATTACCAAACGCCTAACTTTATTTCACTGGGCTGTGGAGGAAGTTTAACCGTAGAATTTACAGACAATGGTTTTATGAATCTTCCGGGCGATGATCTTTATCTTTTCGAAGTTGGTCCTTCCAAAGAGCCCGCCAAAGTCGAGATTTCACAAAATGGCACAGATTGGATATATGCCGGAAAAATTGCGGGTGGAAAGTCCTCCATAGATTTAAGCAAAGAAGGAATTGATACCGAAACCGTTTTCTATTTTCTCAAGATTACCGATTTAAAAGACCTTTGCAAAAGCAAAAGTGCCGGGGCAGATATAGACGCCATTGGAGCTATAAATAGCGTAATCAAACTTACAATTAACGCAGATGTTCTTTTTGATGTTGCCAAATATGAATTAAAGGAAAACGCAAAACAAAGTCTCGATTCTCTGGCAGAATCCATTCGTCAAGTAGATAAGGCAACCATATTGGTGGAAGGCCACACCGATAGTGATGGTGACGATAATTCAAATATGTTGCTTTCTGAAAATAGATGTATTTCAGTAAAAAATAGATTAATTGAAATTTTTGGGGAAGACTCGTTATATGAATTCGAGATAAAACCGTATGGCGAAAGCAAACCTCGTTTTCCGAACGATACTGAAGAAAACAAACATCAAAACAGAAGGGTGGAAATTACAGTTTTACCGCCAAAGGATTATTACGAAAGTCTTTCTAGGGAATAGGTTTGAGGACTTTGTAAGATTTAGGTTTTCTGCTTTTTCTTTTTTGCCGCTGGGAATAAAACATTATTCAAAATTAGTCTGTAGCCCGGGGAATTTGGGTGTAATGCCAATTCCGTTTTTGCATCCCCTACTCTATGCTGATAATCCTCGGGGTCGTGACCACCGTAAAAAGTAAAGAAACCCTTTCCTTTTATTCCGTGAATGTATCGTGCTTCGCCATTGCTTTTGTTTTCGCCCATAATTAAAACATTACTTTTAATTTCATCAGGGTCAAAAGAAGTTGTTTGCCCCATAAATCCTTTTACCAAAGCAGTATGATTTTGGTTAAGCATCGTCGGGATTGGGTCCCACTTTGCGGAATAATCCATTAATGTAAAATAATCACTTTCCTTAGCAATTCTACGTTTTTCGGTCATATCAATACTGGAAAATTCATAGACCATCGGACTACGTTCCAGAATAAAATCCTTAAAAGCAAAAGTTTTATTGTAATCTATTTTACTTTGGTAACCCGGATCGCTTGGATCACCATCAAACATGGGTTCACAAATATCAACCCCTTCGGCGGAAAGAGCAATGTCAAAACTATCAGTAGCGCTACACATTGCAAACATAAACCCCCCCCCTATAACATAATCACGGATTTTTTTGGCAACATCCAATTTTGCTTCAGAAACTTTATTGTAACCCATTTTTGCAGCAAGCGCTTCGGCTTTAGCCTTTTCTTCAATATACCATGGTGCCGAACGATAGGCGCGATAAAACTTGCCGTATTGCCCCGTAAAATCTTCATGGTGCAAGTGAAGCCAATCGTAAAGAATAAGTTGGTCGGCCATTACCTCCTCGTCATAAATTACGGTATATGGAATTTCGGCATACGTTAAAACCATAGTCACGGCATCGTCCCACGGAAGGTTTCCTTTTGGGGAATAGACTGCGATTTTTGGAGCTTTTTCAAGAACCACGGCATCCATATTTTTTGAAGGACTACTTATGTCGGTAAGAATTTGTTCGGTTTTGCTATCGGAAATCACTTCAAAAGAAACTCCGCGAATCTGGCATTCCTTCTGAATTTCAGGGGAATCTGGCATCAAAAAAGAACCACCGCGATAGTTCAGCAACCACTTTACTTTTTGTTGTTTTTCCAATACCCAATAGGTAATTCCGTAAGCTTTTAGATGTTCTTTTTGGCTATCGGCATCCATTGGAATAAGGATGTATGAAGCTGAAGCTTTTAAAGAAAAAAGCAATATAAATATTAGAAAAATGAAACGTTGCATCGTGCGAAGATAACGACAATTTTTAAGCCAAAGTATCTATGGAGTATTAAAAAGGCACGTCATTATCCTCCTCAATAGAAAAATCATCGTTCATTGAACTTCCGAAGGCTTCGTTGGGCGAAGGCAGATTCTTCGTTTTGAAAGTATCGTCATTTGCTGCATCGTTCATTCGGGAATGGATTTCCGTTGGCATTTCGTAATCTGCAAGACTTTCAAATTTACCGAGATGGCCGATAAACTTCAAACGGATTTCATCCAGACCACCGTTACGGTGCTTAGCAACAATAAACTCCGCCTGTCCTGCCGTTGGGGTGTGCTCTTCATCGTCCCACTCATCAATCTTGTAATATTCGGGACGGTAAATGAAGGAAACGATATCTGCATCCTGCTCAATCGCACCAGATTCACGCAGGTCGGAAAGTAAAGGGCGCTTGCTTCCCCCACGGGTTTCAACGGCACGTGAAAGCTGCGAAAGTGCAATTACTGGAATGTTTAATTCCTTTGCCAATGCTTTTAGGTTTCGGGAAATGGTAGATATTTCCTGCTCTCGGTTCCCTCCTTTTTGGCTTCCACCGGCGGTCATCAATTGTAGATAATCCACAATTATAAGTTTGATGCCGTGTTGGGATGAAAGCCTTCTCGCTTTGGCGCGTAAATCAAAAATGGAAAGCGAAGGTGTATCATCTATAAAAAGAGGCGCTTTTTCAAGCCCTTTTACCTTTACATTCAGTTGTTCCCACTCATGTTTTTCAAGGTTTCCGGTACGTAATTTCTCGGAACTCAATTGTGTTTCGGAAGAAATCAAACGGGTAATGAGCTGTACCGAAGACATTTCCAAAGAGAAAAACGCTACGGGAATGTTGTGCTCCACCGCGATATTCCGCGCCATGGAAAGCGTCAAGGCTGTTTTACCCATACCCGGACGAGCGGCAATAATAATCAAATCACTTGGCTGCCAGCCGGAAGTTAATTTATCAACCTTAGTAAAACCTGAAGGAACTCCGGAAAGTCCTTCTTTATTGGCTATTTCCTCGATTCGTTTCTTCGCTTGAATTACAAGATTCTGGGCAGTTTCTGATGACCGCTTAATATTACCCTGTGTAACTTCGTATAATTTTGCCTCAGCATTATCCAGAAGATCAAAAACGTCGGTTCCTTCATTATAGGAATCCTCAATAATTTCGTTTGAAATTTTAATCAAACTTCGTTGAATATATTTTTGAAGAATAATGCGCGCATGGAATTCAATATGTGCCGAAGAGGACACTTTTTGCGTCAATTGTATCAAATAAAACTCTCCGCCAACGAGTTCGATTTTGCCCTGCTTCTTAAGTTGTGTTGAAACGGTTAATAAGTCTACAGGCTGGCTATCTTCAAACAGATCGTGAATAGCTTCAAAGATGTGTTGGTGTGCTTGTTTATAGAAAACTTCGGGGTGTAGAATATCTATTACTTCATCAACCCCTTTTTTGTCAATCATCAAAGCTCCGAGCACAACTTCTTCTAAATCAATAGCTTGTGGCGGTATTTTGCCCTTTTCAAGCGATATGACCTGCGAAGAGCGGGTTGAAAAACTGGTTTGAGGTTTGATTTTTTCCATGAAGCGAATGTAAAGAAAATGTTAAGAGAAATGTATTGTTTTTTGTCTTACTATATTAACCATTCTTCAACAATTGAATTGTTGAAAACTGCGAAATATTGTTGATAACCCGTAAAAAAATCCGAGGCTTTCGCATCGGATTTACGGTAAGATAAGCTATTGTTAGTTTTAACTTTTAAACTCGCCCATTTCCAAATATTTTTCCATCCGTTTTTTAACCAAATCGGTTGGGGATAACATTTTTAAGGTAGCATATGACTTTTCAATGGTGCTTGCCACCGTTGTAAAAGTTTTCTCACGGTCGCTATGGGCACCACCTATTGGTTCCTTTACAATTTCATCAATGAGCTTAAGTTTTTTCATGTCTGTTGCTGTAAGCTTTAAGGCCTCGGCGGCCTGTTCTTTAAATTCCCAACTTCTCCATAAAATAGAAGAACAGCTTTCGGGGGAGATTACGGAGTACCAAGTGTTTTCGAGCATCAACACTTTGTCACCAACACCTATTCCCAAAGCGCCTCCACTTGCTCCCTCTCCAATGATCACAACAATAATAGGTACTTTTAAGCGTGTCATTTCCAAAATGTTACGGGCAATGGCTTCCCCTTGTCCCCTTTCTTCTGCCTCCAAACCGGGGAAAGCTCCGGGAGTATCCACAAAACAAACTACGGGCACATTAAATTTTTCAGCAGATTTCATTAATCGCAAAGCTTTTCTGTAACCTTCAGGGTTTGCCATTCCAAAATTTCTGAATTGCCGGGTTTTTGTATTATAACCTTTTTGCTGGCCCACGAACATATAACTCTGATCGCCGATTTTTCCAAGGCCCCCGACCATCGCCTTATCGTCCTTAAAACTTCGGTCGCCGTGAAGTTCCAAAAAGGAATCGCCACAGATGGCTTTAATATAATCCATTGTGTACGGACGGTCTGGGTGCCGTGAAAGCTGCACGCGCTGCCAAGGCGTAAGGTTTTTATAAATTTCCTTTTTGGTTTCTTTTAGCTTTTTTTCAATCTGTTTACAGGTATTGGTCACATCTACATCGCTTTCTTCGCCAATTAGACATGCTTTCTCGTATTGTTCCTGCAATTCTTTTATAGGGAGTTCAAAATCAAGATATTCCATAATTTTTTCCTTCTTTTTGTAAAGGTTGGTGTACAAAGATAAAATTTTGTTTTAGGTGTTATGCAATCTTCTTCGTTTTCTTTCTTGGGTAATTTTAATGATTCCGTTGGCAATTACCGTTAACAATATAATAGCCGCGCCGTAATAAAACTGTGGACTCATATTTTCAGAATCTCCCAAAACGATTAGCGCCAAAATAATACCATACACAGGTTCCATATTTATGGTAAGCATAACAGTGTAGGGACTTATCCATTTCATAACATGAATGGACGCTATGAAAGCATATGCGGTACAGGCCGACGCGAGAATTATTAAATAAACCCAGTCGTGGGCTGAAACGGTGAAAAATTCCGTAGTGAATTTTCCTGCGAATGCGAGATAAATACTGATTCCAATAACACCAAATAGCAATTCATAAAATGAAATTGCCGAAGCTTTATGCTCCAACACAAATTTGCCATTGATTACAGAAAAAAGCGCACTCAAAAATGCTGAAATAAGCGCCAAAATAATGCCTAAGGTATAGGAAGCTTCCACGTCGAAAATTATGTAAAGTCCCACTACTACAATAAGTCCGAACAATACTTCGTATAAAATTATTTTTCTTCCGTAGAGAAGCGGTTCCAACAATGATGCAAAAAAAGCTCCCGTTGAGAGCACTGCAAGCGTTACCGAAACATTCGAGGCTTTGATCGCGCCAAAGAAAGTGAGCCAATGCACGGCAATAAGAATACCGGCGAAGCAAAATTTGCCCAATGTTTTCATCGAAAACCTTAAATTTTCTTTTTTGAAAAGCAAAAAGAGAAAGACAAAACCTGCAGCCAGCAACATTCTGTACCAAACCAATGGAATGGCTTCCAACGAAATCAAAGCGCCCAGAACAGCGGTGAAACCCCAGATAAATACTATAAAATGTAGGTGCAGATAATTGAGGAGCTTATCGTTTCGCATTTCTTAAAAGATAGATTGCCAATATTCCGAAAACAAAGTTCGGAAACCAA
The DNA here is from genome assembly GCF_059693805.1 of Aequorivita sp. CRS11. Classification (NCBI taxonomy): domain Bacteria; kingdom Pseudomonadati; phylum Bacteroidota; class Flavobacteriia; order Flavobacteriales; family Flavobacteriaceae; genus Aequorivita; species Aequorivita sp. CRS11. The sequence goes on from NZ_JCATIG010000011.1 coordinate 10,024, forward strand.
GTGGCTACGAAAGGAGAAAAATCACTTTGCTCTGCCATAGTGCCAAAAATTTTGTCGAAGAAAACAAAAACCATCCCGATACCAATACCAATGGCTAGGTTCAGCCCCATACCGCCACGCCTTTTTACAGAGGAAACGGCTACGGCAATTATGGTTAAAATATATGCAGAAACCGGCAAACTCCACCGTTTGTACCGAACTACTTCATATCTGTTTATATAAGAAGAACCGCGTGCCTTTTCCTTTTTAATGAAATCGTTCAGCTCTGTAAAATTCAGTGTTTCAGCAATGTAGGTTACCGGCGTTAAATCTTCAAGGTCAAAAGAAAAAACGGTATCGAGCTTTGGCTTGCTTTCCAAAACATCATCAAATTCCCCTATTTTTCTTTTGTTATAATGAAACAATGAATATGTGCTATCAGCTTCGTTATATTTTATCTGCGCTGCGGAAATTTTATAGGTCATTTTATTGCCTTCAAAATGTTCCAAAGTAAAGTTGCTTCCTATTTTATCGGTTACGTTGAAATAGCTAACGTAAATATAATCGTTGTCATTTATCTGTGTATAGACGTTGCTTTGGTCCCTATCTTGTTTTCCTTTTTTTAAATAATTATAGGAAAATTCATTAAAACCCTTGCTGGCCTTAGGCGCCAAGTACATACTAAAAACAAGCGCCGCTATGCAGACTATGGTAGCGCCAATTATGTATGGTCGAAGAAAACGATAATAAGAAACGCCACTGCTCAAAAACGCAATAACCTCCGTATTGTTAGCTAATTTTGAGGTAAACCAAATTACAGAAAGAAAAAGGAACAGCGGAAAAAGCAGATTGGCAAAGTAAATGGTGAAGTTGTACAAATAGATAAGAACCTCCATCAACGGCACTTCGTTTTCCAGAATTTTATCAATCTTCTCAGCAAGATGGACTGTGATTCCAATAGGTATAAAAAGCAATAACAGGAGCGAAAAAGTGCCTAAGTATTTCTTTAATATGTACCTGTCGAGAATGCGGAGCATGTTATAGTCTTTGATCCAGTTTCTTTACCATGCCGTTTTTCCATTCGGCAAAATCACCTGCTAATATATGTTTTCTCGCCTCGCGAACCAACCATAAATAGAATCCCAGATTGTGGATGGTGGCTATTTGCCTTCCCAGCATTTCGTTTACGGTAAACAAATGGCGGAGATATGCTTTGTTATATTCGGTATCTACCCAAGTAATCCCCATCGGGTCTATTACAGAAAGATCTGCTTCCCACTTTTTGTTTTTTATATTGATAATTCCTTCGGAAGTGAAAAGCATCCCATTCCTGCCGTTTCGTGTTGGCATTACGCAGTCGAACATATCTATTCCCAACGCAATATTTTCCAAAATATTTACCGGTGTTCCTACGCCCATCAAATAACGCGGTTTTTCCTTTGGGAGAACTTCAGTTACTATTGCTGTCATTTCGTACATTTCCTCAGCGGGTTCTCCAACCGAAAGTCCGCCAATGGCGTTGCCTTCAGCTCCAACCGAAGCAATATATTCAGCAGATTGCTTTCTTAAATCTTTATAAGTACTTCCTTGCACTATTGGAAAAAAAGTCTGTCCATAATCATACTTTAAGGGTGTTTTTTTCAAATGTTTTATACAGCGGTCCAGCCATCGATGTGTCATGTGCATAGAACGTTTTGCATAGTTAAAATCGCAAGGGTATGGCGCACATTCATCAAAAGCCATAATGATATCGGCACCTATGGTGCGTTGTATTTCCATTACGTTTTCAGGCGTAAAAACGTGATAACTCCCGTCAATATGGCTCTTGAATTTTACCCCTTCCTCCTTGATTTTTCTATTTGCTGAAAGCGAATATACTTGGTAGCCACCACTATCCGTTAAAATATTTCGATCCCAATTCATAAATTTATGAAGTCCGCCAGCTTTTTCTAGAACAGGCATTTGTGGCCTTAAATACAAATGATAGGTATTTCCAAGAATGACGTCTGGGTTTATATCTTCCCTTAATTCACGCTGATGCACACCCTTTACGGTGCCAACCGTGCCCACGGGCATAAAGATAGGAGTTTCAATCACTCCGTGATCTGTGGTTATGGTTCCAGCGCGGGCGCTGCTTTGTAAATCTGTAGCTTCTAATTTAAAGTGCATTCAGCAATTTTTATTGAGGTGGCAAAGATAACTTTATAATTCTGAATTGGGAATTATGAATTCAGAATTGAGCAGCATGTTAACAAAACCCTCAAATCGTTAATAAAACCATTTGTTTACTCTTTGAACAGCCTGCCGAATACCGTACTTTTGACACTGAAAATTAAAACACATTATGGCAGATTACAAAGCACTTGAGGATTTGGTGGTTCAGGTCCGAAGAGATATTTTAAGGCAGGTACACAAAGTGAATTCTGGGCATCCCGGCGGCTCACTTGGGTGTACTGAATTTTTCGTGGCACTCTACAACGAATTGATGGAACGCAATGAAAATTTCACACTGAACGGCATTGGTGAAGATCTCTTCTTCCTTTCAAACGGACATATTTCACCTGTTTTCTACAGTGTTTTGGCACGGGCGGGCTATTTCCCCGTGGAAGAACTGAACACCTTCCGTCTTTTAAATTCGCGTTTACAGGGCCATCCAACAACGCACGAAGGTTTACCGGGTGTTCGGATTGCCTCGGGCTCCTTGGGTCAGGGCATTTCTGCTTCTATTGGGGCCGCACTCACTAAAAAGCTCAACAAAGACAAACATTTAATCTACACACTTTGTGGCGATGGCGAATTACAGGAAGGTCAAAATTGGGAAGCAATCATGTATGCTGCGGGAAATAATGTGGACAACCTGATTGTAACCGTTGATTTAAACGGCCAGCAGATTGACGGAGCTACTAAAAATGTACTTCCCCTCGGAAATTTGAAAGCAAAATTTAAAGCTTTCGGTTGGGATGTGATGGATATTGAAAAAGGAAATGACCTAAAAGCTATCGTTTCGGGAATGAAAAAAGCGAAAGAAAAAACAGGCAATGGAAAACCCGTTTGTGTTTTGCTACATACCGTAATGGGCAATGGCGTTGATTTTATGATGCATACCCACGATTGGCACGGAAAAGCACCAAATGACCAGCAGTTGGAAACGGCGCTTTCACAAAACCCTGTAACCTTGGGAGATTATTAGGCCCACCCCTAACCCCTCCCGAAGGGAGGGGAACTTAAAACTCTAAATGAAACTAAAAATTTAAATACAACCCATTATAAGCTCCTCCTTTGGAGGGGTTGGGGAGGCTTATGAAAAAATATACAGATACAGGCAAAAAAGATACACGTTCAGGTTTCGGGGACGGGCTCACGGAACTTGGAAAGAAAAACAAAGATGTCGTTGCACTTTGTGCAGATCTTACGGGTTCGCTTAAAATGGACGAGTTTAAGGATAACCATCCAGAGCGCTTCTTTCAAGTGGGTATAGCCGAAGCAAATATGATAGGCATTGCTGCGGGAATGACCATTGGCGGGAAGATTCCCTTCACCGGAACTTTCGCGAATTTTTCTACGGGAAGGGTTTATGACCAAATTCGTCAAAGTGTTGCTTACAGCGGAAAAAACGTAAAAATATGCGCTTCACACGCTGGGATTACTTTGGGTGAAGATGGCGCTACGCACCAAATTTTGGAAGATATCGGATTGATGAAGATGCTTCCGGGAATGACGGTAATCAATACCTGCGATTATAACCAAACAAAAGCTGCAACAATTGCAATTGCAGATTTTGAAGGCCCTGTTTATTTGCGTTTTGGAAGACCGAAGGTTGCAAACTTCACTCCTGCAGACCAGAATTTTCAAATAGGAAAGGCGGTTCAATTGCAGGAAGGAATTGATGTAACTATTATTGCCACCGGCCATTTGGTTTGGGAAGCTTTGCAAGCTGCGGAAACTTTAAACGAAAACGGAATTACTGCCGATGTAATTAACATACACACTATAAAGCCTTTGGACGACGAAGCAATTCTGAAAAGCGTGAAAAAAACAGGCTGTGTAATAACTGCCGAAGAACACAACTTCTTAGGTGGTTTGGGCGAAAGTGTGGCGCGTGTATTAGCTACGCACCATCCCGCTCCGCAAGAATTTGTTGCAACGCAGGATACTTTTGGGGAATCCGGAACTCCCGAGCAATTGATGGATAAATACGGCTTGAATGCTTCGGCAATTGTAAATGCTGTAAAAAAGGTTATTGCCCGCAAATAATCTATAAAGTAATTAATTATAAAAAAGCCCGATTCGTAAAGGAATCGGGCTTTTTGTTATCTTTTATTATTTTTTTTTAACTGTCAGAATCTAAATAATCTGGAATACCATCCCCATCAACATCAGGAAAGGTTATATTTCCATTGCCGTCTATTTCTATTTCATATTTAGTTAAACGGCCATCACCATCATCATCATCATCTAAATAATTTACCGCACCTGCACCGTCCGTATTATCATTCAGCAAAAAGCCGTCCTCATTAAGATCCTCCATATAAGATGGTATTCCATCTTCGTCATGATCAGCTACTTCAGACTCAAATAATTCAAAAGAGAAAATAAGTTGGTCGTAGGCATTCAATCCCCCAGTGGGTGGAGGATACTGATAATAAGCCAAACCGGAGGGTATAAATACTGCACCAATACCGTAATTTTCGAAAGTAAGTGTGCCATCAGGATTAGAAATAACATTGGATGCACCTCTAAATTGGATAATTGCTTGCTGCAATCCTCTTATGATTCCAGAACTCGTTGGCGTATCTACTAGGTTAAATCTAACTGGAATCACGGAACTGTCAAACAAATCAAGATTCATTAACCTTCCCTCATAGGTGTTTATGGTATAATCGGCGAAATGCGGCTTTTCGCCACCACCATCACGTACATTCAAATAGTAAAGCTTATATTCGACATCAGTATCCACTACGTCCTTAACCTTAATAAAATCTACCTGCCCCATCAAAGGAGTTTTTGAAGCATTATCTCCTGCTATTGTATCAAACTTTATTTTAAAATTTTCGGGATCCGTCTCAAAATCTTCGTAATTGTAAAAATGCGTTTCCAAAAATTCTTCAATTTCCTCTTGCGCTCTTAAAGCCTCAGGTCCACGGTCACGTGGCGGAATAACTTCAACAACATCATCATCTTTTTTACAAGAAGTAGTAATAAATAGCAGCCCAATCATCAAGCCGCAAGCGTATTTTATTTTAATCATCATCCAGGTTTTGTGGGCGCAAGATACAATTTTCCGTTATTTTTGCACACTACATTAACGTTGTTTTGGGCATAATAATTATGAGGATTGATAAATATATATGGGCAGTTCGGTATTTAAAAACCAGAAATATGGCTACTCAGGCATGCAAAAAAGGTTCTGTACGTGTTAATGGTGATATTGTAAAACCTTCCAGAGACGTTTATCCGGGCGATACTATAAACCTTCGGAAAAACCAAATTAATTATGAATTGGAAGTTCTTGATCTGCCTGAGAGTAGAGTTGGCGCCAAATTGGTAGATTTATATAGAAAAGACACAACTCCCAAAGAGGCATTTGAAACCAATGAAATGCTGCAATACGCAAAAACCTATTACCGTAAAAAAGGAGTTGGCAGACCCACAAAAAAGGACAGGAGAGATTTGGATGATTTTACCGAATCTACAGATGATGAAAATGAGGCGTTATAACTATATTTGAAAAAAATAACAAATGCAAGAAATAAATACTATCATTCTGGACAAAAAACAGATTGCCCATAAAATAAAGCGAATTGCCTATCAAATCTACGAAACGAATGTAGATGAAAAAGAGGTGGTGATTGCAGGCATTATGACCAATGGTTTTGTGTTAGCAAAGAAACTTAAAATTGAAGTCGAGAAAATCTCTCCTATAAAAGTGATTCTTTGTGAAGTGATAATTGATAAAAAGAACCCTACCAACCCAATAAAAACCTCATTGAAAGAGGAAGAATACAAAAATAAATCATTACTCCTTGTTGACGATGTGCTCCATTCAGGAACCACTTTAATTTATGGTGTGAAACATTTTCTGGAAGTACCATTAAAACAATTCAAGACAGCAGTTCTTGTTGACAGAAACCATAAAAAGTATCCTGTAAAAGCTGATTTTAAAGGCATTTCGCTTTCAACCTCGCTAAACGAAAACGTTTCTGTGATATTTGAGAAAAATAACGACAGAGCGGTATTAGAATAACTTCAAAATTATTTTTTCAACAGTTTCAGCTACACTTTCCGGTCCAACTTCAATAATCAAATCTGCCTGATTATAATAGAATGCCCTCTCGAATAGGTGTTTTCTAATGAAATCTTCAAGTTCATCTTCAGAACCTAAGTGAGCTATCAGGGGTCTTTCTGCCTTTTCTGAAAACAATCGGGAAACCAGAATATCTATCGGAATTTTTAAATGCACTGAAACGGTATCTTCCTGTTTTTGAATAAATTCAATCGTATCTGAATAACACGGGGTTCCACCCCCTGTTGCCAAAACGAAGCTGTTGGGGTATTTCAGAAGTTCCTTCAATATTTTGTTTTCCACTTTTCTGAAATAGACCTCTCCCTTTTCTGAAAATATTTTGGATACAGAAATCCCCTCAGCTTTTTCAATTTCAGAATCCATATCCTTAAAAGGTAGCCTCAAAACTTCCGCAACTTTTTTTCCTATGGAAGATTTTCCGCTTCCCATGTATCCAACTAAGATGATTTTCATAGGTTTTCAAATTACGAAATTCTCAAAATATGGTGTAACATTCTCCTATATTTTGTTGATTATTTATCCAAATGCAGCTTTTGAAATAAAAAATTCATTTGTGAGCCCCTGTATTTCAAAGGTTTTAGATTTTCCTCAAATTTAATTCATTTTCGTTTTGAAAATTTCATTTAATGATAGTATATTTGCACCCGCAATAAGGAAGACCTGGTAGCTCAGTTGGTAGAGCACCTCCCTTTTAAGGAGGTGGTCCTGGGTTCGAGCCCCAGCCAGGTCACAAAAAGTTAAGCCCTCGGTTTAACTTTTTTTGTTTAAAACACTTCTTAATTTGTTTTAAACGCTTAGGTGAAAATGAGTATCCACCCGGGTGCTGGAATTGGTAGACAGGCATGGTTGAGGGCCATGTGTCCTTTGGGCGTGTGGGTTCAAGTCCCATCCCGGGTACATTTTTTCCCAATATGTTTAGTGAATTTTACATTTATCTAAACAAATTCACTTCTTTTTAGTACATTCACAAGCTAAAACTAAACGGTAATTCAGTGGTCAAAACACAATTTGGCATAAAGGATCTTGAAAATCTCTCAAACGTAAAAGCCCATACAATCAGAATCTGGGAGAAAAGGTACAATCTTCTTGAACCGGACCGTACCGATACCAACATTAGAAAGTACGATCTAGACAACCTCAAGAAGTTATTGAATGTTGCCTATTTATACAATGCCGGGCACAAAATATCAAAAATTGCAAGCTTAAATAATGTACAGATTCAAGAATTGATTAAAAAAAACATCAATGGTCTTGATTCTGAATATATGCTAAATATTTTTAAGTCGGCGATGTTTGAGTTTGACGGAGAACTTTTTGATGCTACTTTGGAAAAACTTTTGGAAAAAAAATCGTTCAGTGAAGTTTTTGCTGAAATATTTGTACCATTACTCAATGAAATGGGAGTTCTGTGGCACTCTGGCACCATTGATCCTTCACACGAGCATTTCATATCCGAAAAGATAAAACACTCCATTATAAGCCATACGTCCAAACGGAAAACAAGCAATTCTGAAAAAGCTCAATTGTTCACCCTTTATCTTCCTTATCAGGAAATCCATGAAATTAGCTTGCTATACGCAAATTATGAACTAATCTCAGCTGGTTACAACACAATTTTTTTAGGTCCAAATATTCCTTTGGAAAGCTTAAAGCATGTCTTAAAAACAAAAACTAAAATAATTTTTGTTACCTATTTCACGGTCCGCCCAGAAAATGATAACCTTAAAAAGTATCTTACAGATTTTCAAGATGAAGTCAGTGCGAAAGGTTCGTGCGAACTCTGGGTATTGGGCGACAAAGCCGAAAAGAGTAATAAAAACACAAAAAGTGTAAAGTTTTTTAGGGACATTAAGCAGTTTACAGATCATATTGAAAAGCTGTCAACCTACTAAACATAAGTCTTTTAAAAAATCCTTTAAGCCCGAAATCATTTTCGGAGAATCAAATATTTCCAATAAAATTAAATCTTAACACAAAATTACATTCTGCAAATTTCTTTTTTGTTTAAATAAAATGTAGATTTGTTAAACAATATGAAAAAAGTTGCAGTTATTGGCTCTGGTTTTTCTTCGCTTGCCGCTTCGTGTTATTTGGCCCAAGCAGGAAATAATGTAACCATTTATGAAAAAAATGAAACCATTGGCGGTAGAGCGCGACAGTTAAAAAAGCATGGTTTTACGTTTGACATGGGCCCTACGTGGTATTGGATGCCAGATGTTTTTGAACGGTTTTTTAAAGATTTTGGAAAGTATCCTTCAGATTTCTATGAACTCGAAAAACTGAATCCAGCATACCGTGTGTATTTTGGAAGTGGAAACTATATAACCATTGAAGATACTCTTGAAAAGATTTGTGCTTCATTTGAAAAAGAGGAACCGGGCAGTTCACTCAAGTTGAGAAAATTCATGGTACAGGCATTAGATAATTACAATATTGCCATAAAAGATCTGGTCTACAGACCCGGTGTTTCCCCATTAGAATTGGTTACGTTGCAAACCATGAAGAAGATTGGGCAGTTTTTTAGCACAGTAAGTGAAGACGTACGGAAGGAATTTACAAATCCGAAACTAATTTCAATTTTAGAATTTCCTGTATTGTTTTTGGGAGCAAAACCTTCCGCAACACCTTCATTTTATAGTTTTATGAACTATGCAGATTTTGGACTCGGAACATTTCACCCAAAAAAAGGTATGTTCTCGGTGGTCGACGGGATTAAAAATCTTGCAGAGGAACTTGGCGTAACCATAAAGACAAATCAAAACATTGAAAAGATAATTGTTGAAAAAGGAAAAGCTAGCGGAATAATTTCAAACGGTAAAAAAATTGAGACAGATATCATTTTAAGTGGTGCTGATTATCATCATACAGAAACACTTTTGGAGCAGAAGCTCCGACAGTATTCTGAAAATTATTGGAACAAAAAAACCTTTGCTCCTTCTGCCCTATTATTTTATGTAGGTTTCGACAAAAAAATCGAGCGAGTAGATCATCACACATTATTTTTTGATGTTGATTTTAAAAAACATTCCGAAGAAATATACGATTCGCCAAAGTGGCCCGACGAACCGCTTTTTTACGCAAGTTTTCCTTCAAAAACCGATATTAGTGTAGCACCCGCAGGAAAAGAAGCTGGAATTTTTTTAATTCCATTGGCTCCAGGTTTGGTTGATATCCCAGAATTAAGGGTAGAATATTTTGAGAAAATAATCGATCGGTTTGAAAAAATAACCAACCAAGAGGTGAGAAAATACGTTATATTTAAAGAGTCATTCTGTATTAATGATTTCACTACTGACTACAATAGTTATAAGGGAAATGCATATGGCCTAGCCAACACTTTGATGCAAACAGCTTTTTTAAGGCCAAAATTGAAAAGTAAGAAAGTGAAAAACCTTTTTTTCACAGGACAACTCACAGTCCCTGGACCGGGGGTGCCACCCGCACTTATCTCTGGAAAATTAGTAGCCGGGTTAATTGAAAAAGAAAAAAAATAGTGAAAGAACTTTTTGACATAGTATCCAAAAAATGCAGCAAACAGGTAACTGAAACCTACAGTACTTCCTTTTCGTTGGCTACACGAATGTTGGGGCCTGCCATACGTCAGGATATTTATAATATCTATGGCTTTGTACGTTTTTCAGATGAAATCGTTGATTCTTTTCACGATTATAATAAAGGGGTTCTTTTTGGTCGCTTTGAAAATGCGTTGGATGAAGCTCTTTTAGATAAAATTAGCTTAAACCCGATTTTAAATTCATTTCAAGAAACAGTATATAAGTATAACATTCAAAGAGATTTAATCGATACGTTTATGGCCAGTATGCGATTGGATCTTACCAAAAGCGTCTATTCCACTACAGAAGAATTTAATGATTATATATACGGCTCGGCAGACGTTGTTGGTTTAATGTGTCTAAAAGTATTTGTGAAAGGTGATACTGAAAAGTATAATCAATTAAAAGAGTCGGCGATGAATTTAGGTTCCGCGTTTCAAAAAGTGAACTTTCTTCGTGATCTTAAAGATGATTATGAAAACTTAAGCCGAACTTATTTTCCAAATACCAATCTGGAATCTCTTGACGAAGATTCAAAAACAAAGATAATTGAAGAAATTGAAGACAACTTTAATCGTGGATATCAAGGCATTTTACAATTGCCACACGATTCAAAGTTGGGAGTTTTCATAGCTTATAGATATTATAGACGATTGCTGAAAAAGCTACAAAAAACCCCTGCTACAGAAATTAAAAATTCTAGAATTCGCGTTCCAAACATTGAAAAAATAGGGCTTTTAACACGCAGCTATGTAAAATATCAATTAAATTTGGTGAAATAATATTGCTGGAGACAGAAGTACAGTCGTATTAATTTTAAACCTAAACATAATACTCCCAAATCAAAATAATTTAAAAATAAAATGATAACAGTTCTTTGGATACTAATTTTCATTTCTACTTTTTGCATCATGGAATTTATGGCGTGGTTTACACATAAGTACATTATGCACGGTTTTTTATGGAAATTGCACAAAGATCATCACCATAAAGATCACGGCAGTTGGTGGGAGCGTAATGATTATTTCTTTCTTTTTTATGCCTTGGTGAGCATCAGTTGTTTTGTAGGCTGGAGTTATTTTGGCTTTTGGGCAGGTTTGCCCATAGGCTTAGGGATTTTTGCGTATGGCCTTACTTACTTTTTTGTTCACGACATTTTTATTCACCAGCGTTTTAAAATATTCCGAAACGCAAATAATTGGTATGCCCGAGGCATCAGGCGTGCGCACAAAATACACCACAAACATTTGGGAAAAGATAAAGGAGAATGTTTCGGAATGTTACTACCACCGTTAAAGTATTTCAAAAAATAACAGATGTGGCATCTCTATCTTTTATTAAATCTTGCATCTCTCAGCATTCCTTTTCTCTTTAGTTTTCACCCGAAACTGAGGTTTTATAAGCTTTGGAAATATTTTTTCCCCGCCACATTTATTATGATGGCTTTTTTTATTCCGTGGGATATCAACTTTACCCAAAATGGAATTTGGGGTTTTAATGAAAAATATCTTTCTGGAATTAAACTGGGCAATTTGCCTTTGGAAGAATGGCTTTTCTTCATTTGCATTCCTTACGCTTGTATTTTCACAATCTATGCTTTCAAAAATATGCTTCCCAAATTTTCAATTTCAGAGAAAACAACACAAATAGTATATTTTTTGCTGCAAACCATTTTAATCGCCACCCTGCTCTATTTTTACGATCGGTTGTACACCGCCGTCAATTTTGGTTATGCAATTGTTTTACTGGCCTTGGTTTATAATTACAAACGTGAAACACTTCAAGTTTTCTTCCCTATTTTTCTAATTCTTTTAGTCCCTTTTTTTATAGTGAATGGCTTTCTCACCGGTAGTTGGATTCACGAAGAAGTGGTTTGGTACAATAATGCTGAAAACTTAGGCATCCGCATTGGCTCCGTTCCCATAGAAGACAGTATTTATGCACTCACAATGCTTTTGACCATTTATATTTTAATGGAAAAGTTTAAGGATAAGTATAGCCCAAATTTAGAAAGAGAAAATTAGCCTGCGGAAAAAATCGGCAAATTAACAGCTATAAAATTTCATATACAATAGAATTATGAATGTAAATTGATTAAGTTTTTGCATTACATTTAATCCTAAAAATACGTTATATGATACATCCCAAAACAGAACTGAAATTCATCAGTAATCAAATTGGTTATGGCGTTGTTGCTACCAAATTTATTCCCGCCGGAACAATAACTTGGGCTTTGGATGATTTGGACCGTGAATTTACACCGGCCAAGATGAAAAAAATGAATTCGCTGTATCAAAATATTCTTGAAACCTATTGCTACCGAAACAACAAAGGAAATTTTGTGCTATGCTGGGATTATGGGCGGTATGTAAACCATAGTTTTAAGAGCAATTGTATGTCAACGGCCTATGATTTTGAAATTGCAATACGCGATATTCAACCAGGGGAAGAATTGACTGACGATTATGGCTACCTTAATGTTTCTGAACCCTTTAAAGGAATTGATGAGGGCACGCGACGCAAAACTGTCTATCCCGACGATCTTTTGAATCATTACCAAACTTGGGATAAGCAACTCATCAAAAATTTTCCTAAAATACTAAAGGTGGAACAACCTTTAAAATCTTTGATAACTCCAAAACTGTGGAATACTATCTGCGAAATTGCAGAAGGTAAAAAAGAAATGGATTCTATCTTGAAAAACCATTTTTCCGGATAATTTATAACCGATTATTTATTAAGAAGATTATCCAATAAAGCTCTCATTTTTTTACTGTTCCAATCCGCAACACCTTCTTCGTCAATAACTATTTCACCACTTTTTGAAATTAAAAAAGTAGTAGGCAGTGCCTGTGATTTTAGCTGTTTTGGAGCTTCGTATTGTTGAATGTAAACCGGCAATGTATATTCATTTTTCTGAAGAAATCTATTCACTTTTTCAGATTCTTCCGAAGTGACGAAATAGAAATCTACTTTATCCCCGTAGCTATCATATAATTTCTGAAACGAGGGCATTTCGGCAACGCAGGGCGGGCACCAAGTAGCCCAAAAATTTACAATGGTAACCTTCCCTTCCGATTGTGAAAAATTAATCTCCCCACCTTCCATTTCCAGTAAATTCCATTGATAATCCTGTAATGTCTCGCGGTCCGACACCTTTTTTTCCGAAGGCGAAAAGGAAATAAGCCGCTGCACAAAAACCTGAATTGGCATTCGCGTTTGCGGGATAATCAGCAACGCCAAAAATGCAAAAAACAAGATATTGCCCCAATGTTTCTTTATAAATTTCATCAACATTAATATTATAAAAAAACCTAACAGGGTTTTAAAATCCTGTTAGGTTTAGTAGTATTTAAACCCTTTTTAAGCGTTCTGCTTTTTTATCAAATTCAGAGCAGATCCTTCGCGATACCACTTAATCTGTGCATCGTTATAGGTATGGTTTACTTTAATTGTATCATTGCTACCATCCTTATGGACGATTTCAACTGTAAGCGGTTTGTTTGGCGCAAATTCTGAAATATCCACAAAGTTGAAGGTATCATCTTCTTGAATCAAATCATAATCAGCTTCGTTAGCAAACGTAAGTGCCAACATTCCCTGCTTTTTTAAGTTGGTTTCATGTATTCGTGCAAATGATTTCACCAAAACCGCCGCAACACCTAGGTGGCGTGGCTGCATGGCCGCGTGCTCACGCGAAGAGCCTTCGCCATAATTATGGTCACCCACAACAATTGTTTTTACGCCTTTTGCTTTGTACTCGCGTTGCACATCTGGCACCCCGCCGTACTCGCCGGTAAATTGGTTTTTTACAAAATTAGTTTGTTTATTGAAAGCGTTTACGGCGCCAATTAATGTATTGTTGGCAATATTGTCCAAATGCCCGCGGTAGCGCAACCACGGACCAGCCATAGAAATATGGTCAGTAGTACATTTTCCGAAAGCTTTAATCAATAATTTTACACCTTGCAATTCCGAATCCTTAATAGGAAGGAAAGGTTCCAATAATTGAAGGCGCTCACTGTCTTTCGCTACTTTCACCTCAACCGAGCTTCCATCTTCCTTGGGTGCCAAATATCCGTTATCCTCCACTTCAAAGCCTTTTGGCGGCAATTCCAATCCACGGGGTTCGTCAAGTTTCACCTCCTGTCCGTCTTCATTTAAAAGCGTATCGTTCATCGGGTCAAAATCCAAACGGCCCGAAATGGCGATTGCGGCAACCATTTCCGGCGAGCCAACAAAGGCGTGTGTGTTAGGATTTCCGTCAGCGCGTTTCGAAAAGTTTCGGTTAAATGAATGTACGATGGTATTTTTTTCATCGCCTTTTCTATCGCTTCGGTCCCACTGGCCAATGCACGGTCCGCAGGCATTTGTAAAAATGGTAGCTCCCAGATTTTCAAAAACGTCCAAAAGTCCGTCGCGCTCTGCGGTAAAACGGATTTGCTCTGAACCGGGATTTATTCCGAAATCGCTCTTTGGTTTTAATTTTTTATCGATGGCCTGCTGCGCAATAGACGCCGCCCGCGTTAAATCCTCATAGGAAGAATTGGTACAGCTACCTATCAAGCCCCAATCCACTTTTAAGGGCCATTCATTTTTCTTTGCTTTTTCACCCAATTGGCCCACTGGCGTCGCTAAGTCTGGCGTAAAAGGACCGTTCAAGTGTGGACGTAATGCGGTTAAATCAATTTCTATAACTTGGTCAAAATATTTCTCGGGATTTGCGTAAACTTCATCATCACCGGTTAAATATTCGCGGATTTTATTGGCTTCGTCTGCAATTTCGGCACGATCCGTTGCTCTAAGGAAGCGCTCCATGGCGTCGTCATAACCAAAAGTTGAAGTAGTCGCGCCTATTTCGGCGCCCATATTACAGATGGTTCCTTTTCCGGTACAGGAAAGATTTTTTGCACCGGGACCGAAATATTCAACAATGGCACCCGTTCCACCTTTTACGGTAAGGATTCCGGCCACTTTTAGAATAACATCTTTTGAAGCTGTCCAGCCATTCAGTTCCCCGGTAAGTTTTACACCTATTAACTTCGGAAATTTTAGCTCCCAAGGCATTCCGGCCATTACATCTACGGCGTCAGCGCCGCCCACGCCTATAGCCACCATTCCCAAGCCCCCTGCGTTTACGGTGTGACTATCGGTACCGATCATCATTCCTCCGGGGAAGGCGTAATTTTCCAAAACCACTTGGTGGATAATTCCTGCTCCCGGTCTCCAAAAGCCGATTCCGTATTTGTTTGAAACCGATTCCAAAAAGTCGAAAACCTCGTTACTGGTTTCGTTTGCGCGCTTTAAATCGGGCGCGGCACCCTGTTTGGCCTGAATTAAATGATCACAGTGAACGGTTG
Source organism: Aequorivita sp. CRS11 (assembly GCF_059693805.1). NCBI lineage: Bacteria > Pseudomonadati > Bacteroidota > Flavobacteriia > Flavobacteriales > Flavobacteriaceae > Aequorivita > Aequorivita sp. CRS11. Next base: position 25,221 of record NZ_JCATIG010000011.1, read on the forward strand.
TTGGTACTGCAACTGTTTTCTTACCAGCCTGCATAAATTGCAAAAGCGCCATTTGGGCGGTTGCATCCTGGCACGCTATTCTATCTGGGGCAAAATCCACATAATCCTTTCCTCGCTGGAAAGCCTTATCTGGGTTGCCATCCCAAAGGTGGGAATATAAAATCTTTTCGGAAAGTGTAAGTGGTTTTCCCGTAATTTCACGTGCTTTATCCACACGTTCGGCCATTTGGGAATAAACCTTTTTAATCATATCAATATCAAATGCCATAGTTGTATTTTTAGTTGTTTGCGAAAATACAAAAAAATGGAATATTTAAAAAATATTTAATGAAAATGCTTATTTAATGAACATAATTCATTAAATACTAAATATTATTGAATATAATTGCTAATATGATAAAAATACCTATGATAAATTAAGAAATTCAGAATATTACAAAAGAATGTTTTATAATTTTAAAAGGAAAGATTAATTGAATTAATATAAGCTTTTGATTATTTCCTCAATACTTAACCCTTCGGCTTCGGCCTTGTAGTTTTTTATAAGCCTATGGCGAAGGATTCCGATTGCGGCTTTCTGCACGTCCTCAATATCTGGAGAAAATTTTCCGTGCAAGGCTGCATTTGTCTTGGCTGCCAAAATGAGGTTTTGCGAGGCGCGTGGCCCTGCGCCCCAATCAATATAGTTTTTTACTGTATCAGTCGCGGTGGAGCTGTTGGGACGGGTTTTTCCAACGAGTGTTACTGCGTATTCCACAACATTGTCCGCTACAGGAATTCTTCGGATCAAATGCTGAAAGTCTATGATTTCCTGCGCAGTGAAAAGGGCATTCACCTTTTCTATTTCTCCCGTAGTGGTTTGCTTTACTACCTCAACCTCTTCAGAAAAAGAAGGGTATTCCAGATTTATGGCAAACATAAACCGATCCAACTGCGCCTCGGGCAATGGGTAGGTTCCCTCCTGCTCTATCGGGTTTTGAGTAGCGAGTACAAAATAGGGAAGATCCAATTTATAATGGTGGCCCGCAACAGTTACAGCACGCTCCTGCATAGCTTCCAGTAGGGCCGCTTGGGTTTTGGGAGGCGTGCGGTTAATCTCGTCTGCAAGGATGATGTTGGCGAAAATGGGCCCTTTTATGAATTTGAATTCACGGTTTTGATCTAAGATTTCAGAACCCAAAATATCGCTCGGCATCAAATCTGGTGTAAACTGAATTCTTTTGAATTTTAGACCGAGCGCTTCCGCAACAGTGTTTACCAACAAGGTTTTCGCAAGCCCGGGAACACCTATAAGCAAAGCGTGCCCACCGGAAAAGATGGCAAGCAAAACCTGCTCAACCACTTCATCTTGACCTACTATTACTTTTTTTATTTCTTTTTTAAGGGCGTTGTATTTGGAAACCAGTTGCGATACCGCTGCTACGTCTGACATATTGTTTTCTATATTATTTTTTTAACCAATCTCCAGCAAAGTCACAATCCTGGTAATCTTGATTGATGCTAATATACGTATCTTTTATTTTATCGTTCTGCCATTTGTTGATTACCTTAATCTGCTTTTCGCGTAAGGCCAATTGTTTGATGCGCTCATAATCATTGGCATAATCGGCTTTGTGCTCGGGGTATTTTTTGGTTACGGTAAGGATCTTCAAACTGCTTTTTCCGGTACGGTCACGGTCTGTGAAAATTTCAGAAACCTGTCCTTCCTTTAGATTATATACTTGGGCGCTAAGGGTTGGATCCATTTTGGTAAGATCAAACTTAGTGTCAAATGTTATGGGGTTGACCAATTGGCCACCGTTATTGCGCGTTTCCTTATCGTCTGAGTACTTTCTGGCAGCTTCGGCAAAGGTAATTTCGCCATTCTCTATTTCGGTTTTGATGTCCTCTATCTTTTTCTGTGCTTCATCGATCGATTTTTGTGATACTTCGGGAAACATTAGAATATGCCTAACATCTACCTCCTGTCCGCGGATCTTTTCAACATAAAGAATATGCCAGCCAAATTCGGTCTCAAAAGGCTCACTGATCTCGCCTTCCAAAAGTGAAAAGGCCTGATCCTTAAATTCCTTTGCCCACGGCGAATCGCGTCTCACGCCCTGATAAAGGCCTCCTTTTGAAGCAGAACCCGGATCTTTGGAATAAAGCACCGCCTTAGTTGCAAAACTGGAGCCGTTGTCAATAATATCTGCACGGATTGCGTTTAGTCTGGCTATGACCTCGTCTATGGCCTGTTTGGTTACTTCGGGGTCAATAACAATTTGCGCAATTTCAATCTCCGCTCCAAAAACGGGGCGTTCTTCTTCGGGAATGGAAAAGAAAAAAGTACGTACCTCTTCTGGGGTAACCTCTACTTTTTCAATTACTTTTTGCTGCATTAAGCTTGCCAATTTTATGCTCTTGTTGGCTTCAAAAAGTTCCTTTTTAAGATCGGCAATGTTATCTTTTCTGTAGTATGCCGCAACTTTTTCCTCACTGCCCAATTCACTGATCATATATTGCAATTGCTGATCAATCATTCCGTTTATTTCGGCATCGGGAACTAAAATGCTGTCCTGCTGGGCCTGGTGCGCGTATAGTTTATCCTCCATCAACTTGCCCATTAATTGGCAACGGGTTATGTCTTCAATAGACATGCCCTGCGATTGCATTTCCACGTAGGCCTTATCGATATCGCTATCAAGAATTACGTATTCGCCAACTACGGCGCTTACACCTTCTGCCTTGTACCTTTTAAAAGGTTTTAAAGTGTCGCGCTTTACAGCTTGCTGCATCACCAAGGAATCATTAGCTTTCGCAACCCCGGTACTGTCCGGCTCTACCACTGTTTGTGCTTGTAGCATTGCAGAAGTAAGTAACAATACCAATAAAAGTTTATTCATTTTTATAGATTTCAAAATTATTTGTTTCAATAGCATCTTTTGTTATATCTGATTCTAGTTTTTTTATAAGCTCAAGCTTTCTTTTGTTCAGGATTATCTGCTTTAAAGTAGGCTTGATATAAGAAAGAGGCGCAGTATCATTGGGATTGAGCACATCTTCAATTTTCACCAAATATACTCCTAATGAATCTTGCAATTGGGTAAAATTGGTTTTTTTTAACACTTGCTCGTTATTGCCTCTAATTATTGGCAGCGTATTCAGTAATACTTCTTTTTTGACCCAAACAGAGTCATTAAAATTTGAGGAAATAAATTGATAATTCTGACTGTTAAGTGATTTTCTGTCCTTTTCGTTGTATCGGCTTAGCTTTTCCCGAACTGACGCCAAACCATCATAATTTACAGGAAGTTGGACATAACGCAATTTGACGAGAAGATCCTTCAGCTTAAAGTTTTCTTTGTTTGTCTCGTAATATTCGTGGTATTCCTGTTCTGTAATTGTACTGTCCAGTTGCTTGTTTACAATAACGTTTTTATAGGCCTCAGTAAGCAAATCATTTTGATATTCCTGAACCAATTTATTGTACTGTTCAAGCTTGTCAGCCGTAAGATTAATCTTGGCTTGGTCTATAAGTAACTGCTGGGTTGCCCAACGGTTTATATAGTTGTTGACTATTAAAGTACTGTCCTCTGCGGAAGTATCTTCACTAATCAGTTTTTGAATATCTTCTTCATATAAAAATGTATTGTTTACCCGAGCTACAGCATTTTCTTGGGTTTCCGGTTTAAAATATTCACAGGAAACAAAGAAAGTGCAAAGCAATATTATATGAAGGCTTTTACGTATCACTTAAGGTCTTTTTTAACGTGTTTTAAAGCTTTTTTATTTACATCAACATTGTACTTTTTGCGTAAGTTTTCCATCCAAGAAGCCTCAATATCATTTTGATAATTGCTTAAAACTTTTCCTTTTACTTCATCTAAAGCCTTAACGTCAGGCGCCAATACTTCTTTTATATTTACGACTACAAACGAATCATTGTTAGGATAAATACTTGAAACGCCTTTATTTATTTCAAGATTCTTAGGCAGCTCGTGTTGATCAATTTCAAAAAGTCCCGGCGTTATCAATACGTTTACTTTTTCTTCAGTATTGAGTGATGCTTTTATTTCTTCAGCAGTTTTACCTTCTGCCAACATAGTCTGAATCTGCTTTGCGATGTTTTCTGAAGTAGCTGAATAAATATCTGCGTCAACCCGCTGTTTCCATTGGTAGTCTGCCTTTGTTTTATTATAATATTCATCAAGGCCCAAACTATCAGTCTTAGCTTTCTGCCAGATGTTTTTGTTCATCACATCAAAAATTAAAAGTCCGTCGCGGTATTCATTAAGCACAGCCGCGTACTCTTCATTGTCCACTTCCAGTTTTTCTTTGAAATAATCCTTTAGCTGCTCAGTTTCAAATTCGTTATAAAGTTCCACCAAAAATGCCTCCTTATGCTTGTACGGCCTTGTGGTTCTTTGTCTATTCTCAATAAATTTGGCAAAATCTGTGTACCCTACCTTTCTGTCCCCTATGGTGAAGAGCGTTTTCTCTTCAGAAGCAGGAATGGGTTCCATTACCCACTTTCGCTTAAGCACTTCATCACCTACATACGTATCAAAATAGGGTAAAAAGCTTGCTTCTTTTTTGAAGCCGTATTTCTGCTTTATCTTATTGTTGGTAGCGGTGGAAACCAATTTAGAACGGTCGCCTTCAGATACCTTTTTCTCAAGCATCTGTTTTTGCTCTTCAAAAGTTTCCACAGGAAGTTTTTCATCCAAACGAATAATATGCCAGCCAAAATCAGTTTTTACAGGCTTACTGATATCACCAATCTTTTTTAGATCATAGGCAGCATCCTCAAACTCTGATGCACGAAGATCACCTTTTGTAAAAGGGTTCAGTTTCCCTCCCTTTACTGCAGAGTTTTTATCGTCAGAAAATTGTTTTGCCAAGCTTTCAAAAGATTCGCCCTGCTTTAGCATCGTGTAAATTTCATTGATGCGTTCTTCAGGGTTAAAAGTGCGCGCTCCTTTTTTATCAGAAATCATAATGTGCGAAACCCCAATCTTTGGCAATTTTGCTCTTCTGTCCTTCACTTTTATGATGTGGTAACCAAAACTGGTTCTAACAATTTCAGAAATTTCTCCTACTGGAGTGTTATAGGCTGCGGTTTCAAAAGGATAAACCATAGTGAACACAGAAAAATAACCCAAATCGCCGCCTCTTTCCTTGGCGCCCGGTTCTTCGGAATATGTTTTTGCAAGCCCTGTAAAGTCTTCTCCTTTTAAAGCTTTTTCCCTGATTGACTTTATTTTATTATAAGCAGCCAATGTGTCCTGCGGAACCGATTCATAATCTACACGAATCAAAATGTGAGATGCGGCTATATCAAATTTTCCACGCTCGTATGCTTCCTTGGCAAGTTCTTCTGTAACCTTGTCTTCAAAGAGATAATTTCTTGACAGTTGGTCACGGTATTTTGAAAATTCACTTTGATAAGCGCTTTCCTGATCCAAACCCTGAGCTTGGGCTTCTGCAATTTTCAGTTTATAATCTATAAAAAGTTCCAAATAACCATCTATATCTTTCTGGGATTCATCCTGAACCAGATCCAGGTTCTTTTTATAAACACGCTTAAATTCATTGGTGAAAACAGGTTTGCCGTTTATGGTCATCAACACCTCTTTTTTGTTTTGCGAAAAAACGGTCATGGCGCTTAAAAAGACCAAAATGAATAGGGAAAGAAATTTTTTCATCATTTTTTGAATATTTTATTTTTAGTGAAGCGTGGCAAAAATAACAAAAAGCTATGGTAACACACATCAGAAATGCAAACGAATTTAATATAATTATAGTGTTCTTCGGTTTTAAAAATATTCCCGAAAACCCGTACCTTGCCAATGGTTTTAAAATGAAGGAAACTTTTACTTTTATTTGTTATCACATTTTCTTCAAAACACCCTGTAAATGACTGAAAGAATAAAACTTATATGGGATTTTCGAGGTCCTAACGCAAAGCACATTGCACAACACCATGCAAAGCATCTTAATGAATTTGCTGAAACGGAAAAACTACAGCACAGTTTTACCGGAATGGAAGAACTTAGCCCTATGCACCACATCGCATTTATGGTCGTAGAAAAAAATCTGATGGATAGTTTACGGGAAACCCTAAAGCCCACCCGAGGGCAGCTTTATGACGAATGAAGTCCTTTTTTCAAAATAGTTTTGAGTATACACACCACTGCAATCAGCAAGTTATTGACACATTGATTGGGCACCCTGTTCTTTCTAAAGGGAAGATAAGCGTTTTGACAAGCCATACACTAAATGCCCACCACATTTGGAACCATAGAATTTTAGGTACTTTACCTACTTTTTCGGTGTGGCAAGAATTGGGCTTGGAACAATTAAAAAGCATCAACACCGAAAATTTTGAGAAAAGCATGCATATTCTTCATCAAATACAATTAAATGAAAACATAAGTTACACCAATAGCAAGGGACAAACTTATACAAATTCGGTAGTCGATATTCTTTTTCACATAATAAACCACAGCACCTACCACCGTTGCCAGCTTATCAGTTTGCTAAAAGAAAAAGGGCTTCCACCTCTTATTACAGACTACATTTTTTATAAACGATAGCGCAACTGCCTGTATATTTGCGATATTTATAGTAATATTGCGCACTTAATTTTTTAAAACATATTAAAATGAAATTTCTAAAAATTGCCATATTCTTTATTGGCCTTACCACCTTCGCACAAAGCAAAGTGGGCGCTGCGGACATAGATTACATACTTTCCAAAATGCCAGAAATGGAAACCGTAAGAACACAATTGGAAACCTACGCAGCACAATTGGACGTTGATCTTAATAAAAAAATAGACGAATATAAAGTATTGGCCGAAGCATATAAAAAAGGCGAGGCTAACTTGACTCCCGAAGAAAAAAAGACAAAACAGACCGAACTTTTAACATTGGATGCCGACATTCAAAAATTTCAGCAAAACGGCGCCAAGCTTATGGAAATAAAGCGACAGGAATACCTACAACCACTTTACAAAAAAATAGGCGAAGCTTTGGACAAAGTAGCCAAAGCACAAGGGTTTACCCAAGTTACCCAAACCAATCAAGACTTGATATATCTAGATCCAAATTATGACTTAACCATTCCGATTCTCACCGAATTGGGAATAACATTAACAGCTGACGAAGAAGAAGGAGAATAAAAGACTTTATTATTTTTTATAAAAGAAGCGTGGAGCCCATAAGTCCCACGTTTTTTTATGCTTTATTTTTCAAAAAACGATATTTGAAGAATCTCAACTCACACAGCCATGAATTCAAAGATTATTAGTCAAAACAAACAGATTTTATATTCCGCGGAACTGAAGAAAAAAGAAAGCCATCAACTGCAAAAAATAATTGATTATTTTAAANTTCAAAGATTATTAGTCAAAACAAACAGATTTTATATTCCGCGGAACTGAAGAAAAAAGAAAGCCATCAACTGCAAAAAATAATTGATTATTTTAAAGAATTGATTGTCACCATAAAATAAAAAAGCACCGAAAAAATTCAGTGCTTTAAGCAAACATATCTTTCTTTTTTTATAAACTATCTACTATAGTTTGGCGCTTCCTTTGTAATTGTCACATCGTGCGGATGGCTTTCCGCAATACCCGAAAAAGTAATTTTTACAAACTTTCCGTTCTCTTTCAGCGTTTCAATATCTTTGGAGCCACAATAGCCCATGCCAGCACGGAGTCCGCCAATAAACTGAGTCATACTTTCAACCAATTCACCTTTGTACGGTACACGTCCCACGATTCCTTCCGGAACCAGTTTTTTAATATCGTCCTCCACATCCTGAAAATATCGGTCTTTGGAACCTTGCTTCATCGCCTCCACAGAACCCATTCCGCGATATGATTTAAACTTTCTACCTTCATAAATAATTGTTTCTCCAGGAGATTCCTTTGTTCCAGCCAATAATGAACCAAGCATTACACAATCTGCTCCAGCAGCAATTGCCTTGGGAATATCCCCCGTGTAACGAATTCCACCGTCTGCAATAACGGGTACACCGCTCCCTTTAATAGCCGCGGCAACTTCCAGCACCGCAGAAAACTGAGGAAACCCAACTCCCGCAACCACGCGGGTTGTACAAATAGAACCAGGACCAATTCCAACTTTTACGGCATCGGCACCAGCGTCAACTAAATATTTAGCAGCATCGGCTGTGGCAATATTTCCCACAACCACATCTAAATCCGGAAATTTTTGTTTTACTTGTTTTAAAACCTCAACCACTCCTTTTGTATGTCCGTGGGCAGTATCAATAATTACAGCATCAATTTGTGCATTTACCAAAGCCTCTGCTCTTTGCACTGCATCTGCTGTAACCCCTAATGCTGCGGCAACGCGAAGTCTTCCGAATTTATCTTTATTGGCAATGGGCTTTTGGGTAAGTTTTGTTATATCTCGAAATGTAATAAGCCCCAACAATTTTCCGTCGTCGCTCACTACAGGCAATTTTTCAATTTTATTTTGCTGAAGAATTATCTCAGCTTCCTTTAAGGATGTTCCCTGTGCAACTGTCACTAAGTTTTCGGAAGTCATTACCTCGCTCAAAGGACGTTTTAAATCTTTTTCAAAACGAAGATCGCGGTTTGTTACAATGCCTATAAGTTTTCCAGCATTATCAGTGATAGGAATACCACCAATGCTGTACTCACGCATGGTTTTTTGGGCATCGCCCACGGTATTCTCTTTTTGCAGCGTAACGGGATCGATTATCATTCCGCTTTCGGCACGTTTTACTTTTCGTACTTCAGCAGCTTGTTCTTCAATAGTCATATTTTTGTGAAGCACACCGATACCCCCTTCGCGGGCAATGGCAATGGCCATGGCGCTTTCGGTAACCGTATCCATCGCTGCGGACACAATTGGTACATTGAGTGTAATATTTCGTGAAAATTTTGTGGCGATGGAAACTTCGCGCGGTAAAATTTCGGAATAGGCAGGCACTAAAAGTACGTCGTCGTAAGTAAGGCCTTCCCCAAGAATCTTGTTGTCGTGTGCGGTCATTGCAATTAAATTAACTTCCGAAAGAGCGAAAGTGGTTATGGATTAATTGCGTGCAAATGTACGTTAAATTAAGTAATTAATTTAGCTTTCTTTTTGTAAATCCGTGTGGAATGTATAAAGGGCCTTCATCATAAAAACTAATGTACAGCAGTATTGGTTCTTTTAATCCATCATACATCACTTCATACACATCTACCAGTGCGCTTCCCATCATCCCGTTTTCACTTTCATACGGACAGCAACTGCCCCTACGGTGAAAGATAAGTTCTTCCCCATTAGGCCCTGCCAAAGATGCAATATACCTACGTTGGTTTGAAACGCTTTTTTCCCCAACCATTACAGGATATTCTCCCGAAAGGGCATATTTTTTATTGGGTGCCATTTCTGTAACATCCAAAAATGGTTCGTGGGCAGTAGCTGTTTCTGTTGGATTTGTAGAAGAGCTTAAAATTGCTGGTTGTTTTGCTCCACATGATACTAAAAACAAAGCGAGAAAAACAGTTGGCAGGAAATATTTCATACAAAAAGGTTTTTTTTCGAATGTACGATTATTTCCCAAAAAGAAAAATAAATATTTTATTTCTAAATTTTAATCTGAAGCGTCGTATACCAAGTACGCGGCTGACTGGGAAGAATTCCCGGACCGGGATACCCAGTAGCGCGGCGTGTAAAATAACTGTTATCCAAAACATTGTTGATTCCGCTTTCCAACTTAAAACGGCCAAAAGTATATGCCAAGGAAAGATCCAAAATATCATAGGCCGGAATTTCGCCCACGATGCCACTCTGGCTTTCAAAATCGCGCTCACTGTTGGTGGCATCGGTAAATTGCTTGCTCAAATAAGTGTATTGCAGACTTCCCAAAAAGTTTTTATAACCAAAACCAAGTCCTGTTTTTAGGTTGATAGCAGGAATAAATTCCACATTTTTGCCTTCCACATTATTTTCTTCGGAAGAAGTGTATTCGCTATCGGTAATTGCAAGATTCACGAAATAATTCATCCTAAAATTTCTATTCGCCGAAAAAGTTTCCATAATGTTCCAATCCACAAAACTTTCCAAACCATAGGTAACCGCATCGCCAATATTTCCGCGGAAGCGTTCCTCTTGAATATCGCTCACCTCGCGCACGATAACCCCTAACCTATCCTGATAGCTTAAGAAAAAACCACCAATGTCATACGAAAGATATTTACCAAACCGTCCGCGTGCGCCCAAGTCAAAAGTGTAACCTTGCTCATCGGTAATGTTTGGATCAACTACTAATGACGGATTGGTTATTCTAATATCATTAAAAGTAACTGAACGGTAGTTTTGGCTGACGTTCCCATAAATTTCCAACGACTTTAAGGGTTTATAACTCAACCCTACTCCCAATAACACAAAAGCTCGGTCAAATTCGCGGTTATCGGCAATGTCCTCATTCAAGATAGGATTGCCAGCAATGTCGAAATTTATTTTTTTGTATTCCCCTTCGCTCTGTGTTTTTATATATTCAAACCGGAAACCGGGCGTAACCGAAAACTTGGACGAAATGTTAAAAATATTTTCACCAAAAGCAGCAAAATTAAGGTTTGGGAATTCAAAATCACTTTGGCGCGGGTAGTTGGGATATTCCGAAGATGCGAATTCAAAATTGGCGTCACTACCGTTGGTTCCCGGCCCTTGGCGTTCATTATTGTTTGATTGATAATATTTTCCGCCGAACAAAACCACATTTTCATTTCCAAATAAATTGTAATGCGTCAACAGCCTAGCTTCCGCACCCCAATTATTGAAATTGCCCACAATCAACTCCCGTGGCGCATCTAGATCATCCTGTTGTGAAACCCTGTTTTCACGGAAACCAACGGATTTTCTATAGGCATCCAGTGCAAAAAGGTTTAGGCTGAAATCTGTTTTATCCGAAAAACTGTGATCCAAACGAAGCGAATAGAGTTTCCAATCTACCTTAAACCAGTTTCGCGTCCGGTTGCTAAAAGTGGGATCTTCCTCAAATTGCCTATCGGTAAGTCCGCCCGGCTGTTGTGCCAAATAGTTCAAATAGCTCATTTCAAAAGCGAGCTTTGTATTTTCCGAAAAATTATATTCCAAATGAACGTAGGCGTTATGTGAGTCAAATTCTGAATTGGGCCTAAAATCGTCACCCGTCTTAAAGTTGTAATACGCGTAATAACCAAACTTCCCCACGGTGCCGCTCAGACTGTTGAAACTATTGAAAAGTTCATACGAACCTAAGGATTGTCGGGAAATCCATTCTATTTTTTTCTTCGGATTGGGTTGGTGCAACTTAAAATTTATCAATCCGCCAAACTGCGTTCCGTACTGAAGCGAAGCCGCGCCACGGACTACTTCAATCTCACTGATGGCATCTGCCGGCGGAGTGTAGTAACTTTCGGGATAGCCCAAAACATCTGCCGAAATATCGTACCCATTTTGGCGGGTATTGAAGTTTGCGGTTCGGTTTGGGTTTAAACCGCGACCGCCAATGTTCAACTGCAACCCGCCATCGTTGTTTTCATAAATATTAAGCCCCACAACCTGCGCATATATCTGGCGGGCATTGTTGGTAGCCGTATTTGTGGTAAGGTTATCCATAACTACAACTTCGCTCTTTTTTCCCGCGTAAATGGCCGTGCCTTCCACCTGTTTTAAATTCCGCAAAGCGAAAATTTCCTCTTTACGTTTTGTAATCAGTACTTCGGAAAGCTGCTCGCCAAGCAATTCCAATTCAAAGGTAATTGCGGTATTTTCTGAAATAGTCAGCTGCTTTTTCAATACTTCATATTCCAAATTAAAGACAGCAAACCCATAGGTTCCAGCGGGAATATCCGAAAATTCAAAATTTCCATTTTCATCACTTACTTTAGATTTTCCGAGGTCGAGAATATACACTTCGGCGTAAGCTATAGGCGTTTGAGTTTCCTTTGAAACCACTTTTCCAGAAACAGAAAATTGTGCAAATACGGAAAGATTCACAAAAAGAAAAAATAGAAATAGAGCGTTTTTCAACATTGTATGTTTTTAAAGTCCTGTAATAGTGTCGTTAAATGGAAGTATCCAATCCTTTCTTCGGAAGGATTCCCGATGTTTCATCAAATCTACGTTTGGGTCAACGTAAGGCTGACTCAATCTTCCGTTGAGTGCCACATAGCTTTCAGCGTAAACAGCCACATTTTCGTGGCCTTCCGCCTCAAAATGTTCACCCAAAAAATGTGCGTATTGCAATATAAAATCGGGTTGGGTACTCATTTGTTTTTCCTGAAAGGGCGTTAAAAAGTCTGTATTATTCACTAGAAATTGTTCGCCCGTTTCGGTATTCTTTATTTTGAATTGTGCATATCCAGCTTTCTCCATCAACATAACCCGCCACGAAAATCGGTAGCCTTCCTCTGTCCAAAAAAGCTCATTTGGATACGCCAAATAGCGCCACGGGAACAATAGCTGAATCACGAAAAATATAGCAAGAATCGGCAAGGCAATATTTCTTTTGAAACGGTATTTCTTTGTTTGCGAAAGAGCGACCATTTTGGAATAATCAATTCGCAATAATTTTGAAATAAAACGAATTACTTTTCTGTGAAAGCCAGTGTCAAAAAAGATAAGCGTGCTCACGATCATTATGTACGGAAACATACCGATAGGAAACAAAACCCGCGTCATTACGTGAAAAATTACGACCAAGGCAAAAGCAAACCAGCGCGTACGCCTGTAAAGCAATAAAAAAGGAATAGCCAAATCATACAGGGCGCCACTCCAACTGAAAGTGTAATGCACCCACTGCTGCTGCATCAAGTCTCCCAAAAAAGGAAGATCGTATTTTGAGGGAAGCCAAATCTTCAACGGCATGGCATTAAAAAGCCAATCGCTGTTCAGCTTTGCCAGACCTGCATAAAAATAGACGATTCCCAACATTAGTTTGATGCTATCTATAGTCCATTTTGGGATCATTTGAAAACCCTTCCTCGGGTTTTTATAAGCATCCACTGAAAAGTAAACGTTTGCAGGAAGAAAAATCATTAAAAACGCAATGCAACTTATAAAATAATAATGGTTGAGATAAGTGGTTTTATCCATCAACTCAATATAAGTGAAGCTTAAAAAGAAAACTATTATCGCCATTCGGTATTTATAGCCCAAAGCCACGAAAAGAGCGGCAATTCCACATATTATAAAAATAATATAGGTATAATCGCCAATGGGCTTTACCCATTCAAAACCGTAATAACTGAAGAAAAATTTCGGTTGGATGTAGAGTTTTTCAATCCAGCCATTTGCCCAAAAACGAAGAATGGACAAAGCCATCATAAATCCAAAAAGAACACGAAAGACCGCAAGTGGTGCGGCCTGTGTGTCTTTCTTGAAATATTTTTGAACTGCCGTTAACATTAGTCCCCGTCAGCGTCAACATAATCTATGGTAACATCAAAAGCCTGTACCATATCTACCTTAAAAAGTACGACAAGACGTTGCAATTCGTCATACGAAGCAAGCATTTTTGAGTTATCAGTTTCAATCTGTTCTACAAAATTTGCATTTAGCTCGTTTGCCTTATTTTTTGCGACAGTGAATTGATCGTTTATTAAAGCACTTAAATTTTCACCATTTTTGATGGTATTCAAATAATCCAAATATGTTTTGAAACTCTCTCCATTGGAAGTTCCGTTAAAACTTTTCCCATTAAAGAAATCTACACTGGCATCAATAGCTTCCAATAAAAGTTCTTTTGAAATATCCTTTTTGTAAAAAGCCTCTACGTTTTGGGGCAAAGTTCCGTTTGAAAATATTCCCGCAGGAATACCCACTTTACCCGCTCGAAGCGCCTTTTCAAAATAAAATATGTAATCGTTTGTAAGTTTGTCCACCGCCCCGGAAGCTGAGGAACTTGTATTTGCTACAAAAGTATCGCGGTAACCGCCCGTCCAGCTTGTAAGCACCTCATTGCTTAAACTTTTTATGGTATGTGAAAGGGTTGATAAATAATTCTTATAACCTACAGCATTGGAATTTGTAGTGTAAAAAGTTACGATTTCGGCGTCATTTTCGGCTAAACCGTTCAACATATAGTCCATTGCCGGAAAACCTTGTTTGTCTATGGTAGAAGGAAGGTCAAAATCGTAATTACCGCTGGCGATAAAATCTTCAATCTGGGCAACTTTTGTCGGGTACACGTTTAAACGATTTCTAAAACGGATATCCTCTGCTTTTCCAACTTCAAACATAGAAACATTTTGAAAAGATACGTATGCAACTTTCCACGCCGCACGCAGCGATTGCAGATTTTCTACTGTGGGTGCTGCGTTGAACGCAGCCGTTGCAGCTTCCATTTCAACTACTTTTGAATTAAAGCTGGTATATGCCGGAATGATGATAGTATCGGCCCAATTGGCGAGCATGGCGCCCCGATCAAAATTGTCGTTTGTTTCTGTTGGGCCATCATTATCGCTGGAACAAGCTGTAATTGCCACTGCGATGATTGCCAAAAGGATTCCTGATTTTAAAAATTTCATCATAAAAGATTTTATTAAAAAAACAATCGGCCAGAATTACCGACCGATTGGCTACTAACTCAATTTAATTATAGACTTCCTGCCTGCGCTACAGTAAACTCAAACTTTGCTGCCATGGCTTCAGATACTGCATCTAATGTTTCTGGAGTAATATCCCAAAATCCATTATCTGATGAATTCAACAACATATCCAATAGTGCATCCACTTCGGTTTTTGAAAAAAGCGGTGTATTATTATCAGATTTTCTTGTAAAACGTAGACTGTAAACGAACCCATAGGCTTCCGATAAGGCGTGGAATGCACCTTGACGATCGCCGTCAACAATTTTATTTTTTCCCGCTTGCAGGTAATAAATACCACGTACTGCTATTACTTCAGAAATTTTCTCGCGAATGATTGCTACCTGCTCATCGCGAACCTCGTAATTTTTTGCAACAATTGCGGCGCGGCCCATTTTAAAGGCATCAAATATTTCAGCAGCAATGGTAGAAAAATCCGGATCATCATTTACGCGGCCTACATATTCGTTCAAAAATTTGTCGTCTTCACCTATTGTTAAATTTGGTGTTTCGGGATTTGCAGATGTTCCATAAAGGTAACCGTAGGCCTCATCCCATTTGTGCTCCATAGTTGTGTAAGTTTTATTTTCTTCAGTAATACCGTTATCGTTATTTTCACGATTATTACCTTCATCAAGCACAGCGGCACTTAGATAGTTATTAAGCATTTGGTCTGCCATTACAGCTCCCAAAAGGCTTTTTGCAAAGGCCTGATTATACTCTAATCCTTTAGCGTTAACGTATCTTGTGCGAGAACCATCTGCAATTTGTCCAGGTGTTCCAGGAGTTGCGACTACCATTATATTTGGAAAGACCTCATTGATTTGTGCAAAAATATAATCTTCAAAAGTTGCCTTAATTGCGGCGCTCTCAGAAGTATTAGTGAAAAAATAATCATAGGAAGCTGCAGTTTTGCTTCGAAGATTTTTATCGGAAGCATTTAAATCTGCATCTGAAAAATCCATATTTCCCGCTTGATGGTTGAACATTGCCAATAGTGAAGCTTCCGTAGCATTGTCAAAATCCATAAATGCATTTGCAGTTTCACCGGCCATTAAAATTCTTGTGGTTTGTCCTTCAAAGCTAACTGTTGATTCGCTACCGCGCATAAATTTATAGGTTGCCGGGGCTTCAACAGTATTTTGAACTATAGGCTGATCGTCATCGGAAGAACACGAGACGAATAAAAGTGCTGTAATTGATGTGGTTAAAATTAGGCTTTTCATTTTAAATATTATTTAGACTGAATTAAAATAGGTTGATTTTTCAGCCGCAAAAATAATAGTCAAAAATAAACCTCACAAGTTTATTTAGAATAAATTTAAATAAAATTTAATTTGAAATGTTATTTGTTTGAAGAAACTTCCAGTTGGTGTTTGTATTGAAGCCTTGCAACTCCAGCCCATTGCAGTAATAGCTTTTTGTCATCTTCTGAAAGATCACCATGGATGATGGTATAGGATTTTAATGGCATTTCATCATCTTCTACCATTTCAATAAGTTCCTCTAGTTTGTGCTCTTTCTTTTTGATAGAGTAATCGTTCCAGGCTGAAACATTGAAATGCTTTTTTCCGTGTTCAATATGATCGTCAAGCCAAAGTGAAAAAGGAGCAACCTCAGCATACCATGGATACTGGGTTTGGTCACTATGGCAATCGTAGCAATTTTCTTTTAAAATGGCAGCTACTTTTACAGAAGGTTTTGTTTCTGTTTCAAAAAGGGCAACATTCTCATACCCTCCATTATTCTTTTCCGGACGAATAAACTGAATTGCCACCAAAGCAATGAGTGCCAATACCAAAACTATTTTTATAACTTTTTTTACCATTATTTTTTTAGCGAATTTAAGTAGAAAATAATTGCTTTCCGAATATCAGCAGCCGTTTCGGTTTCCTTGGGTGTATAGATTTTAACAATCCCCTTATTTTCAGGCGTTAAAAAGGGAATGTCCAATCCTTTGAGTAAAAAGTCACTGAAGGCCACTGTATACGTTTTATTATCGCTAATTGACTGATTGTTTATTTGCCAATTCCCCTTTTCGTTTTGTGAAAATTTGTAGCGTTGAAGATATGCTCCTTCACCACTTTGTGAGTTTCCAAACTCCAAAACTTCTTTTAATAAACTTCCTTTTAAATCTACTTTCAGCACACTTCCGCCAAAGGGGAGGACTCTAAAAATATCAATACTAGTTATATCCCCCACCAGTCTATCATCTATCCTTATTGAACCTCCGTTTACCAAGGCGCCATCAACGTTATCACTATATGCATAGGACATGGAACGTGTAATTAATTCACCTATATTGGTTTGTTTTCTTCTATTGGATTTATCTGTGCCATCTAGTGGAGATGAAGCGTTGTAAATTACTTCTTCGGGGTTTTCTACAACTTCTTTCAGTTTCGAGTTCACAAGATCTGTCCATTTGCTTACTACGCGTTCTACCTTGGCTGAGGATGCTATTTTATCTGTTACCATCATCAATTCAGAATTGATATGGAGATATTTTGTACGAAGGTTATAGATAAGGGTATGTACGTATACACTTTTTGCATTGGCATCTGCTTTCGCTATAATTGTTCTTCCTTCTTTTACAAGCATATTGTAGTGCTCATGTCCACCCATTATTAAAGGTAATGCTCTCAAGCGACTAGCTATTTCTTTATCTTCATCTATAGAAACGTGTGTAAGGCCAACTACAAAATCAGCTTTTTGAATGGCCAGGTCATATGCTCTTATGGCATTCTCATAAATATTGCCATAGGACACATAATCTTTTGGATTGGAAGGGAGTGTTACCCCAAAAACTCCAAATTTCATTTTATTTCCATCAGCGTCTATTGCGTTAAAAGTTGAAAAATCTGATGAGGGCACGGTGGAATATTGCCATTTTCTAGCAAAAGGCATAAGACCCGATTCCGTTACGTGACGAACATTTGCGGTAGTCCAGGTAAAGTTTGATTCATTTAATCTTTTCTGCAGATCTTCTTCGCTCAAATCGAACTCGTGATTGCCAAAGGTTACCAAATCAATATCCATTGCGTTGAGCACGTCAATCATCTGTTTCCCATTTACGCGTTCACCATCTATTTTTAATGTTCCAATTAAAGATGGGTTAAGAAAATCGCCAGCTAAAAACATATATGTATTAGGAAACCTTTCTTTAATAGAATCACGAATATGGGCCACTCGGGCCAATCCACCATATTCTCCTCCGTTCATGGGAGCAATTTCATATACATCGTTAATCTGAACAAACTTAAGGGTTACGGCGCCAGCGCCCTTTATGGGGTCTTCCGGATATAGTTGAAGGGCTTCGCAGCTCGATAAAAAATAGCCCACTAAAGCTAAAAGTATAAAATTTCTCATTTAATGATATTTAGTAAAAATTTTAGTTGCTTCATTATGTGCGCTTTCAAAAGACATCGGGTTAATGTTGCTCGAAACTTTTTCAGCAGTAAAATAGCTGAGCATTTTTTCGGTAGGCATGTTCCCTGTCAAATCGTCTTTAGCCATTGGGCAACCACCAAAACCTTGAATGGCTCCATCAAATCTTCTGCAGCCAGCTTTATAGGCTGCATTAATTTTTTCATGCCAAGCATTTGGTGTGGTGTGCAAATGTGCGCCAAATTCTATGTGGGGATATTTGGGTATTAAGTTAGTAAATAAATATGAAATAATATCAGGTGTAGATGAACCTACTGTATCACTAAGGGAAAGAATCTTTACTCCCATAGCTGAAAGCTTCTCCGTCCACTCCCCTACAATATCAACATTCCAAGGGTCTCCGTAAGGATTTCCAAAGCCCATGGATAGATAGGCCACTACTTCTTTATTGTTTTTTTCGGCTATATTTAATATATCTTGTAATATCACTAAGGATTCACTAATTGTTTTGTGCGTGTTACGCATTTGGAAATTTTCAGAAATAGAAAAAGGATAACCCAAATAATCAATTTCAGGATGTTTCACTGCATCTTCCGCCCCGCGAAGGTTAGCGATGATGGCAAGCAATTTACTTTTGGTTGCAGAGAGGTCCAGCTTTGAAAGTACTTCCGCAGTATCACGCATTTGCGGGATTGCCTTTGGTGAAACGAAACTTCCAAAATCAATGGTATCAAAACCGCAACGCAAAAGCGATTGTATATATTTCACTTTTTGCTCGGTGGGAATCCAGTCTTTGATGCCTTGCATGGCATCGCGCGGACATTCTATAATTTTTACTTGCTGCATTGCTTCAAAGATAGCAATTCCTGCGCAGGCAGGAATCTTTCAATTTTAAAAAAGAATTATGGAATTAGGGCAGCAAGATAAAAATGGCAATGCCCACAAAAACAACTATCTGAAGCCACTTTAAAACAATGCCCATACTTTTCCATTCGGAGATTAAAGATGAAATCTTACCCGCCGCGAGGGCTATACTACTGAAAGTTATAAAAGAAACCATCATAAAAGTTATTCCCAAAATGTAAAATTGCAGCACGGAGTTTCCGTCTTCATTCCAAAGAAAACCAGGGAAAAACGCCAAAAAGAAAATCATTACTTTGGGGTTTACCAAATTCATGATTACTCCTGTTTTAAAAAGTTGTGTGTATGATTTTTTTGGCGCATTTTCAGCCAAGGAAATATGCTCGTCACTTTTATAGACTTTGTACGCCAAGTAAAGCAAGTAACAAGCCCCAAAAACCTTTATTGCGTAAAAAAGTTCTTCCGAAGCAGTAATAATTGCAGAAATGCCAAAAGCCAAAAGTGTAGTGTGGACTATGCAACCACTTATCAATCCAGCAGTTGTGGCGATGCCACTTTTGGTGCCGTTGGCCAAGGATTGCGTAAGCACATAAATATTGTCCGGTCCCGGAGAAATTGCCAAGGCCAGGGTTGCAATTGAAAAGGAAATTAGGGATTCAATCATAAAAAAAGACATAAGACCGCTACGCTTTAAGACGTAAGATTAAAGACTCTCAAATTATTCAAATCAAGATATTTATTTAACATTTTTTAAAAGTTATCCTATGTCTTAAATCCTACTGGTCCTATGTCCTTTTCAAAAGCGCTTTGTTTATTTGTTGAATCAGCCCCGGCCCTTCGTATATAAAGCCTGTGTAAAGTTGCACCAAACTTGCACCGGCCTCCAGTTTTTCCACAGCATCTTTAGCAGAATGGATTCCGCCAACGCCAATAATTGGAAACGCTTTGTTGCTTTTTTCCGAAAGAAAACGGATTATTTCCGTAGCTCTTTTGGTTAATGGTTTTCCGCTCAGACCGCCCATTTCCTTTTTGTTTTCAGAGGAAATTCCTTCGCGGGAAATGGTTGTATTGGTTGCGATAACGCCGTCAATCTTTGTTGTGGCAACTATTTCGATAATGTCTAAAAGTTGCTCGTCGGTTAAATCGGGAGCTATTTTCAGTAGAATTGGTTTGCGAGTTCCCGACTCCGCTCGAACGGACATTTCATTATTTCTATCCTGTAGTGTTTGCAACAAATTAGTCAATGGCTTTTTTTCCTGCAACGCACGAAGGTTTGGCGTGTTAGGCGAACTTACATTTACCACAAAATAATCCACATAATCAAAAAGCGCCTCAAAACAGATAATGTAATCGTTTACAGCTTCCTCGTTGGGCGTGTTTTTGTTTTTACCGATGTTTCCTCCGATCAAGATCCTTCGACTGCGCTCAGGGTGACAGTTCGATTTCAATCTTTCAACCGCTTCTTTCACCCCGCCATTGTTAAAACCCATTCGGTTAATAATTGCGGCATCTTCCTTTAAGCGAAACAATCGCGGTTTTTCGTTCCCCGGCTGTGGTTTTGGGGTAATGGTTCCTATTTCAATAAAACCGAAACCGAAATTTGAAAGTTCTTTATACAGCTTTGCATCTTTGTCAAAACCGGCGGCAAGCCCCACTGGGTTTGGAAATTTCAATCCAAAGAGTTCGCGTTCCAGTTTTGGGTTTTCTACTTTATAAATACTTCTGAAAATACTTCCGAAGCCAATTTTATGAAAAAACCGAATCAATGAAAATGTGAAGTGGTGGATTTTTTCGGGATCGAAACTAAAAAACAGGGGACGAATGACGCTTTTGTACATAGTTGAAAAATGTGGTACAAAAATACACTAAACTATGTATTTGTTATTTTGAATATGCTTTATTTTGTAGTGTAAAAGAAAAATTATGATCGAAAAACAACACATTATCAATCGCTTTAAAAGCTACGTTACCATAGATACCGAAAGCGACCCAAATAGCGATACTACCCCAAGTACCAAAAAGCAATGGGATCTTGCCAATAAACTTGCCGAAGAGCTTAAGCAAATTGGGATGGAAGATGTTAGCATTGACGAAAACGCCTATATAATGGCCACTTTGCCGTCAAACGTTTCACATCCGGTTCCCGTAATCGGGTTTGTTTCCCACTTTGATACTTCCCCAGATTTTACAGGAGCGAATGTAAAACCGCAAATAGTTGAAAACTACAACGGAAAAGATATTGTGCTGAACAAAGAACAGAATATCGTTCTTTCTCCAGATTATTTTGAGGATTTGTTGCTCTATAAAGGCCAAACGCTAATCACAACAGATGGTACAACACTTTTGGGTGCAGATGATAAAGCTGGGATTACAGAGATTGTTTCAGCTATGGAATACCTTATAAACCATCCCGAAATAAAACACGGAAAAATTCGTGTAGGTTTTACACCCGATGAGGAAATAGGCCGCGGTGCACATAAGTTTGATGTAAAAAAATTCGCTGCTGATTGGGCCTACACTATGGACGGTAGCCAAGTGGGCGAACTGGAATATGAAAACTTCAACGCAGCTGGCGCTGTGGTTACCGTAAAGGGAAAAATTGTTCACCCTGGTTACGCAAAAGGGAAAATGGTAAACAGTATGTACATTGCTACAGACTACATAAATTCTTTACCAAGACTTGAAACCCCAGAGCACACCGAAGGGCGTGAAGGTTTTTTTCATCTGCATGGTATAAAGGGAACTGTGGATGAGACCAAGATTCAATACATTATTCGTGACCATGACAAAAAGCATTTTGAAGCCAGAAAGGAAATGATTCAGAAACTGGCTGATGATTTAAATGAACAGTTTGAAATGGAAGTAGTAACAGTTGAAATAAAAGACCAATATTTCAATATGCGCGAAAAAATTGAACCCGTAATGCACATTGTGAAAATTGCAAAACAAGCCATGGAGCAGGCTGGCATTGAGCCATTAATAAAACCAATTCGCGGTGGCACCGATGGTTCGCAACTTAGCTTTATGGGGCTACCGTGCCCGAACATTTTTGCTGGCGGGCACAATTTTCACGGCAGGTATGAATATGTGCCTGTGGAAAGCATGCAAAAGGCTGTAGAGGTAATTGTGAACATTGCAAAAATTACCGCAGAGGATATCTCAAAGTTTAAGAAAGAAGAAGAATAGTTTTTTGAAAGAATTATTCAAAAAAGAAACTCCCTCAACTATTTAACAACAGATTGAGGGAGTTTTTATTCAAAAAAGGAACAATTTACTATTTCTTTTCTTTTACGGGAGCGTTTAGTTTTGCTGTTCTTTCCATAGAAATGGCAGATCTTTCAAACTTTATTTTTCCGGCACCACATTCAATAACACAGGTTCCATCATCATTAAGTTCAAGCACTCTTCCGTGAATTCCGCCATTGGTAATAACTTTATCGCCTTTTTTAAGTTGGGCGGCAAATTGTTTTTCCTGTTTGGCTTTTTTCATTTGGGGACGTATCAAAAAAAGGTACATCACCAAAAACAATAATATTATTGGTAAAAAACTTTGTATTTGTTCCATAGCAGTTATTTATTCCTAAAAGGTAAAATTAGGAAGTTGGGGTTTTAATCGGAGCTTGTGTAGCACCTGCTTTAGGATTTACGAAAGCTTTGATTGTCAAAGTTTCTGTCCCTGCTTTTGTGTTTGTAGTAAGTGTAACTGTTTTGCTCACTTGATTTTGTCCGCTACCATTGAATTTTACCAAAAGCTCACCTGAGTCACCTGGCGCAACTGGTTCCTTAGTATATTCTGGAACTGTACAACCACAGCTACTTTTTGCATTTACAATCAATAAAGGGGCCTCACCAGTGTTTTTGAATTTAAAAACGTGCTCCACATTTGTTCCTTGGTCAATAGTACCAAAATCAAATTGACTTTCTTCAAAAGTGATTACTGGAAATTTGCCCGATTCTGCATCACGTGCCTCTGCTGTGGCGACATTTTCTTCGTTTACTTTGTCTGCTGCATTATCCTTGCAAGAAGAAAAAGCGAAAACAGATAGTATTGCTACTAATAAAACTGATTTTTTCATGATAATTGTTATTTTTTATGTTTTTAGCACGCCAAAAATAGGGATTTTTTTACTTTTATTGAAGTCCGCGTCCAATTTTATTGAGTTTGCCATTTTCTTCAAATTCCTTCACTATTTTATCCAAAATTCCGTTGACAAAAATGCTGCTTTTAGGCGTTGAATATTCTTTGGAAACCTCTAAATACTCGTTGATTGTGGCCCGAACAGGAATTGATGGGAAATATAAAAATTCGGCAATGCCCATTTTCAGAATTATCAAATCTACATCAGCGATTCTTTCTTGGTCCCAGTTTGGTGTTTTTCCCACAATCTGCGCATTTAGCTTGTCTTCGTTCAAAATCACTTTTCTGAAAAGCTGCAATGCGTACTCTCGGTCTTCCTCATTTTTATAGAGGTTGGGAACCAAAAGCGAGGAGGCATTTTTCTCCGAAAGTTTATTTAGCATCTTTACAATGGCCGTATTCACAATGGGAAAATCATCTACCCAAGTCAATCTTTTGTCTTCTAAATAATCGTAAAGCTTGTCATTTGGCGCCACTAATTCCTTGAAAACCTTAATTATGAAATCTCTATCTTCTTTATAAGTAGTTTCTTTTTTTGAAAGGTAATCATCGTACCATTCCAATTGGCGCAGCTCGTTAAAAATAATTGAAACATACTCGCTGTCCAATTTCCAGTAATTGAGTTTTTTCTTTTCAATAATATTAGAAAAGGTTGCGTTTTCGGCAATTACCTTTAAAAGCTTGTTGTCAACAAAAGTACGGCTGGGGTTCTTTTCAAGTGTGGTAGCAAGGTGTTTTTTTTGCGAACGGTTAAGGAAGCTTTCTGCTTGCTCCTGAAGTGAAACAAGCAACTGCAACAACAATAAATAAAGATCCTGCATTTGGTCTATGCTGTGCAACAGAAATTTTTCCTGTGAATCTATATCTGGGTTTACCCGTTGGTTAAAGGCGTAAACGGACTGCAAAACTTTTACTCGTATATGTCTTCTTGTAAGCATATTTTAGAAAGAACTGTTTTTAAAGAAACAACGCACAAGAATGTTCTTGTGCGCTGCAAAGATAGTGTTTTAAAAAAACCGAAACCTATTTTTCGTTTTTTCTTGCATCAATTCTAGCTTGGGCTACGTTGAAGGCTGCTTGATGGGTTGTAATATTATCTGCATCAGCTTTTTTCAAAATTTCAAGCGTAGTGTTATAAATATTTTCGGTCTTGCGCATTATTTCCTTTCGGTCATAATTTTCTAATTCTGCATACACGTTTATAATTCCACCGGCGTTAATCAAGAAATCTGGTGCGTAAACTATTCCTCTTTCACGAAGCATTTTCCCGTGCTTTTGCTCTTCAGCCAATTGATTGTTTGCAGCACCTGCAATAATTTTTGTGTTTAATTGGTTTATGGTAAAATCATTAACAGTAGCTCCTAATGCACAAGGCGCATATATATCCATTTCTTCTGCATAAATGTTGTCACCACCATAAATATTCACGCTGTATTTATCGCGAACTTCTTCCAAACGATCTTGGTTAATATCGGCAATATATACTTTTGCACCCTCATTGCTCAAGTTTTCTACTAAAGCTTCACCTACGTTTCCGATTCCTTGAACATAAATAACTTTATCTTCCAGTATATCGCTTCCAAATTTATATTTTGCCGCAGCTTTCATTCCCATAAAAACACCATAAGCAGTAACCGGTGAAGGGTTGCCCGCGCCACCTTTTGATTCAGAAATTCCTGTAACGTAAGGGGTAACCGTGCGCACCAAATCCATATCTGAAGTTGCCATTCCCACATCTTCGGCAGTAATGTATTTTCCGCCAAGAGAATGTACAAACTCACCAAACTTCAGCATTAATTCTGGAGTTTTTTGGGTTTTTGCATCACCTATCAAAACTGCTTTTCCGCCGCCAAGGTTTAAACCTGTGATTGCACTCTTATAAGTCATTCCTCGTGATAGACGCAGTACGTCGTTTAAGGCTTCCCACTCGCTGGTATAGTTCCACATTCTGGTACCGCCCAAAGCGGGTCCCAAAACAGTGTTGTGAATACCAATTATTGCTTTTAATCCAGTATCTTTGTCGTTGCAAAAAACGATTTGCTCGTGATTGTCGAAGGACATTTGCCCGAAAACCGGGTCAACTTTGTGAAGTTCGTTTGTTTTAATTACTTCAGTTACCATAGCTTTTTTAATTATTTTATTCATCCTTTAAAAAGGCGGTGCAAAAGTAGCTTATTGTTGTCAATTCCACAAAGCAATGGTTGTTAATTTAAGAATTTTAAAAAAGTTAGCGTGCAGCTAACTGAAGCATAAATGAAAGAATTAAAGTATCTCAACAAATATTTTCTAAAATATAAAGGGCGGCTGCTATTAGGTGTGTTCATCACTATTATTGCAACCGTTTTTAAGCTCGTTGTTCCTATGAAAGTGGGCGATTCATTGACTTCGGTCAAACAATATATGAATGGTGAAATTGCGGATATCGGTATTGTAGAACACGAGTTGCTTATTAACATTTTATTGCTTTTAGGCGCTGCGCTGCTATCTGCGCTATTCACTTTTATGATGCGGCAGACCTTTATTGTGGTATCCCGATATGTGGAATACGACCTCAAAAACGAAATTTTTCAACATTACGAAAAACTCTCTTTAGGCTTTTACAAACAGAACCGCACGGGCGATTTAATGAACCGCATCAGCGAGGACGTCTCCAAAGTACGTATGTACGTTGGCCCCGCCCTTATGTACAGTATCACAACATTAACATTGTTTGTGGTTGTTATAAGCTATATGTTTTATCAAGCACCCATCTTAACTATATATGCAATTGCACCATTACCTATTCTTTCCATTGCAATTTATAGATTGAGCGTGCTTATTAACCAACGCACAACCATTGTACAGCAGTATCTTTCAAAACTTACCACCTTTACACAGGAAAGCTTTAGCGGCATTGCTGTAATAAAAGCTTACGGAATTGAGCCGCGCACCAACGCCAATTTTGAAGAACTTGCCGAAGGCAGTAAAGTAAAGAACATAGACCTGGCAAAGGTGCAGGCTTTGTTTTTTCCGTTGATGATTTTACTGATTGGCATAAGCAATATCTTGGTAATTTATATAGGTGGAACTCGGTATATAAATGGTCAGATTGCGGAATTTGGAACCATTGTAGAATTTTTAATCTATGTGAATATGCTCACTTGGCCCGTGGCCGTTGTGGGTTGGGTAACTTCCATGGTGCAGCAGGCAGAAGCTTCACAAAAACGAATCAATGAATTTTTGGAGACCGAACCTTCCATTGAAAATTTGGTTGCTGAAAGCACTCCCGTGGAAGGAAATATTGAATTCAACCATTTGTCGTTTACATATCCCGATACAGGAATCACCGCTTTAAAAGATGTATCTTTTGCGATAAAACCCGGTGAAACACTTGCGATTGTTGGAAATACAGGCTCCGGTAAATCTACCATTCTTGAATTGATTGGCAGACTTTACGATGTGGAAGAAGGAATGCTGAAAATTGATGATACGTCAATCCGCAAATTAAATTTGGAAGATCTGCGGGATAGCATCGGTTACGTTCCCCAAGATGCATTTCTCTTTAGTGATACACTTCGCAATAATATCCGTTTTGGTAAAGAAAATGCTTCCGAAGAAGAAGTAGTTGAAGCCGCAAAAAATGCCGCAGTGCACAAAAACATCATTGGTTTTACAAAAGGCTATGACACTGTTTTGGGCGAGCGCGGAATTACTTTGAGCGGCGGGCAAAAACAACGTGTTTCCATTGCTCGGGCCATTATTAAAGATCCGCAAATACTTCTTTTTGATGATTGCCTTTCTGCGGTAGATACCGAAACTGAAGAGCAAATACTTCAAAACCTGCATAAAATTTCAAAACATAAAACCACTATTATTGTGAGTCATAGAATTTCATCGGCTAAAAATGCAGATAAAATTATTGTTCTGGATGACGGAAAAATCATACAGCAAGGCACACACAGCAAATTGGTAAACAGCGAGGGCTATTACAAGGAACTTTACGCAAAACAACTTTTAGAAAAAGAAATGTAAATTTTACTTTGGCTGATTTGGATTTTTTTTGGATTTTTGGCAAACGTTAGTAAAAAACAGAAATTATGAGTGACCACTATACGATGGAGCAAGAAGAGATTTTTTCAAAAGTAATGCGCGCCGGAAGACGCACCTATTTTTTTGACGTAAGGTCCACAAAAGCAGGAGATTTTTACCTTACCATTACTGAAAGCAAAAAATTTACAAATGACGATGGTTCCTACCATTATAAAAAGCACAAAATCTATCTTTACAAAGAAGATTTCAACGAGTTTAAAGATAACCTTGAAGAAATGATAAATTATGTAATTGATGAAAAAGGTGAAGAAGTAATAAGCGAACGTCATCAAAAAGATTATAAAAAAGAGACCGATGAAGTTCCCGTTGCTGCTGAAAACACTTCAGAAAATGGACAAACGGATACCAGTAACTTTACCGATGTTGAATTTGATGACATATAATTGTCAGATTATTTAAAAAACAGAACCGGCACGGCCAAAACCGCTGCCGGTTTTTTATTTCTAAAAACAACGAAAGCTCAAATACTTTTCCTTATTTTTCACTTTTAAAACAATTTTCCAAACCCTTTTATGGTAAAAAAGCTGTACCAACCCTATAAACCAAATCTGGATTTTTCAGGGTTGGATCACATTGTAATTGGAAGTGGAATGGGCGGGCTCACCGCTGCGACCTGGCTTGCAAAAGCCGGTAAAAAAGTCGCGATTTTTGAACGTCACTACGTGCCCGGTGGTTTTACACATAGCTTTAAACGTAAGGATGGATTTCAATGGGACGTGGGCGTTCATTATGTGGGGAATATGGCGAAAGATTCTTCGCTTCGAGGTTTTTTCGATTTTTTGACAGATGGTAAACTGGAGTGGGAATCCATGGGCGAAGTTTACGATGTTGCACATATTGACGGCACAGAATATAAATTTAAAGCTGGGAAAAAAAACTTCAGAAAACAACTTAAAAGCTATTTTCCCGACGAAGAAAAAGCGATTGACACCTACTTGAAGCTCATTGCAAAAACCAACAAACGCGCCAGTGCTTTTTTCTTTGAAAAAATTTTTGAGCCTTGGCTCAGTAAATCTGTTGGATGGATTTTCAGAAAACGATATTCCAAATTTTCACAAAAAACCACTGGGGAAGTTTTAAATAAAATTACTAAAAACGAACGATTGATTGCCGTGCTTTGTGCACAATGTGGCAATTACGGCCTTTCACCAAAAAACAGTAGCTTCGGGGCACACGCAATGGTAATCGGGCATTTTTTGGAAGGTGGCTACTACCCTATTGGTGGCGCAGACCAGATTTGCGAAAAAACTCTCGAAGTATTTACGGCAAACGGCGGAAAGACTTTTATAAATGCTGATGTAACTAAAATCGTAACTGAAAACAATCGTGTTCAAGGAATTAACCTTGGCGAAAAATTCATTCCGTGCAAAAGCGTGATAAGCAACATTGGAGTGAACAATACCTTTAAATATCTGCTTTCGGAAAAAGATCGAAAAAAGTGCAATTTCAGTTTAAAAAGTGTGCAGCCCGCCAGTGCACATATTTGTTTGTATCTCGGCTTGAACAAATCCAGCGAAGCTCTAAATCTTCCGAAGCACAATCTATGGTATTACAAACACGAAGGCATTGATAAAATATTTGACGAAGCCACTTTGGAAAACGCTCCCGAAAATTTTGCATATATCTCCTTCCCTTCCGCAAAAGATCCAAACTGGGAAACCAAAAATCCGGGTACGGCAACCATTCAGGCTATTTCAGTGGGAAATATGGATTGGTTTGAAGAATTTAAAGATTCAAATTGGATGAAACGTGGCGAGAAATATCTTCAACTAAAAAAGAGTTTTGAAGCTGAAATGCTAAAAGTTCTCTACAAATTTTTTCCGCAGATTGAAGGAACCATTGTTACTTCCGAGGTTTCAACCCCGCTTTCCACAGAAAATTTCACAAATTATAAAAGTGGTGAAATCTATGGTTTGGCACATTCGCCAGAACGTTTCACGCTTCCTTTTTTACGCCCAAAAACGAAAATAAAAGGTTTGTTTTTAGTTGGACAGGATATTACTTTGGTTGGCGTTGCTGGCGCGATGCTCTCAGGATTGCTATGTGCTACCGCAATTTTGAAATTTGGTTCTTGGAAAATTTTTAAGGAAGTAAAGAGATCAAAAAAATCAGAAATTGGGTTTTGAGATTTGGGATTTGGGATTTGGAATTTGGGATTTGGAGTTTGGAATTTGAAATTTTAAACATTTCCATTTTAGCCTTAAGTCTTGTATCTTTCAGCGAAGCGGTCTTTGGTCTATTTTCAAAACCTTATATTTGCCGCCTTTAAAAAACCAAAATGCTAGCAAAATATCTATTATCTTTTACCCAAAACCCAAAAAACGATATACTTTCTGGGCTTACCGTAGCTTTGGCTTTAGTGCCTGAAGCCGTTGCATTTGCCTTCGTTGCTGGAATTGACCCTTTGGTCGGCTTATACGGCGCGTTTATGATGGGAATTGTTACAGCGCTTTTTGGCGGTCGCCCGGGAATGATATCTGGAGCTACGGGAGCAATGGCCGTTGTAATGGTTCATTTAATTCAAAAAGGAAATGAAGTTGGATTAACTTTGGCTGAACCTGTTCAAAATCTTGGTTTGCAATGGCTCTTTATCACACTTTTGTTTGTGGGTGCCATCCAAATTATGGCCGGGGTTTTTAGATTGGGAAAATTTGTTCGGCTCATTCCACATCCTGTAATGATGGGGTTTGTAAACGGTTTGGCAATCGTAATTTTCCTTTCGCAATTGGGGCTATTTAAAGAAAGCCGCGGCACCGTGCCGCAATGGCTAACCGGTGCAGATTTATGGGTGATGTTGGCTTTGGTTGGGTTGACAATGGGAATAATGTTCGGTTTGCCGAAACTTACCAAAAAACTTCCAGCAGCATTGATAGCAATTATCGTGGTGGCTTGCATAACTATCTTTGGAGGTATTGACGTGAGCACTGTTGGCTCCTTCATTCGTGACGGTGGCGGAAGTGGTTTAAAAGGTTCGCTTCCCCATTTTCAAACGCAGATTTTTGGGTTTTTAGAAACACTTAACGGGCATTGGGACTTAATACTTTCTACAGCATTTTTATTGGCAGCCGTCGGTTTGATTGAATCTTTAATGACGCTGAATTTAATTGACGAAATGACCGAAACCCGCGGAAGTGGAAACCGTGAATGTGTTGCCCAAGGTGGCGCAAACATATTAAACGGTTTTTTCGGCGGAATGGGTGGTTGTGCAATGATCGGTCAATCCATCATCAACGTAAGTTCGGGCGGACGCGGTAGATTATCGGGCGCTACGGCGGCAATTGCGCTTTTGTGTTTTGTTCTTTTTGGTGCGCCGTTGATTGAACAAATTCCCATCGCAGCTTTGGTGGGAGTAATGTTTATGGTTGTTATAGGCACCTTTGCGTGGAGCAGTTTTAGGATTCTTAATAAAATTCCAGTGGCAGACGCCATTGTTTTAATTACCGTTTCCGCAGTTACCGTTTGGCAGGATTTGGCTATTGCGGTGCTTGTGGGTGTAATTATGAGTGCGCTTGTTTTTGCTTGGAAAAGTGCCACTATGATACGTGCCCGAAAACGAATTAAAGATGACGGAACGAAAGTTTATGAAATTTGGGGACCTTTATTTTTTGGTTCAACCACTGCTTTTAATAGTAAGTTTGACGCTTCAAATGATCCGGATTCAATAGAAATTGATTTTATCGAATCTAAAATTTCGGACCATTCCGGAGTTGAAGCTGTTAGGAATATTGCAAATAAATATCTCGACAGTGGAAAGCAAGTGAAACTTACACACCTCAGCCCAGACTGCAAAGCCCTTCTTTTAAAATGGAATCCTGAGTTTGAAACTATTATTGAAGATTCTGTTGAAGATCCGCGTTATTATGTGGTTACTGATACTTTGGATGCGGATGTTTCTTAATTAGTTCTTACGGGAAAAAGAGAAATCAACTTTTTTGGCTTCACCATTTAGCGTTCCTTCAATCCAAGCGTGGAGTGAATCTTTTGCTGGATTTGTATAGATAATTCGCTGTGGAAAATCGTGGTTTTTATTTTCAAAAGTAAACTGTCCATTTTCCGAAGGAATCAGTTTAAAAGTTACGGGGTTTTCTTGCTCAGGTTTGGCAGTTGCAACCGTCAATAACAAACTATCTGCCTTTTGTTCCAAAGCCATCGTTTCAGCAAAAACAGTTTCTTTTCCAACTTGCGTAAAACTGAAAGCAGTAAAACTGCTTGGACTTTCTTGCGACCAAGTTTCTTGTGAAAACTCTTCGCCATTTTGATTTATCCAAGTTCCCAAAATCCACTGAAGTTGGTCTATTTTTTCAAATTTTTCAGAGGTAATTTCAGTTTTCGGTTTTTCTGCATCCGAATTGTTTTTACAGGAGTTGAGTAATAGCGGAAACACTAAAAACAACAAATACTTTTTCATAAGTTTAGGTTTTGTTCGGTGAAGGTATCAAAAAAAGTTTTTAGCTATAGTATTCTTAATCCGTTCTGAACTTCTTTTCCGGGCTCTAGTAAAGTAACATTTTTCCCTTCCACAGCGCCCAAAACAAGGCATTCACTCATAAAATTGGCGATTTGTTTCTTCGGAAAATTCACAACGGCAACTACTTGTTTCCCAACCAATTCCTCTTTTGAATAAAGCGAAGTAATCTGTGCCGATGTTTTCCGCTGCCCTATTTCGTTTCCAAAATCTACTAAAAGTTGATACGAAGGATTTCGTGCTTCGGGAAAATCATTTACTTCAATTATGGTTCCCACGCGCATTTCGACCTTTTCAAAATCGGCCCACGAAAGATTATTCGTCATGGTGAATGGTAAGTTTTTTAATCATTTCTGGAGAAATTTCGCCTTGATCTGCGCCGTAAACATCAACAAGCAAACCTTTCTTGCCATCGTGGGTTTCAATCAAATAAAGAATAGTGTTGTCGCCCGGATTGGTCATTCCTTCAAAGCGATAGAATTTCACAACGTCCAATTCGCCAGCCTTCCACTGCATTTTAAGATTTTTGGACTCTATGCCTTCGCCCACAAGGTTGAAATCTTCGGTAAAGCCGTGGTTTTGTAAATCTTCAATAGCCACGGATAATGATGAATATGAGTTTTTCATCTGTATAAAATATTTGGGAAAAAAGAAGATGGAATGCCCAAATTCACATCATCCTTTTGTTTATAAATCGTTAATGGGCATTTCATAATAATTGTTTTAATTTTTTAAAGTTAATGGAGATAGTGCGCAACGGCAAACATTTATAAAATCTTTAACCTGACGAACACGATAGGCACTCCTCCATTTTACTTGCTTTTTAGTTTAGAATGTTGTATATTTATTTTTATTTTTTTTGTAAAAACCCGTCGATCTTCACCTTTTATTTCTATTGATTTATTTGAAATTAAAGTCTTCCATATTTCTCTTTAACTCAACTTTATTTAAAATTGTCCTGATGTGAACCCAGACCTGACCTAGACTTCACTTGGACCTAACCTGGACTTAACTTGGACCTCACTTGCCATAAACATTCATTAAAGCCAAATTTAGCATTCAGTACTTAAGACTTTCAATTGTCTAAATATGTATCAAAATGCGTGCTCCATAAAAGTTGAAAAATCGTAACTTTAAACCAAAGTTTACAACCAATACTGAAAAGAATACCATGGCCAGAACAGAATCTAAAATGCTTCCGTTGGGAACCAAAGCGCCCGATTTTACATTGATTGACGCGGTAACGAACAAACCTGTTTCATTAAAAAATGTGCGTGGCGAAAAAGGCACTGTGATTATGTTTATCTGCAACCACTGCCCATTTGTGAAACACGTTAACGAAGAAATTGTGCGCATATGCAATGATTATCGTGTTACAGGTTTTGGGTTTGTGGCCATAAACAGCAACGATGTTATCAATTATCCCGATGACTCCCCAGCGAAGATGTGGGTAACCGCAAGAAAACATAATTATACTTTCCCCTATTTGTTTGATGAAACACAAGAAGTGGCAAAGGCCTATGACGCCGCTTGCACACCTGATTTTTATTTATTTGACGATGAATTGAAACTCGTTTATCGCGGTCAATTGGATAATTCCCGTCCTGGAAATGGCATCCCCGTAAACGGAAGGGATTTGCGTGAGGCTTTGGATAATTTATTGAACAACAATCCACAGCGGAAAGATCAAAAACCGAGTATTGGGTGTAATATTAAGTGGAAATAGCCCTCCCGAAACGAGTTCGGGACAAGCTCTAACCCCCGAAGGGGGAATTTCATACGCTTCGCTAATAAGCTCCTCCCCTTTGGGGAGGCTGGGAGGGGCTTACCATCCTTCCCTTTTCAATAAGTTTTCAATATGTGCGTAATGGTGATTGCTGTGCCAAGCGTAGCTACCCACTGTTTCCGCAAGTGTGTAGTTTCTATTTCTGTCTGGATGATGAAACTCTCTTAGCAATTGCTCATGTGATAATCCTTTTATTAGGTAAACCCACTTTGCGTGTAAGGAATTCAGTGCAGCTAGCGATAATTCAATAGGTGCTTTTTTGGCATCAGCCGTTTCTGCCCATGCTTTTTCATCATAGACTTTTATGGTTGGCAATGCTTCAGTCAATGCCCATTTAAAACGGTTATAGGCATTGTGATGGCTGTCATAAACGTGATGGATTGTTTGGCGCACCGTCCAACCTCCCGGCCTGTAAGGTGTGTTCAACTGATCTTCGGAAAGGTTACTCACCAAATTATTTAACCTATTCGGAAAATGTTCCAAGATGGAAATCCAAGCTTGCTGTATTTCAGCAGTAATATTTGAAGGGCAATCGAACTTGCCGATCGGGTATTTTAGTTTTTCTAAATCCATGTGTTAAAAGTACAAAACGCCCCGATAGCTCGAGACGTTTTGCCTATTTATTAAATTTGTTCTTTAAACTATTTAACATCCATTAATTCAACATCAAAAATCAAGGTTGCGCTTGGAGGAATTACCCCGCCTGCACCACGCTCGCCGTAACCTAGATGCGAAGGAATCACAAAACGGGCCTTATCGCCCACCTGCAATAATTGAATGCCTTCATCCCAACCAGAGATTACTTGCCCAACGCCCAATTGGAAGTCGATTGGCTGTTTTCTTTTGTATGATGAATCAAACTCGGTTCCATCAGTCAGCGCACCTTTGTAATGTACTGAAACAGTTTTTCCCTTTTCAGCTTTTTTCCCGCTTCCTTTTTGGATTATTTTGTAAAGAAGTCCGCTATCCGTTCTATCAAAACCTTCCGAAACTTTCTTTAGTTCAGCTTCCTCTTTTGCTTTTTTTGCGGCAATGCGCTGTTCCCTTTCACCTGTAAAACTTCTAAAAGCCTCAACAGCGTTCCATTTTTTAGCTTCCTCACCTACGCGGATTATTTCAACTTTCTGCATTGTATCGCCTTGTGCAACGCTATCAACCACATCTTGTCCTTCCACTACATTTCCAAAAACGGTGTGTTTGTTATCCAACCAAGGGGTGGCAACGTGGGTGATAAAAAATTGGCTCCCATTGCTCGCCGGTCCCGAATTAGCCATAGAAAGTACGCCCGGAGTATCGTGACGCAGGTCTTGATGGAATTCATCCTCAAAATCGTAACCCGGTCCGCCAGAACCTGTTCCCTTTGGATCGCCCCCTTGAATCATAAAATCTGGGATTACACGGTGAAATTTCAAACCGTCATAATAGGGTGTTCCCTGTGGTTTTGCTGAATTTTCCAAGTTCCCTTCTGCCAAAGCCACAAAGTTTCCAACCGTTCCCGGGGTTTTGTCGTGGGTTAGTTTTATAAGGATTTCTCCTTTTTCGGTCGTTATTTTTGCGTAAATACCGTCTTGCATTTTTTGTTTTTTTAAATTGAAATGCAAAGGTAAGGAAATAGGAAGAAAGAATTACTAGCGACTAGCGATGAGGAATGAGCGATTAGGGTTCTACATACATACGTTAGGGTTCTACACACATACGTTAGAGTTGTGGGACGTATCCGTTAGGGTTCTACACACATGCGTTAGGGTTGGTGTACCTATACGGAAGGGTTCTGAACCCTAACACATGGTTTCAAGACCCTAATACATGGTTACAAGACCCAAACGGGAAGGGTTGAATGGTATCTAGCGGGGTTTAGGGATTATAGGGAAGGTTGCTGAACGTATATAGCAGGGTTTGGAAAGGGTAAATTTGTATATTTGGGAAATACACAACATAAAAATATTAAAACTTGGGTATAGCCAACTATATTAGCGGTATAAACCCAATAGAGTTGGGGATATAAACAAGTTAGCAATAATTTAATGAAACTCACGAAAATCTTCATATTGACAATTGGAATCATAACGCTGATTGCGTGTGAAACAAATGAACGGAAAAAAGATTTAATTGGAATTTGGGAATCATACGAATCTCATCATTCCAAAGTTGCTTTGACGTTTTACAAGGACTCAGTCATTACAGAATCTTTAGGAGGAGAAATGCGAACGAATTCCAAATGGAATATTGATGAAAGTAAAATTTATCTGAATCAAATTCGACTTAAAGACACAATTTTAAAAGACAACTTGATTTACGAATATGAACTGAATAAAAATAAAGATACATTGTGGATTAAAGTTGAGAACGGAAATGCAGATGACTATAGCACTATGAAAAAAGTTGCCGAAAATCCATTTACATCTGAATTATAAAAACTATTGCTAACAATGGTAACCGTTGCACAACCCCTTAATTTTTTAAACCTGAACCAATATAGGCCGTTTTAAGCGGCTTTGCTTTTTTGGTCAGGCTTGAGAATGAATCAAATTTGGTGCCTTTAAAAAATGC
>NZ_JCATIG010000012.1:0-42599 GCF_059693805.1 Aequorivita sp. CRS11
CCGTCCCCGTCAAAATCGCAGTAGCTCGCGTTCACGGGAACGATCCCAGCGATCGCGCGGCTGAAGTAGATGCGGAAGTCCGTAAGGTCGAAACAGCTCCCGCTGTTGTCCTCGATCCGCGCATAAATGGTCTGGGGCGAGGGGGGGACAATAATATGTACGCCGCCCAAGATCTCGTTCGTATCGTCAAAACTGTCCTGGTAGCTCTGGTAGTACTTTATCGTGAACAATGCAGGGTCCTGCGCCCCCAAAATGTTCGCGTCGTTGTCCGTCAGGTTGAAGACTCCCGCGGTCGTGCCGTAGTCGCACTGGTAAAGATCGACCGCTGGGTTAGCAACCGGCTGGGGTCCCAATATTAAATTAAACTGTGTGGTAGCAAAACATCCAGAACTAATATTGTTCTGTACTCGGGCAAAAATAAAAATTGAACCAGTAACTATATAAGGTTGTGGCAATGCATTAATACCAGCAATAGCATCAGCGGGATTATCGTGATAAGTTACAGTATATTCCGAGGGATTTTGTCCGTTTAGAATTATAGTGTCAAAAGTGGTGTTAAGATTTATGGGTTCTTGACCATTTCCACCTATATCACATAATCTATGAGGGCTTGGAGGAGCAGTTGCCGTAGCTGACGCGAAAGTAATTTCAAAAGAATCAATAGCATAACAAGTGGCATTTGGCTCTTCTATTCTAACCCAAATGGTTTCAGAGGAACCAACTATTGGGTAAGCATTGGCAGGAACAATAGGATTTGTTCCGTCCATAGCCTCTAATTGACTATGGTGATAGGTAATATTAAATAAAGGATCCTGCGTACCCCGAACGTCATCATCATTTTCGGTCAAATCGAAAATACCCGGACTTGTACCATCATCGCATATATAAAGGTCTTGAGGAGGACTTGCAATTACGGGCTGAGGGTAAAAAATTACATCAAAAAATTCTGAGTCAGTAACACCTAAAGGCAAGTAAATTTCGGCTTTGTAATTGCCAGTGGTTGTAACAGCTAAGGTTGGAGAGGTTTCAGCTGGTACAAATGGAGAAAAAGTTCCAGATCCTATAGGATTTTCAAAAAACCATTGATACCCTAGTGCATTTGGATTAGTAGCATCCAATATTTCAGTATCTCCATCGCAGGCAACAGTTTGTACAATGGAACAATCAAAAGCATCTGGGTCTCCAAAAGTTAAATTAAAAATATCTGCCGTAGAACTAAACCTATCTACAACAATTATAACTTCATCGCCAGGGACCAAGCTCAAGAATTGAACCTGTCCATCACCTACTGCAGTTTCACAAAAATCGGTTGCAGTAAGGTTTAATCCTGTATCATATTCGCCCGCGGCCGGGGCATCATAACTTGCTCTATCTGCAATGCCAAGATTATTACAATCGGCATTTACCCATACCGCAAAATCGTAATCTATATTCCCTGTCGGTTCAATTTGAAAGGTAAAATTAGTAGCTTGAATAATAGCTAACCGAAACCAGATAGTACGCGTACCTTGCAGTGTTTGGCAACCCGTATTAATAGTTATTGGGGAAGGGTCTACAGCATTGTTCTGCAGACCATCTTGACTGTCACAAATAGGGATCAAAATATCACAAACCTGCGCTTGTGCAGTGGTCAATGTAATTAAGGAGAGTACAAGTAATAGTAATTTCTTTTTCATTGAGGGGATGTTAATTCAAATTGTAGGTTTCTAACTATATTTTACGGAAGGCAATTTTTTTCACTTCCACTTCGTCGATCAAAAATCGTATTTCATAGGTTCCGTTTTCCAAAAAAGAAAAATCAGCTTTAACCATTTGAAGACCTTCATTTTTGCTTATTTCTTTTGTGGATAGATCAATATCATTACGACTTATTATATATTTAATCGTACTCGCATCTGAAAATTTAAAATTTAAAAGTGCGCTAGAAGAAACCTCAGAAGGTTCCATTGAAATTGTTGAGCTATAATCTATATTATTGTTTTCCTGCGCATAAACAAAGGAAACAAGTAGTAAGGCAATTAAAGTGAGGAGCTTTTTCATGGTACTTTGAATAAATTTTTTGCGAAAATTAAGAAAATTTTATGAAAATAGCTGGTTTAAAGCCTTAAAAATAAGAACTTCGACTTTTCACTACCAAAATGCTATTGCGTATCTTTGCAGGCTTATTACATAATTTATTAGATGGATTTAGAAAAACAACTAAAAGAGATTGAAGCAATGGGAAACGACCACATAGGCAGTTCCACCGAAACCCCTATGCGTACCGATGCTTTTGAGCTAAGTGATATTGAAAAAATTGCAAGTATCAAAAAAGATGTACAAAACATCATGCATACATTAGGCCTCGATCTTAGTGATGATAGTTTAAAAGGAACACCTACCCGCGTGGCAAAAATGTTTGTACAAGAAATTTTTGGCGGGCTTCATCCAGACAGAAGACCCAAAGCCTCTACTTTTGAAAATAAATACAAGTACCAAGAAATGTTAGTAGAAAAAAACATTACCCTCTACTCCACTTGCGAACACCATTTGTTACCAATCGTTGGCAAAGCACATATTGCCTACATATCTAATGGCACTGTAGTGGGACTTTCAAAAATGAACCGGATTGTAGATTATTATGCTAAGAGGCCGCAAGTCCAGGAACGACTTACAATGCAAATAGTGAAAGAATTACAGCAGGTTCTGGGCACTGAAGACGTAGCCTGTGTTATTGACGCCAAGCACCTCTGCGTCAATTCTCGTGGTATTCGGGATATTGACAGCAGTACCGTGACTAGCGAATTTGGCGGTGCTTTTAAAAACGTTGAAACACGTAGGGAGTTTTTGGATTACATAAAACTTGACACAGAGTTTTAAAAGCCAATTCCAAAGGAAAAATCTGTAACCTGAAACCCGAAAAATTGAAACAGCACGAACTTTTTATATACAATTCTCTTTCAAAAAAGAAAGAAAAATTCACTCCAATACATAACGATGCAGTAGGAATGTACGTTTGCGGTCCTACCGTTTATAGCAATGTGCATTTAGGAAACTGCCGAACTTTTCTTTCGTTTGATTTGGTTTTTAGGTATCTAAAACATTTGGGCTACAAAGTGCGCTATGTTCGGAATATTACCGATGCAGGACATTTAGAAAACGATGGCGAGAGCGGCGATGATCCAATCCTTAAAAAAGCGCGAATCGAGCAATTGGAACCTATGGAAGTGGTTCAAAAATATACGGTAGATTTTCATACCATTATGGCGAAATTTAATGCTTTGCCACCAAGTATTGAACCCACCGCAACTGGGCATATCTACGAACAAATTGCTATAGTTGAAAAAATTATTGATGCAGGTTTTGCATACGAAAAAAACGGCTCGGTTTATTTTGATGTTATAAAATTCAACGAAACAAATAATTACGGAAAATTAAGCGGAAGACAATTAGAAGATATGATTGCCAACACTCGCGAACTGGCTGCCCAAAGCGATAAGAAAAACCCGCAGGATTTTGCTCTTTGGAAAAAAGCCGAACCTCAACACATTATGCGCTGGCCCTCACCTTGGAGCGACGGATTCCCCGGCTGGCATTTGGAGTGTACTGCCATGAGTACAAAATATTTAGGCAACCAGTTTGATATCCACGGCGGCGGAATGGATTTAAAATTTCCGCACCACGAATGCGAAATTGCACAAGCCGAAGCCTGTAACCATCTTACACCGGTTAATTACTGGATGCACGCCAATATGCTTACGCTAAACGGTAAAAAAATGTCGAAATCTACTGGAAATTATATTCTTCCAGACGAAATGTTTACTGGTAAAAACGATATTTTAAGCAAGCCGTTCTCGCCAACCGTTACTAAATTTTTTATGTATCAGGCGCATTACCGAAGCATTTTAGATTTTAGCAGCGATGCTTTGGAAGCTTCGGAAAAAGGCTTTAACCGTTTATTGGATGCGTATAGAATGTTGAATGAAATAACTTCCTCGGAAAAAAGTAGTATAGAAATTGAAAACTGGCGAAAAGCGTGCTACGACGCAATGAACGACGATTTCAACAGCCCAATATTAATAGCACATCTTTTTGAAGCAGTAAAATTTATAAATTCCCTCAAAGAGGAAAAAGAAACTATTTCCACAGAAGATTTAAAATTGCTGAAACAAACGATGGACGATTTTCTTTTCGATGTTTTAGGGTTGGAAGATAGCGTTTCAGAAAATTCACAGGATGGTGAAAAACTTTCGGCTGCCGTAGAAATACTTATCCAATTAAGAAACCAAGCCCGTGCCAATAAAGATTTTGCGATGAGCGATAAAATTCGCGACGAACTTTCAGCAAAGGGAATTCAACTGAAAGACGGAAAAGACGGGACAACCTTTTCACTTAATTAATATTTAAGCTTGAAAAAAATACTTACATATCCTTTAGTTTTATTGATAAAAGGATATCAAAATTTTATTTCACCCTTTACGCCCAATACCTGCCGCTACTCCCCTACCTGTTCGCATTACGCTGTAGAAGCGTTGCAACAACACGGTTTGTTAAAAGGTGGTTGGCTTGCCGCAAAGCGTATTGCAAGCTGCAATCCGTGGGGCGGTTCTGGTTACGATCCCGTTCCACCAAAAAAGAAATAAAACTATGGTACTTTATACTTTTTCGCTTTTAGTATCTTTACGCAGCTTAATAAAACTCCCACTATGCACTATTTAAGTTTTACCTGGAATCCTTCGGAAGGAATCGATCTTGGTTTTTTTATGATCCGCTATTACAGTTTAATGTTCGTTGTGGCATTTACGCTGGGTTGGATACTTACCAAAAAGATTTACGAACGCGAAAAACTGTCGCAGGAAAAACTGGACAGTCTGTTTATTTATATGGTCGTGGCCGTACTAGTGGGTGCGCGTTTGGGCCATGTTATTTTCTATCAGCCAGAACTTTTTGTGGAAGACCCGCTTTCGGTATTTCTGCCTATAAGCACGGTTCCGGAGTTTGAGTTTACAGGCTTTCAAGGCT
This sequence comes from Aequorivita sp. CRS11, assembly GCF_059693805.1. Classification (NCBI taxonomy): domain Bacteria; kingdom Pseudomonadati; phylum Bacteroidota; class Flavobacteriia; order Flavobacteriales; family Flavobacteriaceae; genus Aequorivita; species Aequorivita sp. CRS11. Next base: position 5,002 of record NZ_JCATIG010000012.1, read on the forward strand.
TGGCTAGTCACGGTGCCGCTATCGCTATTTTAATTGCTATGTATTATTACACAAAAAATGTTATCAAAAAACCGTTTTTGTGGATTATGGATCGCATAGTAATTGCCGTTGCCGCGGGCGGTATTTTTGTACGTATCGGCAATTTTATGAATTCTGAAATCATCGGGAAGCCTTCTGGCGATTTTCCACTGGGCGTCCGTTTTGTGCACGAGGGCATCGATAAGCGGGAGGCCGCACAGGCGACCGGCATCCAAAATCCGGCCAAGGCTTATGACGCTATTGTGCATAATCCTCAATTTACCGAACTGTTGAATTCCGTCCCTTTTCGACATCCAGCGCAGCTTTATGAGGCGGCGGGTTACGTAATTGTGTTTTTGGTGTGCTGGTATCTGTATTGGAAAACCGAGCGCAGAAAGCAAATAGGGTACATTTTCGGCGTTTTTTTAATATTGCTGTTTATGGTTCGCTTTATTGTGGAATTTGTAAAGGAAAGCCAGGGTGGTTTTGAGTCTGTGTTAGGATTGCTTTCAACGGGACAATGGCTGAGCGTTCCTTTTATAATTGCTGGCATTTATATTATGTGGAAAGCTTCAAAAAAACCAATTGTCGAATTAAATTAAACACAAGTTCAGAAAATAACGTATTTGTGAATTTGTGATGTATTAAATATTTCTTTAAATGAAAAAAGTACTTTTTCCCGCAGTAATTGCTGCTTCCATCCTTTCATTTTATAATTGTAAAGACAATACTTCTTCCGAAGAAAAAAATCTGACCAAAGAAATCACCTTCAAAAAAGAAGGCGAGCTCCAACTTCTAAAGGCGGAAAACGATTCCATTATCGCTTCGTTAGATATTGAGGTAGCCGATGACGAATACCAAACCCAAACGGGGCTTATGTACCGTAACTCACTCGGCAAGGATCAAGGCATGCTCTTTGTGTTCAACGATATGCAGCGCCGCTCCTTTTATATGAAAAATACCAAAATACCGCTAGATATTATTTATCTGAATGCTGAAAAGGAAATAGTAAGCATACAAAAGAATGCCAAACCCTTTGATGAAACCTCATTGCCTTCAGAAGCAGCATCTCAATATGTATTGGAAGTAAATGCAGGCCTTGCGGAAGCATGGCAACTTGCGACAGGCGATCGCATTCGCTTTTCAACTACCAATTAAACAACACTTAACACAAACAAGAGGGCTTTGTGCAAAAGCTACTTTTTTAAATAAAAAAAAGACCCTTCCGAAAATGGAAAGGTCTTTTTTTACTTCTAAAGAATGGAAGACTATGCTTCCAAAGCAGGATCTGCTTCTTCTTTTTTATCGATCAAGTCTTCTACTTTTTTGCGTTTTATCGAATCATACATTACCGGGGTAGCGATGAACAATGACGAGTATGTACCCACCACAATACCAACGATGATTGCAAACAACAGGCCACGGATGGACTCCGCACCAAGGAAGAACATACTCAACAATACGATAAGGGTTGTAAAAGAGGTATTAAGCGTTCTACTTAAGGTGCTGCTCAACGCCACATCTATAATGCGGTTCATCTTCCAGCTTGGGTGCTCGCCAAAGTATTCACGAATACGGTCAAATACAATTACTGTATCGTTTAGCGAGTAACCAATTACGGTTAGTATCGCCGCGATAAAAGCTTGGTCTATCTCCATGCTGAAAGGCATAAACTTGTAGGTTAACGAGAACACACCCAGCACGATAAGTACGTCGTGGAATACCGCCACAACAGCACCGAGACTGAATTGCCATCTTCTAAAACGTAGCAGGATGTATAGAAAAACCACAACTAACGAACCGAATACAGCCCAGAAAGAGTCTTTCTTAATATCGTCTGCAATGGTTGGACTCACTTTATAATATTCCATTCTACCTATGGTTTTCCCTTCGCGGTCTCCCACAAAGTCTTCATAAGTCATATCTGCAGGCATATCCTTTTTAACTGTTTCAAAAACCATGCGTTCTATTTCTTCATCTACCTCAGTTCCGGTTTCGTCAACTTTATATTTGGTTGTAATCTTCAACTGGTTATCGCCACCATAGGTTTTTGCCTCGGCACTTCCAAAGGTTGCAATAAGGTTGTCCTGTATTTCCTGCGCATTCACATCCTTGTCAAAACGCACAGTATAGGTACGTCCACCCACAAAGTCAACACCTTGGTTAAGACCATTTATGAAAAGTGATGAAACACTTATCAAAAGCATGATGGCAGAAATTACGTAAGCCATTTTTCGTTTTTTAAGGAACGAAACGTGAACGTTTGTGAAAAGGTTTTTAGTTATTGAAGTAGAGCACGGCAACGGCTTACCATTCTTGGTATAGCTATCAATAAACAATCTTGTGATGAAGATTGCCGTAAACAATGCAGTAGCAATACCAATCAATAAGGTAGTTGCAAAACCTTGAATAGGCCCCGTTCCGAACACCAAGAGAATCAAACCTGTAAGACCGGTTGTAATGTTGGCATCGAGAATAGAAGACAATGCATTATTGAAACCATCTTTAATGGCATCCTTTTGTGCTTTGCCTTTTGCAAGCTCCTCCTTTATTCTTTCAAAGATAAGTACGTTCGCATCTACTGACATACCAATAGTCAATACAATACCTGCAATACCAGGAAGCGTAAGCACGGCACCTAGCCCTGCTAAAATTCCAAAGATGAAAAGAATGTTCACCAATAATGCTACGTCAGCAAAAAGTCCAGCTTTTCCGTAGTAACCAATCATCCATAGCAATACAATAAAAAGTGCAATTACGAATGACATAACACCACTGTTAATTGCTTCATGACCCAAAGTAGGACCTACTACTTCACCCTGAATAATCTCAGCCGAAGCAGGAAGCTTACCGGCTCGCAATACGTTTGCTAAATCCTGACCTTGGTTTACAGTAAAGTCTCCAGAAATCTGGCTACGTCCACCAGCAATTGGTCCAGAGGTTACACCTGGTGCTGAATACACAATATTGTCCAGTACAATAGCAATCTGGCTTTGGTTTTCATAGGCATTGCCGGTCATTTGTTCCCAAACCTTGGCACCCTGGCCGTTCATTTGCATAGAAACTACCACGCGACTTAGATTGTCGTATTCCTGTCTTGCATCTACAACCACACTTCCTCCAAGGGGCGGAACATTGTCGCGGTTGCTCTTTAAAGCATAAAGTGCGGTCACCTCTTCATTTGACTGTGGTTCCACTTCTGGCAAGCCCCAAACAAATTTTGCAAAACGTAATTCATTTGGTAACAATGATTTTATTTGTGGGTTACGGAAATAACCGTTGATAGCAGCAGTATCCTTTAATCTGAAAGTAGCAATTACAGGGCTGCCTTGGTTACCCAAAGAAACCATTTTTGAAAGTATCGGGTTTGCCTTATTATCATCTACCAAAGAATCATTTACATCTTGCCCACCTAAAAGCTTGCTTACATCATCTTCTTCAGTTTTTGAGGTATCGGCAACAGTGCTTGTAGTATCGGTAATCTTTTCGGTTTCTGAGGCGTTCTTTGCCATTGCTATTTCACCTGCTTTGGTATCGGCAGCTTGAAGGAAACCTGCTATTTCCTCAAATTTATATACATCCCAGAACTCTAATTGGGCAGTACTTTGAAGCAATTTTTTAACCCTATCAACATCTTTAGCCCCAGGAAGCTCTACAAGTATTCTTGCAGATTGTCCCAAACGCTGAATGTTCGGCTGGGTTACTCCAAATTTATCAATACGCTTTCTCAATACTTCAAAAGCGGAAGTAATGGATTCGTCAATTTTCTTAGAAATGATTGGCTTTACTTGATCGTTGGTCATCCCCACATTGATCACGTCCTCCAAATTCTTGTTGAAGAAAATATCTGGCGAAGCAAGTTCATTCTCGCCCGGAAGCGCTTCAAAAGCCTTGAAGAAAGACTCTAAATAAGTATCCTGACTATTCTTCTGTAGTTCCTTGGCATTCTCCAAAGCTTGGTTAAATGCAGGGTCTTTCGTGTTGTTCGCAAGTCCTTTAAGGATATCTTTTACAGAAACTTCAAGAATTACGTTAATTCCCCCTTTAAGGTCAAGTCCTTTGTTAAGTTCCTTCTCTTTGGCGGTTTTGTAGTCTATTCCTAAAAATACTGGATTGTTAGCAACAGAATCTAGGTAACGTGCTTCAGCATCGTCACGCTCGTGTGGTTCATTTTCAGAAAATTTGCTGTTAGCAAATTCCTTGGCGCTGTCTTCTACTTTGTTCGCAACAAACGTAAATGAAAGCTGGTAAATACTCACCAATCCAAAAAGGATAGCGAATACGGTAATCAGTCCTTTGTTTTGCATGTTTATATTTTTTGGTCAGATTTTTTTTAAAATCGGGCAAATATATGATTTGCTGTAATATCTGACAATTATAGGGGTTATTTTAAAATTAGTTTTGTGGCTTTGGGAATAAAGTGACCAAAGCCATTTTTTCAAAGTGTAAACTTTTCACCTTAAAAAAAATATCGTGAAGATTTGTTTTAAGATAAAGGGCCCGCCCTTACCTCTGGAATTTTGTGTGAAGTAGTGTCTATTAAAAGTGAAACATTGCGATAGTTTTTAAAAGCAACGTTTTCAAAACATTTTTTAAAAGTAAAATTGGCTTCGGGTACACCCAAAGACACAATAGGGTTTAAATATTGGTCTGTTGCAGATTTTACTTCAACGGGCAAACCCTTAAGCCCCAAGTCTAGCCTTGAATCTTTTTGGATTTTAACAACATTTACTTTGTAGGTGTTGGGGAATTCTTTGGAAGGTATTTCTGAGGAATTTTTACTTCCAAAAGCCGTTTCGCCCAACTGAAAGTCAATTTGGCCCTCAAACAAGTTTTTGATAATCGCGATATCTTTCGCGCTGTAGTAGGTTACCCTTAGTTTGCCGTCTCGAATTTCAGATATTTGAAAGTCATCAACACCTATAGACCTTAATTGGTTCGTTATATTGGAAATAGCTTGTTTGGCATCAACTTCGCTTACGGAATTTGTATTAAATTCTACAACAATTTCCTGATTGGGCAGGGTTGATTGCTCCAAGCTTACTCCAAAAAAAGCAAGGGCTAATAATAATATAGGTATGTACCATCTCCAGTTCACGCGCCAAATATAAAAAAATAAAGACTGTATCGCTACAGTCTTTAAACAATATAAAACAAACAATAGAATTAAAATTCCAACTCAAAATAAAGGCTGCTCTCTGGATTGGCCTCCGTAACGTCTTCACCTTTTAATGTTTCACCGCTGCTGTTCATCAATTTCAAATTGATTTTCCAATAGCCAGTCATGGTCAGTGACAGCTTACCGTCATACATTTTTGTTGCTGTAGTATAGGTCAGGTCTTCATTATTTGGAGAGCTGTGGTTGCCCATTCCAGGCATTCTTGGATCCACGGTTATTTTATAGTTTTCAACCATTGGGAAACTCATCATAGACTCCATTTTATAAAGAACGGCCTGCAGATCGTTTACGGCAACCTTAGGTTCTTTTGGGTTAACATATGCCAAAACGTAACGTGTATCATCGGTGCCCATAAACACCTGGGTTTTAGTCAATCCATCAGCTGGTTGTGACACAGACACACGGAGTGTCTCTTCTTTTTGCTGTCCATTTAGGGAATAATTAAGAATCATTTCCCAATATTCTGTGTCGTTACTGGCCATCTGGAAAACAACGTGCCCTTTGTAAACTGTGCTTTCTTCAGTATTGGTCAACATACTATGTGGCGCGGAATGCTCCATCGTTTCCATATGCATCATTGGCATCCAACTTGGAGCGGCATTGGCAACGTACTTATCACTTGCCATGTCTTTAATTCTAATGGAAATTTCGTTGTAACCTACTTCAAGATTTTGTTTTTCCGAATAGATCTGCACAGTATGGTCTGTAGCCGGAATTTCGTAAATCATGTTTAAACCTTCCACAGGGTTAATCTCTGCCGGCGTGTTTTCATCATCATCCGAACAACTTACGAATGTGGCTGAAAGAAAAAGAATTGCGAATATATATTTTAGTGTTTTCATAATTGTTTATTTTATTAATTAATTGAATAAGAAATTGTTAAGTAAAAGTTTCTTCCCATACGTGGAATGTTGTTCCAGTCGGTATAAGTAGAGTAATTAGTATCAAAAATGTTTTCAATCCCAGCTTTTAGGAAAAGGTCATTGTCATTTATGAAGAAGCGTTTTCCAAAACTTGCCGAAAGCGTCGCATAAGCCGCACTTTTGGTTTCTCCATAAGTTGGATTGTAATTTGTTTGCACTCCAGCGCCATCAATTGAGAGCGAGGCGGAAAATTGGTTTTTATAAAAATCGATGGCACTTCGGTAAGAAAGTGGGCTGATGAGCGGCAAATTTTCACCTTTATCATCCACGCCTCGATGGTATGAAACCCTTCCGGTTAATTTAAATGCGTTCGAAATACTATACCTTCCCGAGAGCGAAGCATTAAAAAGCTGCGCATAATCAAGATTGGTATAAATTTTCACGCCCTCGGCACCGATGGTCATCGTGCTGAGCGATGAATCAACCATTCCGATTATATAATTGAAAACATGGAAGTAATTTGCTCCTGCGGTAATCTCAAAAATTGGTTTTTTATAGGTTACCGAAAGATTCGCATCAACAGAACCTTCAGTGTTCAAACCCGGGTCGCCAATATAATCGTGATTATCAAAACTGTTGAAAAGATAGAACCCATACCCTTCCGAAACCGAGGGCGCGCGTTCGCCATAGGAAAGGCCGCCAATAAAATGAAAGTCACTCAGCATTTTGTGATATTGGGCAGAAAAACTTTTCAGGAAAAGGGTATTGGTCCTGTCCATTTCGGGATAGAAAATTTTTAGACTGTTCAGCCCAAAGTCATCGGCAACCGTATTGGAATGGTACGCCAAACGTGTGGAAAGTTTTAAAGAAGCATTTTTCAACGGAATATGATCTTCGGCATAAAAACCAACATTTTTGGTACGCACATCGGGCCACGTAAGCATAAACATCAACGGCTCGTTGCTGTTGGTTGGATACATGGTCATTTCAGCGTAGCTTTTGTTGTAAAATCCATCCCACTTAAAAAAGAAGTGATGTTTTTCTTTGTTGAGTTTTGCCTGTGTGTAAAACCCAGCGGTCTCGCTCCAGCCAGGCATATCCATATGTATCGGCACGTCGGGGCGTTGGGTATCGTCCATTACGTGCTTTATGGTATTGAAATACAACTTGGTTTCCCAATTGCTGAAATTGCCAAACAACGTATCCTGATTAAAACTCACCGAAGCAATCACGGCACGCGCCAAGGAAACGTCCATCGTCAGGGCGGGATAGCCCACATCGTTTGCTTCATCATATATTAAGGTAGCAGCAATTGTTTTGTCCTCGGCAAGTTTATAGCCCGAATTTATTGAGAAGTTATACTTTTCAAACTGTGAAAATTTCACTTCCTCATCGCCACCGGCCTTGTAATTGTCAGCCTTGCGGTAAATTCCATCCACATTGAAATAGAATTTTTCTTCGGAATAACTGAGCTCGCCCCCAAAAACGCGCATGGCATTGTTTGTTTCAAAAGCACTTTCCAAAGAACCCGTCCATCCGGTTGATTTAAAATTGCTTTTGTCCAATTTCAAATTGATACCGCCGCCTATAGTATTCCCAAATGCAGCGCCCTGCTGGCCCGAACCTATTTCCGCCTCCGAAAGATTGGAAACATCAACATAGGAGGTTATCGGATCCATTTTATCGGTACACGCACCAAATATCTGCATGCCGTCTATGGTTATTGCCAAACGTTCGGAGGCCATATCGTTCATTGTTGGCTCCCAGGCGTAGGCGCCACGCTTTACCATTTTGATACTGCGGGAAGACTCCAAAAACTCGTCCAGTGTGGACAGGGGTTTGCGCTGTTTTTGATGGTCCAATTGTCTGCCTGCGGAAATAACCACCACCTCATTGAGTTGAATTAATTTCAGACTGTCCGCCGGAGTTTCCTGGGCATAGACTTGTGTGGTAAAACAGCCGCAAATAAGCGCAAACCAAAGCCAGCCCATAAGCATTCCCTTTATGGGGAACACAGGTATAAATACTTTCATTTTGAATAGGTTTTGATAATTAAAAGAAGGATCTACCTGAATTATTTCGAGAAAAATTTCAGAAAGAATCGTTGCTGAAAATTATCCCAACTGCGGCGGATGTAGAATTTTTGAGATATAAAGGGAAGAATTCAAATTTGGCTTGTAGCCGATATTTTCAACTGAAATTAATTCGTCGGCCGAGGCAAAACTATATTCCGCGATATTTTCAGAAATAATAAACTGCGGAATCTCAGTCTTGGATGTTTTATTATTGAACGGATTGTCATCCTCTGCCCCTGCTTCCTTTGCCAATTCTTTGGTGAGATGGCATTTCCCGTTACATTGCATTTCGGGCTTGTCTTTGTTCTCACAAAGCACGTTCACTATGTATTCATAATTTGCTACATATTCCACCACGGGCCACAAAGGTCTTGTGAACATGATTAGCGAAACGAGTATGAGAATTATGTTTTTCACAGCACAAAGATAGCACCCATACGGACTGTCAAAAAATGACTTTTATCACATTCCTTTAAATATATTTAAGACTAAGCTGTCTGCAATAGTGAAAAATTTCCGAAAAATCATTTTAATATTCAAATTTTGTCAACTTTTTACTGTTGATAAATTTTTATAAATCTGATTATTAATATATTAACAATCCATTCTTGACAACTTTAAAAATTAAAATTATAATGGGATTGCTATTTTGCTATATTTACATACTTTAAAAATCCGAATTTAATTAACCAAAAATCTTTTCAAAAATATGCAAGTAAAAACCGCCATCCCCACTCCCCAAACCTACACACAGGATGAAGCTTTTGAAGCTTCGGTTGAATATTTTAAAGGCGATGATCTTGCTGCCCGCGTTTGGGTAAACAAGTACGCCCTAAAAGATTCTGAAGGCAATATTTATGAAAAAACGCCTAATGATATGCACCGCCGAATCGCAAAGGAAATTGCGCGTATCGAGCAGCGCTATGCCAACCCAATGACCGAGGAAGAAGTTTTTGAGGCTATCAAAGATTTCAAGTACATCGTGCCCCAAGGCAGTCCTATGGCGGGAATAGGCAATCCGTACCAGATTGCTTCACTATCAAATTGTTTCGTAATAGGAAACAACGGCGATTCCGATTCTTATGGAGGCATTATGAAAATCGACCAAGAACAGGTACAATTGATGAAGCGTCGCGGCGGTGTGGGCCACGATCTTTCGCACATCCGCCCGAAAGGGTCTCCGGTGAAGAATTCAGCGTTGACCTCAACTGGGATTGTTCCGTTTATGGAGCGCTATTCAAACTCAACCCGCGAGGTGGCCCAGGACGGTCGCCGTGGCGCGTTGATGCTTTCGGTATCGATAAACCACCCAGATTCCGAAGATTTTATTGATGCGAAAATGGAGCAGGGAAAAGTTACCGGCGCCAACGTTTCCGTGCGAATGGATGATGCTTTTATGCAAGCCGTAAAAGATGGAAAAAACTATACGCAGAAATATCCAATTTTTAGCGAAAACCCCAAAAACACAAAGGAGATCGAGGCTGGAAAGCTTTGGAAAAAAATCGTGCACAACGCTTGGAAATCTGCCGAGCCGGGCATTCTTTTTTGGGATACAATTATTAAGGAAAGTGTACCGGATTGCTATGCCGATTTGGGCTACAAAACCGTATCCACAAATCCGTGTGGCGAAATTCCGCTTTGCCCTTACGATTCCTGTCGTTTGCTTGCAATAAACCTATTTTCGTATGTGGAAAAACCTTTCACTAAAAATGCTTCTTTCAATTTTGAACTTTTCAAAAAACACATCGGCATCGCCCAAAGAATTATGGACGATATTATCGACCTGGAACTTGAAAAAGTAGATGCCATCATTGCAAAAATAGATGCCGATCCGCAGAGCGATGAGGTGAAAGCTGTTGAGAGAAATCTTTGGAAAAACATTCAAACAAAAGCAGAGGAAGGCCGCAGGACCGGGATTGGCATTACCGCCGAAGGCGATATGCTGGCCGCTTTGGGCATAAAGTACGGCAGCAAGGAAGGAATCGATTTCTCGGTTGAAATCCACAAAACCGTGGCTTTGGAAGCTTATCGCGCATCGGTTTATACCGCAAAGGAAAGAGGTGCTTTCAAAATATTTGATAGCGAAAGAGAAAAAAACAACCCGTTTATTCTTCGCCTAAAAGATGCGGATGAAAAGCTGTATTACGATATGCTCGAATACGGCCGAAGAAATATTGCATTGTTGACAATCGCCCCAACGGGAACTACCAGTTTGATGACACAGACCACTTCGGGCATTGAGCCTGTTTTTCTTCCTGTTTACAAACGAAGAAGAAAAGTAAACCCGAACGATAAAAACGTACGTGTTGATTTTGTGGATGAAGTAGGCGACAGTTGGGAGGAATACGTGGTTTTCCACCACCGTTTTAAGCAGTGGATGGAAGCAAACGGCATTGCAACCGATAAAAATTACAGCCAGGAAGAATTGAACAAAATTGTAAAGAAATCGCCTTATTACAAAGCAACTTCCAACGATGTGGACTGGATGAGCAAAGTGCGGATGCAGGGCGCGGTGCAGAAATGGGTGGACCATTCCATTTCCGTAACCATCAATTTACCGAACGACGCTACCGAAGAATTGGTTGGAAAATTATATCTCGAAGCGTGGCAGGCTGGCTGCAAAGGCGTTACCGTTTATCGCGATGGGTCACGTTCGGGGGTTTTGATTTCAAATGAAGAAAAGAAGGAAGAAGACAACGAAACCTTGACCGCTTTCCCAACCAAACGTCCCGAAACCCTTGAAGCAGATGTAGTTCGTTTTCAAAACAGCAAAGATAAATGGATTGCTTTTATCGGATTGATTGATGAAAAACCGTATGAAATTTTCACAGGTTTTGCCGATGATGAGGATGGGATTTTAATTCCACGTTGGGTAAATGAAGGGGTAATAATCAAAAACCGAAACGAGGACGGAACTTCGCGTTACGATTTTCAGTATAAAAATAAAAGAGGTTATAAAACCACTATTGAAGGGCTTTCGCATAAGTTCAACCCTGAGTTTTGGAACTATGCAAAATTGATTTCCAGCACCCTTCGCCATGGCATGCCAATTGAAAAAGTGGTAGATTTGATTAACAGCTTACAACTTGACAGTGAAAGCATCAACACATGGAAAAATGGCGTTGCCCGTGCGTTGAAACGCTATGTGGCCGATGGAACAGAAGCCAAAAAACAGAAATGTGAAAACTGTAACAGCACATCACTTATTTACCAGGAAGGTTGTTTGACTTGCAAGGATTGTGGGTCTTCGAAATGTGGGTAAAAAAGACGTAAGACCGCTTCGCTATAAGACGCAAGATGTAAGACTAAATCCCAAAGGTTTTGAAAACCTTTGGGGTTTTTATATGAAAAAACCTCACAGGTCTCGAAGACTTGTGAGGTTTAATTTTATTAATCCTATTTTGGAATTAAAGTTCCAGTAAATCATTAGTTTTACGAACGCCTTCGGCACTTTCTTTCATATGCGCTTTTTCGGCATCGTTCAATTCAAGTTCTACTATTTTTTCGATACCGTTTCTGCCCAAAATTACTGGAGCACCAATGCAAATATCCTTCATTCCGTATTCGCCATCAAGCATTACCGAGCAAGGGAACATTTTCTTTTGGTCGCAGGCAATTGCGTGTACCAAACTTGAAACCGCAGCACCTGGAGCATACCAAGCTGAAGTTCCCAACAATTTAGTAAGCGTTGCGCCGCCCACTTTGGTGTCTTCCATTACTTGGTTCAACCTGTCTTCAGAAATAAAAGCGGAAACAGGAACACTGTTTCTAGTTGCCAAACGTGTCAACGGAACCATCCCGGTATCACTGTGACCACCGATTACCATTCCGTCCACATCGCTGATTGGAGCCCCCAAGGCTTCCGCCAAACGATATTTGAAACGTGCGCTATCCAAAGCACCACCCATTCCGATGATTTTATTTTTATCCAAACCAGATGTTTTATGGACTAAATAAGCCATCGTGTCCATCGGGTTGCTAACTACGATTATAATAGTTTTAGGAGAATGCTTTACGAGGTTTGAAGACACATCTTTTACAATTCCGGCATTTATACCTATCAATTCCTCACGCGTCATCCCCGGTTTACGTGGAATCCCGCTGGTGATTACGCAAATATCGCTACCTGCGGTTTTGGAATAATCGTTTGTTACACCTGTAATTTTAGTGTCGAAACCGTTTAAAGAAGCTGTTTGCATCAGGTCCATTGCCTTTCCTTCGGCAAATCCTTCTTTGATGTCCAACAAAACTACTTCGCTTGCAAAATTCTTGATGGCAATGTACTCTGCGCAACTTGCGCCCACAGCACCTGCCCCTACAACTGTTACTTTCATATTAATTGTTTATGGTTATTGTTTGTAATATATTTTCCCGAAGAAAATCGGAGTGACTTTTCAATCTTTCAGAACCTTTCTGAAAGGCAGCACAAAAGTACCAATATCTGCTTAAAATAATGATAATAAAGGGTTAAAAACTAAAAAGCCCATTCCTAATTTTTCAGAAACGGGCTTTTTAGAATTATTCATATTTTACTAAGCATCAATATTTGCATAAACCGCATTCTTCTCTATAAATTCCCTTCGAGGTGGAACTTCATCGCCCATCAGCATTGAGAAAATTCTATCTGCCTCGGTACCGTTGTCTATGGTAACTTGTCGAAGCGTTCTAAACTCAGGGTTCATTGTAGTATCCCAAAGCTGCTCGGCGTTCATTTCTCCCAAACCTTTGTATCGTTGGATGGAAGCGCTACCGCCGAACTCTTGGTTCAATCTGTCGCGTTCCTTATCACTCCAAGCGTATTCCTTTTTGGCTCCTTTCTTTATTAAATAAAGTGGAGGGGTTGCTATATAAACACAACCAGCTTCAACCAATTCTCGCATGTAGCGGAAAAAGAAAGTCAAAATCAAAGTTGCAATATGGCTACCGTCCACATCCGCATCACACATAATCACTACTTTGTGATAGCGCAGTTTCTCGAGGTTCAGGGCTTTGCTATCCTCTTCAGTACCGATGGTTACACCCAGCGCGGTATAAATATTTCGAATCTCTTCGTTTTCAAAAACTTTGTGGTGCATGGCTTTTTCAACATTCAGAATTTTTCCGCGAAGCGGAAGAATTGCCTGAAAATTACGGTCGCGGCCCTGTTTTGCAGTTCCGCCCGCAGAATCTCCCTCTACGAGGAATACTTCACATTTTTCCGGATCTTGTTCAGAGCAGTCGGAAAGTTTTCCTGGCAAGCCACCCCCGCTCATCACGGTTTTGCGCTGTACCATTTCACGGGCTTTTCGTGCTGCGTGACGTGCCTGGGCGGCAAGGATTACTTTCTGCACTATGGTTTTTGCATCATTTGGGTGCTCTTCCAAATAATTTTCAAGCATTTCGGAAACCGCTTGGCTTACCGCCGCCGTAACTTCACGGTTACCAAGTTTCGTTTTAGTCTGCCCTTCAAATTGTGGCTCTGCAACTTTTACTGAAATAATAGCGGTCAATCCTTCGCGGAAATCGTCACCGGCAATTTCGAACTTCAGTTTATCCAGCATTCCGGACGCATCTGCGTATTTTTTTAAAGTACGCGTCAATCCAGCACGAAAGCCGGACAGATGTGTTCCGCCTTCGTGTGTGTTAATGTTGTTTACGTATGAATGTAAGTTTTCATTAAATGAAGTATTGTAAACCATTGCAACTTCCACTGGAATGTCATTCTTTTCACCTTCCATGGAGATTACATCGGCAATGATAGGCTCTCGGTTTCCATCCAAAAAGCGGATGAACTCCTTCAAACCTTCTTCACTGTGGAATTTTTCAGTGGGAAATTCACCATTTTCATCTTTTTGCCTTTTATCTGTAAAGTAAATAGTAATTCCTTTATTCAAAAAAGACAACTCGCGCATTCTGCTGGCCAATGTATCATAGCTATATTCCAAAGATTGTTGGAAAATTTGCGGGTCTGGTTTAAACGTAACGATAGTTCCACGATAATCGGTCTCTCCAATAGACTTTACGGGATACATAGCTTTTCCGCGCTCGTATTCTTGCTGCCAGATTTTACCATCACGATGTACAGTGGCAGTTAAGTGCTCGGAAAGTGCGTTTACTACCGAAACACCAACTCCGTGAAGACCCCCGGATACTTTATAAGAATCTTTGTCGAACTTTCCACCAGCTCCAATTTTGGTCATAACAACCTGTAGCGCAGAAACGCCTTCTTTTTTATGAAGATCTACGGGAATTCCACGGCCGTTATCTTTTACGGATATCGAATTATCCTCATTAATAGCCACTTCAATAGTGTCGCAATAACCGCCCATGGCCTCGTCAATAGAGTTGTCTACCACTTCATAAACCAAGTGGTGCAAGCCACGCACTCCAACATCACCAATATACATTGATGGACGCATGCGCACATGTTCCATTCCCTCTAACGCTTGAATTTGGTCGGCACCGTAGCTGCCTTTTTTCTGTTCTTCGCTCATATAATAATTTGAATGATTTTCAGTTTTTTTCGTAACGAACAAATATAACCAAATCCCCAATAAAATTAAGGGTTTGCGTAATTTATAAGCAGTAAGTTATTAACAAATTACTGTGAAAAAAGACAACTTTTAAAGCTACAGAAAACTTATCTGGAATTTGGCGCAATAGTTGCGCACTAAATTTGGCGAAATTAGCGTTTTATGATTGTGTTTTATTGAGTTTTGATGAAACTTTTTATTAAAAATTACGTCTAATTTTGAACATTTTATAAAATCTAAAATATTTCATATGAATAAAATATTTCTATTTGCTTGCCTTCTAACCGCATCGTTTACCTTCCAGACCGGCCAGGCGCAAAGCTTTCCGCAGATGGATGCTTCACCTATGGATTTGGTAATGGCCAGACCTGACAAGAACAGTCCGCCCTTGGCACGTGTAATCTATAGTCGACCCCAAAAAAAGGGACGCGACATTTTTGGTGATTTGGTACCGTATGGCGAAGTGTGGAGAACTGGCGCCAATGAAGCAACCGAACTTACGATTTACACCCCCTTAAAATTCGGAAAGACTATTTTAAACCCAGGAACCTATACTTTGTATACAATCCCAGATGAAGATAATTGGACTGTTATTATAAATAGTGATACCAATGTTTGGGGCGCTTACAGCTATAAAAAAGAAAAAGATGTTGCTAGAATGGTCGTCCCTGTCAAAGACGCTGCGGCACCTATAGAATCACTCTCAATGATTTTTAGACCGGACAGCAATGGAACTACCCTTATGATAGGATGGGACAACGAATATGTTGAAATTCCTTTAAAAAAAGCTTAAGTTATTTAAGGGATATTTAAGTATTTATGCGTTTGTAGCGAAACCTTCCATTTAGGGTTTTGCATCACGTAATCCACTATTAGCGGACTCATCTTTTCACGCTTGCTCCATTCCGGCTGCAAATAAAGAATACAATCTGGGCCTACTTTGGCAGCTTGTTCTTCCGCAAAACGGAAATCATCTTTGTTGAAAACAATTACTTTCAATTCATTTGCAGCTTTATAAACTTCCTCAGTGGGAAGTTTCATTTTTTTTGGCGAAAGGCAAATCCAATCCCAAGTTCCAGTTAATCTGTATGCACCGGAAGTTTCAATATGGGTTTGCATTCCCTTTTCTTTCAACATTTCGGTCAAGGGTCCCATATTCCAAGTAAGGGGCTCGCCTCCAGTAATTACAATGGTTTTTGAATATTTTGCGGCATTTTCAACAATTGCTTCAATGGCCGTTGGCGGGTGCAGTTCTGCATTCCAGCTTTCCTTCACATCGCACCAATGGCAACCTACATCGCAACCGCCAACGCGTATAAAGTATGCCGCGGTTCCTTTATGAAATCCTTCGCCTTGTATCGTGTAAAACTCTTCCATCAAGGGAAGCATTACTCCTTTATCCACTAATTGCTGTACTTCTTTTTTCATCGGTGCAAAATTACTCGAATTGAAGTTGAATACTATAGTATTTCGGAAGCAAATTCCAAATAAAAATGTTTAGCCTTGTGGGAATTTGCTGGTTTAAAAACCTTGATGGACTATAATTTATTACTTTTGAGCAAAATTTAGTGTCATGGCAGACAAACAGGCTTTTTTTGATTATATCAATAACGGTTACACAACCAAGGGAGAGTTTATAAATCTTGGTGCAGCGATGCTTGATGGCGAAACCGTTAAAGATGCTTATGTGAAAGTTCCATTAAAAACCTTGAATCGTCACGGATTGATTGCGGGCGCAACAGGTACAGGTAAAACAAAAACCCTTCAAATTATTGCCGAAAATCTTTCGGAAAAAGGTGTTCCTGTGCTTTTGATGGATATTAAAGGAGACCTCAGCGGAATTGCACAACTAGGAACCAATAATGCCAAAATTGAGGAACGCCACGCTGCTATCGGTTTTCCGTATGAAGCAAAGAAATTTCCCGCTGAAATACTCACACTTTCAGACCAAGAAGGCGTTCGCCTTCGCGCTACGGTGAGCGAGTTTGGCCCTGTATTGCTTTCGCGAATTCTCGATTTGAGTGATGTGCAAGCAGGCATCGTTTCCGTAATTTTTAAATATTGTGACGACAACAAAATGCCGTTGCTTGATTTAAAGGATTTTAAAAAAATATTGCAATATACTACCGATGAAGGCAAAGACGAATTTGCCGAGGAATACGGGCGCATTTCTTCCTCCTCCACGGGGGCTATTCTTCGGAAAGTTGTAGAATTGGAACAGCAGGGAGCCGATTTGTTTTTTGGCGAAAAATCCTTTGATACTGACGATTTGCTTCGCATTGATGAAAACGGAAGGGGATATATAAACATTATCCGATTGACCGATATTCAGGATCGCCCGAAGCTATTTTCAACTTTTATGTTGAGCCTTTTGGCTGAAATTTACGCAACTTTCCCCGAGCAGGGCGATAGCGGCAGGCCCGAGTTGGTGATTTTTATAGACGAGGCGCATTTAATTTTTAACGAAGCCAGCAGCGCATTGCTCGACCAAATTGAAAGCATCGTAAAATTGATACGTTCCAAAGGGGTTGGTCTTTATTTCGTGACCCAAAACCCAACCGATGTGCCCGATGCTGTTTTGAGCCAATTGGGTTTAAAAATTCAGCATGCACTTCGCGCTTTTACAGCAAAAGACAGAAAGGCCATCAAATTGACCGCAGAAAATTATCCACTTTCTGACTATTATAAAACAGACGAAGTTTTGACAGCTTTGGGAATTGGCGAAGCACTGGTAAGCGCCTTAAATGAAAAGGGAATCCCCACTCCACTGGCCCGCACTATGCTGCGAGCGCCAATGAGCCGCATGGATGTTTTGACAGATGGTGAACTGAAGGAATTATTAAAAAATTCAAAGTTAATCCCAAAATACAACGAGGTGATAGACCGCGAAAGCGCTTATGAAATGTTGACGGAAAAAATTGAAATCGCCAACAAGGAAGAAGCAAAAGAAAAAGCCCAAAAGGAAAAGGAAGCTGCGAGAAAAACCACCTCGAGCAGAAGTTCCTCCCGTCGAAGAAGCAGTTCAAACCCTTGGATAAAAACACTTTCCAGCCCAACTGTAATACGCAGTGTTTTGGGTATTTTGGGGAAATTGATGAAGTAACTCAGTAAAAAAACTTATAAATTCAAATAACTAAAAAACATAAATGAAAAAGACACTTTTAATAATTGGAATAGTTTCACTTGCTTTTGTTCAATGCGGAAAGGACAGCGATCCTTTTTTGATTAAGAATGGTTCCATCGGAAACTTAAATAAGGAAATAAAAATGAAGCAAATTGATTCCATTTTTGCGGAAGATTCCATTGTAAAAATAAATTCATCACCCAACGCTTTGGAAACACAGGGAGAAGTTGAAATTTATGAAAAAGGCGGTAAAAAACTTCTATTGCTGTCGCCCGATAGTGAAAACGACCCTAGCTCAACAATAACAAATATTCAGGTTTTTGACGCCCGCTATAAAACCGAAAAAGGGTTAACTACCGCAAGTACTTTTAAAGACGTAAAAGCAAATTACACTATTGACAATATTGAAACTACCATTAACGCGGTAGTCGTTTTTCTTAAGGAAACTGATGTATATTTAACAATCGATAAAAAGAGTCTGCCCGAGGAACTGCGATATAATATGGATCTTGAGGTTGAAGCCAGCCAGATTCCCGACAATGCTCCTATTAAATATTTTATGATAGGTTGGGACGCTCCTTCCGAATAAATTTCATCCTGTAAAGATTTTGTTAAGGTTCATTATGGAATGAAGCTTTTCCTTTAATTTTAATCCAATTAACCATCAAATTCAATTAATTATGATTAAGATTTTAGGTTTTATATTAACGATTGCCGGCGGAATAGGATTGGTAATGGGAATACTTGGAGTATTCGGAAGCATGGAAATAGGAATGAGCCCTTGGGCCATAGGAATCTTGGGAATAGTATTCTTTTTCGCGGGCATCGGTTTACTCAAAAACAGAAAAGATACTGATCAAAATTAAATAGTAACTGCAAAAGCCCTTTGTTTTACAGAGGGTTTTTCATTTAAAACTAATTATTATGCCAAATCCTAGAATTAAAAACGAAGATCAATACGAAGCCCTTCGCGATAAGGGTTATAGCAAAGAAAAAGCCGCTCGTATTGCTAACACCAAAAATGCCGGCAAAAAAGGTGGAAATTCAGAACCTTATGAAGAATGGGCCAAGAATGAGCTTTATGAACAAGCAAAAAATGTGGGCATTGATGGCCGTTCAAAAATGAATAAGAAGGAGCTCATTCATGCCTTAAGAAATAATTAATGGGCAATACCATACCACCCTTCCACCTTGCAATTCCTGTGGACAATCTGGAAGCTTCCAGAAAATTCTACAGAGACATACTAGAACTTGCCGAAGGACGCAGCAGCGACCATTGGGTAGATTTTGACTTTTTCGGGCACCAGCTTGTTATTCATTTAAAAGAAATCAATTCTGAAGAAAAAGAAAGCAGCAACCCAGTAGATGGCAAGAATGTGCCAATTCCACACTTTGGAGTTGTACTGGATATGCAGACCTTTAAGGATTTTTCTGAGAAACTAATCCAAAAAAACCTTACCTTCATCATTGAACCATACATCCGTTTTAAAGGACAAGTGGGAGAACAAGCAACAATGTTTTTTAAAGATCCTGCCGGAAACGCGCTGGAATTTAAAGCTTTTGCTGATATGACACAACTATTCGCCAAATGACCAAACACATTCCTCCACAAATAATCCGACAAATATTCGTCATCTTGCTCATTTTATTGATGGGCAGCCTCATTTTTCGGGAGCTTCTCCCCTATTTAACTGGGGTTTTAGGAGCTGTGACTATTTATGTTTTAATGCGTAAATGGATGGCGAAATTGGTGAACCAAAAAAAATGGAACCCTTCGCTTGCCGCTGCATTTTTGATGCTCCTTTCCTTCGTTGGAATTCTTATCCCCATTGCCGGAATTATTTTAATGCTTACCAACAAAATTGGGGATGCCGTCCAGAATTCTGCAGCAGTTATAAAAGCCCTTAAAGAACAGCTTGCAAAAATTGAAGATACAGTTGGCTACGATCTTACATCACAAATAGACCCTTCAGCTATTACTGGCTGGCTTTCAGACAACCTTCAGAATTTAGCCGGGGGCACTTTCAATGCATTTATTGCTATTGGACTAATGTACTTTATGCTTTATTACATGTTTACAAACCGAACCGATTTAAGAGAGTCACTAAAAGAATATATCCCAATGCATCGAGGGAATTTAAAGGAGATCGGTATCGAAGTTCAAGCCATGGTTCGGTCAAATGCACTGGGCATTCCATTAGTGGCAGTTGCCCAAGGAATTGTTGCGCTAATTGGTTTTTTAATCTTTGGAATTGAAGACCCATTCTTTTGGTTCGTAATTGTCACCATTGGGAGTATGATCCCTTTTGTTGGAACCCTTGTGGGTATTCTTCCCGTGTTCGTACTCACACTTTCTACAGGACACAGTTTTCAGGCCTGGGGAATACTTATTTACGGTTTTGTAGTTGTGGGTTCAACAGATAATATTATTCGCCTTTATGTGCTTAAAAAACTGGACAATGTGCACCCATTGGTTACTTTGATAGGGGTTATCGTGGGCGTTCCGTTATTCGGGTTTATTGGTTTAATATTTGGTCCCTTACTCATCAGTCTCTTTATGGTAATAGTCCGTATTTATAGGAAAGAATATGGAAAAGAGGATTCAGTCACCCAAGAGGAACGTTTGTAAACCCAAAAATAAATGTTTGCTAAAATCCAAAAAACGGATTTCCCTCCCAGTGAAAAACCTACTATGGTTTGGGACGGGGAATGTGGTTTTTGCAACTACTGGATAACTCGGTGGAAATCTAAAACCGAAAATCGTATTCATTATAAAACATTTCAAGAAGTTTCGGATAAATACCCTGATATTCCTTTAAAAGAATTTAAAAAAGCATCGCGGCTTATTGAAAAGGATGGCCAAGTTTATAGTGGCCCCAATTCTGCCTACCGAAGTTTTCTATATTTCAAAAAACCAAATGTAAAATGGCATCGATGGTATTCAGAAAATCGATGGTTCAATTACCTCAGTGACCACATATATAATTACATAGCCAAGCACCGAAGCTTTATGTTTACGCTTACTAAAATTCTCTTCGGAAAAAACCCCAAAAATCTTAAACCTTACTGGTTTCTAATACTTCTTTCTATTCTGATACTTATTTATTTGCTCAACAAATTTTTATAACAAAATTTTAAAAGTATTCATGATTCGATTGCTTATTTTTAAATTACAAAAACGAATAAACTATGCTTTTCAGAAAAAAGAAAGATAAAAAACCTTCTAACATTGCTATGATGGATTCTAAAATTAACGAAGAATACGTTGAGGAAAAAGTCACTAAAATAAAAGACGAAGATGTTGAATTAGTAATGAAAAATGAGGAAGCCATTTCCAAAAAACTGAGCAATGCCAGTCCTTTACGAAAATATGCCGAGCTCGGAAAAATTATGTTCGCAATGCTGAAAGACGTTAAAAAAGGCACTTATCCAAATGTGCCGTGGTTTACAATTGCCTCCATAGCGGTAGCTCTTTTATACGTTTTCAACCCTTTTGATTTGGTGCCAGATTTTATTCCGGGAGTTGGCTACATAGATGATTTGGCTGTACTATCAATCGGCATGGGTTGGATTGAAACTGATCTTCACAAATATTTGGATTGGCGTTTGGCGGAAGGCGAAAAAGCTTAACCCTTTCGTTGTTCTCTTGCCAAAAGTGTGTTTTTAAGAAGCATCGCAATTGTCATTGGGCCAACACCACCTGGTACAGGTGTTATAAACGAAGCTTTTTTACTCACATTCTCAAAGTCAACATCACCTGTAATCACATAGCCTTTGGGGTGGTCTGTGTCTTCTACCCTTGTTATACCCACATCGATAATTACCACATCGTCCTTTACCATTTCGGCTTTTAAGAAGTTGGGAACTCCCAATGCTGAAATAATTATATCCGCTTGCGTGGTAATTTGTGCAATGTTTTTTGTGTTACTGTGCGTAAGTGTAACGGTACTGTTTCCGGGCCACCCTTTGCGGCTCATTAAAATACTCATTGGGCGACCAACTATGTGGCTTCTTCCAATAACTACGGTGTGTTTTCCTTTAGTATCAACATCATATCGTTGCAATAATTCAAGAATTCCAAAAGGTGTTGCAGGAATAAATGTGCTCATATCCAAAGCCATTTTTCCGAAGTTTTCAGGATGGAAACCATCCACATCTTTTGAAGGATCCACGGTAAGAAGAACTTTTTGAGTATCAATTTGCGGAGGTAATGGAAGCTGAACAATAAAACCGTCAATATTGTCGTCTTCGTTCAATTCCTTGATTTTTTTTAGCAATTCCAGTTCGCTGGTAGTATGCGGCATTTTTACCAAAGTAGATTCAAAACCTACCCGTTCGCAAGCTTTCACTTTACTGCCCACGTAAGTAAGGCTCGCACCGTCATCGCCCACAATAATTGCGGCAAGATGAGGCACTTTTTCACCATTGGCCTTCATTTTTTCAACTTCAGCGGCTATTTCGTTTTTTATGTCGTTGCTTACTTTCTTTCCGTCTAGTATTGTCATTTGTTGAAATGTTAATGGTTAATGGTTAATGGTTAATGGTTAATGGTATCGCTTCCAATTAACAATTAACATATTTCATTTACCTCATCTTCCCCATAGCCTGCATCATCTTGCGTCCGCCGCCGCCTTGCATCATTTTCATCATCTTGCTCATTTGGTCGAACTGTTTTAGCAATTGGTTTACCTGCTGAACGCTTGTTCCACTACCGGCAGCAATTCGTTTTTTACGGCTTCCGTTTATAATTGCTGGTTCTGTTCTTTCTTTTGGAGTCATGGAATGGATTATGGCTTCTATTCCTTTAAAAGCGTCATCGTCTATATCTACATCTTTCAAGGCTTTTCCAGCGCCTGGAATCATTCCTACCAAATCCTTCATACTTCCCATTTTCTTCACCTGCTGTATTTGGTTAAGAAAATCGTCAAAACCGAATTGGTTCTTCGCAATTTTTTTCTGAAGTTTTCTGGCTTCCTCTTCATCAAATTGTTCCTGGGCTCTTTCCACAAGTGAAACAACATCTCCCATCCCCAAAATACGATCGGCCATACGGGCTGGGTGAAACACATCAATGGCGTCCATTTTTTCACCTGTACCGATAAACTTAATTGGCTTATCAACAACACTTTTAATGGAAATAGCGGCACCACCACGGGTATCACCATCGAGTTTGGTAAGCACGACCCCATCAAAATTCAACCTTTCGTTAAATGCTTTAGCCGTGTTTACAGCATCCTGCCCCGTCATTGCATCTACTACAAAAAGAGTTTCATGTGGGTTGATTGCTTTGTGCACATTTGCAATCTCCGTCATCATCGCCTCATCTATGGCCAGACGACCCGCGGTATCAACAATCACTACGTTGAAACCATTTTGCTTCGCATGTGCAATGGCGTTTTGGGCAATCTGTACCGGATTTTTATTTTCAGGTTCGCTGTAAACCTCCACTCCTATCTGGTCGCCCACCACGTGCAATTGGTTAATTGCCGCGGGACGGTAAATATCACAGGCTACCAAAAGTGGTTTTTTTGTTTTTTTAGTTTTAAGATAATTGGCAAGTTTTCCGGAGAAAGTAGTTTTACCACTACCCTGCAAACCAGACATTAAAATAACCGTTGGCGTGCCACTCAAATTCACCCCAGCGGTTTCGCCACCCATCAATTGGGTAAGCTCGTCTTTTACCAACTTTACCATCAATTGGCCCGGCTGAAGCGTAGTAAGTACGTTTTGGCCGAGTGCCTTTTCCTTTACGGTATTGGTAAATTCCTTGGCGGTTTTAAAGTTAACGTCAGCGTCCAAAAGGGCACGGCGGACTTCTTTTAAAGTTTCGGCTACGTTTACTTCGGTGATGCTGCCGTGACCTTTCAGTACGTGCAGCGCTTTGTCCAGCTTATCGCTTAAATTATCAAACATATTCTTGCTTTCTTTTAAAGAGTTGCAAAGGTAAAAAAAAGTTGGCAGTATGCAGTTGCGGAAGGCGGTGTTTCTTATGATTTCAAAATAGGTAAGCAGAATAAAATTATTATGAGTTTTGTATATTGCCAATTCGAAAAATGTATATGATAAAACGAAAACTACTCTCTCCCTTTCAAAAGTTTGTCAACCTTCAAAGTTCCAGTGGAATTTTGCTGTTGGCAACCACAATTATTGCTTTGATCTGGGCAAATTCAGCTTTTTCCGAAAGCTATCTGTCATTTTGGAATTATGAAATAGGAATTGTTACAGACGGTTTTGAACTTAAAAAACCTTTGATACTTTGGGTTAACGATGGACTGATGGCTATTTTCTTTTTTTTGATAGGCTTGGAAATAAAGAGAGAGTTTTTAATTGGTGAACTCAATTCCACCAAAAAAGTTATGTTTCCACTTTTTGGCGCAATTGGTGGCATTGCGCTTCCAGTAATTTTATATATTATTCTAAATCAAAATCCCGATACGTTAAAGGGCTGGGGAATACCGATGGCTACTGACATTGCTTTTGCATTGGCAATTTTAAAAGTATTGGGCAATCGGGTGCCATTAAGTTTGAAAATATTTCTTACTGCCTTCGCAATTGTTGATGATTTGGCGGCGGTTTTAGTGATTGCCGTATTTTATAGCAGCAGTTTAAATTTAATATTGCTCGCTTATGCATTGGGCATATTGGCTGTTGTATATTTTTTAAGCTACAAAGGGTTTTATTTTGAATTTTTTACAATAGTTGTGGGTTTTGTAATCTGGTTATTGTTTTTGAAAGCAGGGCTCCATCCTACTCTGGCTGGAATTTTAATGGCATTTGCTATTCCAGTGCGACAAAAAATAAGCACCCATGAATTTACTGACCAATTGGACACAGTGGTAAAAAAAATAAAAGATAGTACCATTTTACAAAAACCGGTTCTTTCTGTAGAACAACTCCACCTGATAGAGGATTTGGAAGGTTGGTCTGACAAATACCGTTCGCCCTTGCAGCATTTAGAGCACAAACTTCACAACTGGGTTGCCTATTTGGTAATACCAATTTTCGCGCTTGCCAACGCCGGAGTAGCCATAAGTGGCGGCGAAGGACTTGAAACAGTTTTAATTGTAAATATTATGGTCTGTTTGATAATAGGCAAGAGTATCGGAATTTCTGTGGTTATCTTTTTGGCCCGAAAACTTAAAATTATTGAAGTGCCTGCAGATATTACCAATAAACAGATAATTGGTGTTTCTTTTCTAGCTGGAATAGGTTTTACAATGGCTATATTCATAGCTGGCCTGGCCTTTAGCAGCAGTCCAGAATATATAGATTCCGCAAAAATTGGGATTTTAATAGGTTCCTTCATTTCGGCTATTATTGGCTATGGAATTCTCCGCTTTAAAACTGTAAAAGGGAAGTTTGACCATTCCAAATAATTAACTTCAAAAAACTTCGACTTCTTTTGGCGCTTGGCCATACATCGCTAATGATTTTAAGTATTTAACCCACATTGCCCGAAAATGCGTTTCTAAAATGCTTTCGTTTCAATTGACTTTCTTTTGAAACTTTCTTCTATTGAATATTTATTATGAATTTTATGACGTCCGTAATACCATAGTTGGACTTCAATTCTAAAAATCACTTTATGGATTCGCAATAAATAAGTTCTGAAAAATCAATTCAAATCAGAAATCGGGTCATTCAGAACAAAATTTTTGCACTCAAAACAATTTCCACAAATTCATTGGCTTTTAAAATTAATTTTCCACTTGAAAACAATTTAAGCTGCAAAGAATAATTTTAAAAACTTAACACAATGGCAAAATCATTACTATTTCTCAGTTTTTTTATCTCCACTTTTTTTATTCAAAGAAATTATTCGCAATCTTTTGAAGAAACCACCTTCGAGGATATTACAACAACCCCTTCCGCTTCGCGAAGTGCCAATTTTATTGATGTGAATGGCGATGGCTGGGATGATATATTTTTTACCAACGGGCCTACTGCTGGGCAAAACAATATGCTTTACATTAACAACGGCGACAACACTTTCACTACCGTAACCGCTGATGATATAGTTTCAGACAACGACCGTTCGGACGGGGCAAGTTTTGCCGATGTTGACAATGATGGTGATTTGGATGCGGTGGTTGTAACCTACGGTAGAAATGGCGTTGGAAAAAAGAATTATTTCTACCGAAACAATGGCGATGGCACTTTTGAATATGAACCCACAAACGCTATCGGAATTCCGCTGACCTATTCCGAAATGGTGAATTGGATTGACCTCAACAACGATCAGTTTTTGGACGCATACATCACGAATAGCATTGTTTCCACCCGAAATCTGTATTTCGAAAATCAGGGCGATGGCTCTTTTGAAGCGGTAACTGGGTTGTCCATTACCAGTGAAACGCTTGCTTCGCGCTCTATAAATTGGATTGATTATGACGGCGATGGCGACAGTGATTTGTTTGTTGCGAATGAAGACAATACCAACAATTCACTTTTCAGAAATGACGGCCCTAATAATTTCACCCAAATCACCAATCTTTCCATTACCCAAAACGGAAAAAACTCTGCAGGGAGTTCTTGGGCAGATGTGGACAACGATGGCGATTTCGATCTTTTTGTAGCCAATTGGGGTGGACAAAACAATCAATTATTTATTAATGAAAATGGAACATTTATAGAGCAAACTAGTTCAGCAATTGCTGCGGAAACTGGAAGCTCGTTCGGTTCTGCCTTTGCAGATGTTGATAATGATGGCGATTTAGATCTGCTGGTTTGCAATGCCTATTTTGCTGGGCAGGAAACGAATTCGCTATTTATAAATGATGGGACTGGCACTTTTTCCAAAGACACCAGCAGCGCTTTGGCAAACCACCAAGGAAATACTTTTGGTTGTGCTTTTGGCGATTATAACAACGATGGTTGGTTGGATGTGATTTTGGCGAATACTTTAAATGAAAACCAAAGCAATTCGCTGTTCAAAAATACGGGAAGCGGGAATAATTGGATAAAAATTCACTGTGTTGGCGAACCTTCAAATGGGTCGGCTGTTGGGGCGAAAGTTAGAATTAGGGCTACCATAAACGGTAATGAAGTTTGGCAAACACGCCAGATTGAAGCCGCAAGCGGTTATTGTAGCCAGAACAGTTATACCAATCATTTTGGGTTGGGAGATGCTTCAAATGCATCGGAAATTGAAATTCAGTGGCCTTCGGGAGCGGTTGAAACTTTTACGGATATTGATGGAAATAATACTTATTTGGTTGTTGAAGGCAATGGAATTCAGTTGGGCACAACAACTCAAATTAAATACGGTTATGTTATTTATCCTGTGCCTGCAGAGGATATTTTGATCGTAAATTTTCCAAAGGATGAATTAAATTCAAAAGTGGAAATCTTTGATTTAAATGCAAGAAAAGTAAAAGAAGGCACAAACAATAATGCAATATCTATGGAAATGGATATTAGTCATTTAAATGCGGGAACCTATATTTTGAAAATCACCAATAACGACCAAGTCACCTCACAAAAAATAATTATTAAATAGAAACCTACTGTTCCTAAGTGTTGGTTTGTTAGTGAGCGTGTTGGATTTCCACTATGGAAATTCAGCACGTTTTTGGTATCTTCACTTCGCCAAAAACCAAAATTGATGAAACTTTTACGCACAGATTCCACAAACAAAGACTTTATTGAATTGGTGAAACAGCTCGATGCAGATCTTGCGATTCGCGATGGCGATGATCATCCGTTTTACGATCAATTCAACAAATTAGATTCCATAAAATATGCTGTGGTAGCTTATGATGGAACCAACACGGCAGTTGGTTGCGGTGCTATTAAGCAATTTGAGCCAAACGTAATGGAAGTGAAACGAATGTATGTTCCTTTGGAACAACGCGGAAAGGGAATAGCCGTGGAAGTTTTAAAAGAACTGGAAATTTGGGCAAGGGAATTGGGAAACACAAAATGTATATTGGAAACTGGTATTAAACAACCCGAGGCCATTTCACTTTATAAAAAATGCGGTTATAGGTTTATAGACAATTACGGTCAATATGCTGGAGTGGAAAACAGTATATGTTTCGAGAAATTGCTAAACAAAAAATAAATTAATGAAAATAAAATCTAATGCCGCAGCCGCTGAAATCACATCACCTTTTTATAAAATAAATGAAAAGTTCTGTATAGAATTTGAAAATTATATTGCAAAGCAGAACGGTAAAGTAAAAGGAAATTACAATGCCTGGTCCTATTATATTCAAGGGAAAATAATGATTCCAAAACCTTGGCACTTAAAGTATAAAAAAGCCACATATACTTCAACAGGAAACCTAATCCTTTCATCCAAAAAGCAAAATCTGCTTACCCTCGCAGAGTGGTCAACCTCTTGGGTGGCCTCGCAAAATTCAGAGTTTTTTATAAAAAGAAAAAATAGTATTGGGCTGATAAAACGGTTGCTCAGTTCAAGTTTAGTATCATTTCGTAATGAAGAAGGATATGTGGTCCAAGGATGTAAAAAAAATACTTCGCTCCAAGAAAAATTATATCAAAAATTGAAACCACTTTTTAAATCTGGTGAAGTTTATTCCATTGAGCTTAAAAATGATATTTTAACCATTTCACTTAGAACGGAAAAGCATCATTTTAATATTTTTGAAAAGTTATTTGATTTATAAAACATTAAAAATAGATTAGGAACAGCACGTAAATTTTAATGAAAAAAAACAAGGACAGCATCCAATTAAAAGACGCCATAGCCATTGGCATTGGCGGTATGGTTGGCGGTGGAATTTTTGCTGTTTTGGGTTTGGCTGTTTCACTCGCAAAAGGTGGAACACCAATAGCTTTTTTTTGTGCTGGGATTATTGCTTTGTTTACAGCTTATAGCTATTCAAAATTATCACTATCGTTTCCCGATCGTGGTGGAACAGTACGGTTTGTGAATGAAGGTTTTGGTAAAGGTATTTTTAGTGGCGGCATCAATAACGTTTTGTGGATAAGCTATATAATTATGCTCTCGCTTTACGCCAGCGCTTTTGGTAGTTATGCGCCTAATTTGATTTCCATAACTGGCTCAAAAGCAATTGATACCCACATTTTTGTGAGTGGCGTAATTTTGCTGGCAACGCTTATAAATTACTACAGTCTAAAAGTTGTGGGCAAAATTGAAAGCCTTGCGGTTTTTGTAAAACTATTTATCTTATTGGCCTTCGCAGGAATTGGAATTTATGGCTTATTCGGAAATGCTAATCTTTCACAGCTTAATCCCACAAACTGGGAAAGTCCGTTTTTATTACTTACGGGCGGAATGGTAATTTTTGTAGCTTATGAAGGTTTTGAGCTTATTGCCAATGCCGTTCCAGATTTGGAAAATCCGAAGAAAAATGTTTCCCGAGCCTATTTTATCTCCGTGGGTTTTGTGTTTTGCTTTATATAATTATTGCGATGGTTACTGTGGGCTCTTTAAGTTTTGATAAAATAGCAACCGCTAAAGACTATGTTTTGGCAGCCGCCGCCAAACCGATGATTGGGCAGATTGGATTCACCATTATGACGGTTGCCGCGCTTATTTCAACATTTTCTGCCATAAACGCTACACTTTACGGTGGAAGCCGAGTAAGCTATGAACTCGCCGAAGATGATGAACTGCCCCATTCCTTTACAGACCAATTCTGGAACAAACCCATCGGGCTGCTAATTACAGTAATACTTACTTTGATTACTGCAAATTTTTTAAACTTAGAAAGCATTTCAACCTCTGGAAGCGCAGGATTCTTGTTAATTTTTGCAGTTGTAAACTATGTAAGCTATAAAAAATCTGAAAAAATAAAATCAAGTAAGACTATTGGTTTAATAGGCGCTATTCTTTCAATAGCAGCTTTTGTTGTTTTAATTGTCCAGCAATCCACTTCAAATTTGTTGGGAGTATCCATTTCCTTGGGAATTATCTGTCTTTGTTTTATAGCGGAATGGGCTTATAAAAAGAAAGTTTCAAAAACCGAGCAATAAAAAATAACCACTTTTTTTAAAAATTCTATTGTACTTTAATTCTTTAATCGTAATATTGCAATATAATAATTGATACAAAACGATGGGAATTACAAAAACTGAAATATTCACAGAACAGCAGAACCAAGTGGCAACATTCGCCAAAGCTTTTGGACATCCTGCCAGAGTAGCAATTCTTCAGCATTTGTTTAAAATAAACGCTTGCATTTGCGGTGATTTGGTAGAAGAAATAGGTTTGGCACAACCAACTATTAGCCAACATTTAAAAGAACTCAAAAACCTTGGTTTGATTAAAGGAAGTATTGAAGGAACAAGTATTTGCTATTGCATTGACAAAGATAACTGGACAAAAATGAAGACAATTATGATGCAGTTTTTAGACCAGGACATTTCAAAAGAAAATTGTTGCTAAAAAAATTTAAAATAAAATCAAAACTTTTAAAAAATGAAAAACGAACAAGAATTAAAGGAAATAGTAAAAGAACGTTATGCCAAAATAGCCGAACAGGGCAAAGTAGAAAATGCTTCCTCTTGCTGTGGCGCGACCACTCCATCCAACAAGGTTTACAACATTATGATGGATGACTATTCCGAAACGGGCGGCTATGTGGAAGATGCAGATTTAGGTTTGGGCTGTGGGCTTCCAACGCAATTTGCAAAAATCAAAAAAGGCGATACAGTTATCGATTTGGGTTCGGGCGCGGGTAATGATTGCTTTGTAGCCCGACACGAAACAGGAAGCGAAGGCAAAGTTATCGGGATCGATTTTACGCCGATAATGATAGAAAAGGCCCGTGCAAACGCGGAGAAATTGGGTTTTAATAATGTGGAATTCCGTGAAGGAGATATAGATGCGATGCCAGTTAGTAACAACGTTGCGGACGTAATAGTGAGCAATTGTGTTTTAAACTTGGTGCCGAACAAACAAAAGGTAATCGGCGAAATTTTCAGAACGTTGAAACCGGGCGGGCATTTTAGTATATCTGATATTGTCTTGGTTGGAAACCTTCCAGATGCCCTTAAGGAAGACGCCGAAATGTATGCCGGCTGCGTGGCGGGAGCAATCCAAAAAACCGAATATTTGCAGTTTATAGAAGATGCGGGGTTTCAGAATATCCAAATTCAAAAAGAGAAGCCAATCGTAATCCCGAACGATATTCTTGAAAAATATCTTTCCGAGGAAGAAGTGAAAACCTTCAACAATGCAGGAACGGGTATTTTCAGTGTTACAGTCTATGCTGAAAAACCGGGAACGAAGCCTGAAAAACCGAAAAGACAATTGGCTGAAATAAATGATGAGCCCTGCTGCTCCCCGGACGGTAATTGTTGCTAGTATGAATCTGATTGAAATTTCAGAAGAAAACTATCCCGAAGTCGCCCGAATTTATGGCGAAGGCCTGCAAACGGGCACTGCAACTTTTGAAACCACCATCCCCAGTTGGGAAAAGTGGGACGCTGGGCATCTTCCCTTTGGAAGAATAATCGCCGTTGAAGATAACAACTATTTGGGTTGGGCCGCCCTCTCCCCTGTTTCCAGTCGCTGCGTTTACGGTGGCGTTGCCGAAGTGAGCGTATATGTTGCGGAAGCGGCAAGAGGAAAGGGTGCTGGAGCATTTCTTCTGAAGAATTTAATAGAAATTAGTGAAGCTAACAATATCTGGACATTGCAATCGGGAATATTTCGTGACAATGTAGCCAGCCGTGAATTGCATATAAAATGCGGCTTCCGCGAAGTAGGTTACAAAGAAAAAGTGGGACAACTCCATGGTGTTTGGAAAGACAACGTGCTTTTGGAACGCCGTAGTAAAGTAGTGGGTATATAAAAATTAAATAATGAAACTATTAAAGCCAATCCGGGAATATATTGAAGCGTTGGAGGCAACAAATCTTTCCGAAGAAAGAAAAACTGTTCTGCAACCTCTTATTGATTATATAAATTCAAAAAAGAAGGAAGAAAAGCCAATCCAACTAAACTTCATCTGCACACACAACTCCCGCAGAAGCCATTTGGCGCAGATTTGGGCGCAGACCATGGCGGAATACTTCCGAATCAAAAATATAACGTGCTATTCCGGCGGGACGGAAGCTACTGCCGTTTACCCAATGGTTGTAGAGACTTTGGAAAACACGGGCTTTGAAATTTCGAAAGAAGGAGATAGCAAAAACCCTGTTTATAGCATAAAATATGCTTTGGAAAAGACGCCGATGATTGCTTTTTCAAAAAAATATGATGACCAGGCTAACCCCGCAGCAAGTTTTGCCGCAATTATGACCTGTTCCCAGGCAGATGAAGGCTGTCCTTTTGTGGCTGGTTCGGAAAAACGGATTTCAATAATGTACGAAGACCCAAAAATTTCGGACGGTACACCTCAACAACAAGAAGTATATACGGCGCGGAGCGAACAGATTGCGATTGAGATGAAATTTGTTTTTTCACAAATCAATTCATAAAAAATGGCTTCAACTAAAAAACTAAGTTTTCTCGACAGTTATCTCACGCTTTGGATTTTTATTGCGATGGCGCTGGGTGTTGGCATCGGTTATTTTGCGCCCAATTTTCCAGAGTTTCTAAATTCCTTTAATAGTGGCAGTACAAACATTCCCATAGCCATTGGTTTGATATTAATGATGTATCCGCCCTTGGCAAAGGTGAATTATGCACTATTGCCAAAGGTTTTCCGTAATACAAAAATCCTTTCCATTTCGCTTGTACTCAATTGGATTATTGGCCCTGTGTTGATGTTTATTCTGGCAATTATCTTTTTAAGCGACTATCCGGAATATATGGTCGGGCTTATTTTGATTGGTCTGGCGCGTTGCATCGCCATGGTTTTGGTTTGGAACGACCTGGCCGAAGGTAGCAGTGAATACGGTGCCGGTTTGGTTGCGCTGAATAGTATTTTTCAGGTTTTTGCCTATAGTTTTTACGCTTGGCTTTTTATTACGGTGCTTCCGCCCTATTTCGGGTTTGAGGGCGCCATTGTTGATATTTCCATAGCAACCATAGCCGAGAGTGTTGCCATTTATCTGGGGATTCCCTTTGTAATGGGAATATTGAGCAGGCTTATTTTAGTGAAACTTAAAGGCGAAGTGTGGTACAATCAGAAATTTATTCCCGCAATTTCTCCCATAACCCTGATTGCGCTTTTGTTTACCATCGTAGTCATGTTTTCCCTAAAAGGTGAATTGATTGTGCAAATACCCATGGATGTTTTGATTATCGCCGTGCCATTGCTTATTTATTTTGCATTGATGTTCCTAATTGGATTTTTCGTTACAAAAGCGATGGGGACAACCTACGACAAAACTGCAGCAGTTGCCTTTACGGCGGCCGGCAACAATTTTGAATTGGCCATTGCCGTGGCCATTGCCGTTTTCGGGTTAAATTCCGGGCAAGCTTTTACGGGGGTAATTGGCCCATTGGTAGAAGTTCCAGCTTTAATTTTATTGGTACGGGTTTCTTTTTGGCTACGGAAGAAATATTTCACAAAAGAAGCACTTAAACCACATTCCTGATTTAAGTTTTGAATTTGAGTGAAAAAAATGTTTTATTTTGGCTTAATGAATCCAAAACTAAAAGCCAAAATATTCAGGTTCAGCTTTTTGCTGAATGCCTTTATCTTTTTTATTGGCGGACTGGGCCTAGTGGAGGATGGCAAGACCGGGCTGGCAATGCTTCAATTTGTAACAGCGGTTTTTAACCTATTTATGGTACTGGGCAAACTTTCCCCAAAAAAATACTTAAGACTGAACTACACTATACTCGGCCTCAATATACTGGTGGCTGCAAGTACGGCTTTTGATTATTATGTGATGGGGAAGGGAAAAATTACCTATGTCTGGTTTTTTGCAGCCGCTATGTACGCTATTGCCCTCGGAGTACAAATAGTAAAACAGCGGCGCGCCGTATAAAGGATGTGGGTCCTGGGAGGGGCAAACTGGAGGCAAACAGGAAGTATCTATGGGGTATATATGAAGTATAGTCGGCATGGAGTCGGCATAAGTCGGCTTACGGTCGGCTTGCAGTCGGCATGGTGTCGGCTTGAAACACTTGTTTTTGAGAGAAAATGTTTCTAAATTTATATTAGAAACCAACAAGTGGTAATTATGGGAGGATTTAACTACGAAAATAATAAAAAAAATCCCCGGATTTACAAGAACAGCGAAGAATTAACATTGTGTAGCGTATTTGTCAAGGAATTCAAGATTTCGCTACATCCTATTCTTTGCCATTTAAATGACGGCAGCCTGCACCAACGCCTGATGCAATTATTCCTGAAAATCAAGGCGCTTGATAAAGATTCCGTCGCGGGGTCCAGAAATGTAGGGCAAGGGTTAAAAACGCTAAAGGGACAGCAGTTACTACGGGAATTCGTATTTACGCCGAAGGCAGGCATACGGCAGCATTTTGGAAATCCGAGGATCGACGCCTTGGATTTTTCATTGGAGTGGGCAAGATTTAATCCTGCCGCTGCCAAATTCCCCAAAGGCGCCACCCACTTTGAGCTATTTTATTGCCTGCTTGTTTACGATGCAGCTACCAATACCTTTGTTACTTATGAGGCTCCTATCCTTAGGAGATCCAAGGAGGATCGGTCTGAAAGATTAGTGCAAACACTTGAGGGGGGACCCACAAAAGAAGAAGGACTACAGTATATACCTGTTTTGGGTTTACGGTTTATGGAGGTCCTGGGGGAAGAGGAATATGCGAATTTTGGCAAGGATGCGGTTGGGATTGAGGTTTTGGGGATGCTTTGAGAGTATCTGCACTAATTGGATTTAGATAGCTGCCGGTTTACTTTTTGTTTAGAGCTTAGAGATACCCGATTAAAGTTGTATTTACCATTAGCGTTTTGATATTCCTATTTCTGGCCTGTTTGACGGTTTTAGGCCTGAGGAATGCATTCTGACACTGCGAGTTTTTTTATGAAGTTATGCAAGGGAAAGGAATGCAATGCCATTGCCTATTGTTTTTTGCGGACTATCAATATTTCATCATCAGAAAATTCCATCCAGGCCAAGTCGTAGATATAGTGGAACATTTTGTTGTGTGAGTTAATATGGAAATGGGTATGATACTTGAACCGAAATTTTTTCTTTTCAAGCACGTTTCTATATACTTTAACTTGTGATTTATTATTTCCGAGCAATTCTGATAAGACGGAATAGTTTCGTTTTAAATATCCGTTTATTTCTATGGCTGCCTGTTTGGATGCATAGCGAAGGTGTTTGTGATACTGGTTTTTGCAATAGGTAGAACAGAAGATTTTATCAGTTCGACCTTTTAGTGGTTTTTCGCATACTTTACACTTTCTGTCCATGAAGCTACCGCTATCGTTACAAATATACATTATTCGTTCCTAACGGTTAAACACTATTATTATACCTTTTGCTGCCTTAGGTGGGTTCTATTTTCCTTAATTTTGACAGTAACGCAACTCTTTTTGATCATGGAAACCTCAAAAAATCCCGCAATAGTAATGTACACTCCTCGTGCCAATGCCGGACGCATCAAACTTAAAATTCCGTATGAAATGAAGGCGGAACGGGAGGCTTTCAAAAAGCTGAACGGCACTTTTTACCATTATAACCAAAAGCTTTGGAGTATTGTTAATACAGCAGAGAACGTAAAACATCTTAAAAGGCTTTTCGGCACTAAACTTAAGATGCAAGCTACGGAAGCCCCTTCTGGGATGCCCAGTTTTGACCCTTCGGAAAAAATTCAGAAGGAACTGGACCGCAACCAACAAAAAATGGTCTTAAAAGGTTTTAGTCCGGCAACCATTCGCAATTATCAACACAATCTTTTGCACTTTTTCAGGTATTTTGAAACTGCGGAGCTGCGCAGCATTTCAAAAGAACAGATTGAAGGCTATGTGTTTTATTTGATAAGCAAACACCGCATTAGCGAGCAAAAACAGAATCTTGTTATCAATGCCATAAAATGCTATTACGAACATACGCTGGAAATGCCCCGGGAGTACTACAACATTACCCGCCCAAAAAAAAGCAAGGATCTGCCAAATGTGCTGAGCATTGAGGAGGTTATGCAAATAATAAACCACCCCACAAACTTGAAGCACAAGGCGATACTGCATATAATTTATGGTGCTGGCCTGCGTGTGGGCGAGGTCCTTAGGCTTCGGGTAAAGGATATTCGAAGTGATGATGGCTATATTTTTATAAAGGACAGCAAAGGCAAGCGCGACCGGCATACGGTATTGAGCCCTGTGCTCTTGGCGCTTTTGCGGGAGTACTACAAACAATTTAAACCCGCTTACTGGTTGTTTGAAGGGCAGGATGGTGGACAGTATTCTTCCAAGAGCATACAGTGTATTTTTAGGAGTGCGGTAAAAGCCACGAATACAAATCCGTGGAGTACGCCGCACACTCTTAGACACAGTTTTGCCACCCACCTTATGGAGCGGGGTGTAAACATACGCTACATACAAAGTGCCCTAGGCCACGCCAGCACAAAAACGACTGAGGTTTATACTAGGGTTATAGGCATTAACAACAAAACTTTGAAGAGTCCTTTGGATACTTTGTATGAATCGGTTACATTTGATAAATCACAGAACACATGACATGCGCACATGTGCGGTATAGCAGCAATAGGCATGTCGTATATACACATGTTGTGTGCAATTTAAGAGTTCGTCAGAAAACCAAGTTAACTAATTGAAAAGTATGCTTTACTCATTACAATTTTTTAAACTCAAAACATCTTTATAGATTTGAAAATAAGCAAGCTCATAAAATGAAAAAATATTATTTCTACATATTAACTATTTTAATTTTAACATCTTGTTCATCATTGAAGAACAAGACTTCTAACAAAAATGAAAAATTAGACATAGTTATATTTAATAAAGGTGTTACTATTTTTGAAATGGTCGATGAATTAAGTATTGATTGGGAATTACAAAGACTTGATACTTTAAAACAAAATGAAAAAGTCAAGTATGAGATTTTGAAAAACGAAAAAGAAGAAATTCTTGAATTAGCTCTTGACCAATTTGGACAAATAATACAAGACTATCCAAGTTCTGAACTTTATCATAAATCTCTTTACAATCTTGCTCATATAAGTTCTTTGTTGGACTATGAAGAAGATGAAATTAAATATCTTGAAATGATTTTAAACGGCAATGCTAACGACAAAGAAAATAGTGGCAGAAGTGGGATAATGTCTAACCCATATGCAAACTTTAAAAATGACGCAAGCAAAAGGCTAACTGAAATATATCTCAATAAAGGAGAATATAATACTGCTTTAGAATATAAAAAGCTTAATGAAAAATATCCTTTACAGCATTTTTGTGGGAATGCTTTTGCTGCAGACGAAATTTATAATGCAAAGCAATATGCGAAAATCTATATAGGTCTTGGAGATAAAGAAAAAGTTTTAAGCTATTTATTACCACATATATTCAATAACGGATTGACAAGTAATTCAAGTTTAGTTGAGTTAACAACAAACTTTCTAAAAGAGAATTATTCTCAAGAAAAATTAAGAACAGATTTTGAGAATTCAACTAAAAACATCTATTCTAAAGTTGAAAAAAACGGAGATAACGAATGGACTAATTATTACATTAAATATTTTGATTCAGAAATTGAAATACCAAGTTGGAGTTTAAGTTTTGAAACTGATAATGAAAAAACTAAATCAGAATTAGAAAAAATAATAAAAGAATCGGAATTTTATAAAAAGTTAAACGAATAAAAAACTGCACACAACAATGGTAACCGTTGCACAACCCCTTAATTCCGTAAAAGCTGACCCCGTTTAAGCCGTTTTAAGCGGCCTTGCTTTTTTGGTCAAGCTTGAGAATGAACCAAATTTGGTGCTTTTAAAAA
>NZ_JCATIG010000013.1:0-42159 GCF_059693805.1 Aequorivita sp. CRS11
GATTGTAGCACCCTCAAAGTCTTCAGACTCCGTAAAGATTCCAAATCCGCCCACGCAGAATACCTCAGGAGCTGTAACGTCCTGAACGGTTACGGTAGAAGTACAGGTAGAAATGTTTCCTGAGTCATCGGTAACTGTCATAACCACGGTGTTTGCACCGGTCATTGAGCAATCAAATGAGGAAACATCAAGGCTCATTGAGGCAATGCCACAGTTGTCAGTAGAGCCGTTGTCAACATCTGCAGCGGTAATGGTAGCCATTCCGGTAACGGGGTCAAGATCTACGGTAATATCCTGGCAAACCGCCACTGGCAGCTCATTGTCTATTACGGTTACGGTAAAGTCGCAAGTAGAGGTGTTTCCGTCGCTATCGGTAACCGAAAGGGTTACGGTAGTCACGCCAACAGGGAAGGTACTTCCGCTCGGGTGCGTAGAAACGATGTTTGCGGTTAGATCACCATCCTCGGTATCAATGGCAAGGGCCGAATAGTTGGCCACGGCGCCACAGGTTCCCGGAACGTTGTTCGCCGTAATGTCTGAGGGACAGACGATAACTGGAGGGTCGCCAATAGTTGTTATTGGATTGAACGTGATACAGTAACTATTTAAGGTTCCTGAGTCACCACCTGCATCATCATTAATTTCTAATGTCCAATTTCCGTTTATAGATTCTCCGGCAAATATAGTATTAAGATCCACGCCAGGTCCATCGCCAAAAGCAACAGGAAAAGTATTTCCGCCTCCTTCTGCGCGATAATTAGCCAGAGGGGCGCCAGAGTCCCATCCAGTAATATTATTAGCAGATGCATCGGTAAAAATTAGATTTGCAGTTGCATCAAGTCCTGTAGATCCACCATTATCGGTACATAATGCTACTCGGGTTCCCGCTGGAGAAACTAAGATAATTTCTAAGTCACCAGCAAATGTATGAATGCCATTCAGGGTAATATTATCTAAAGTATAATTGGTGCCTATTAACCCTACATCTGCAACTGAAGCAATTGCGGGTGTCATTAATCCACTTGTGCCAGCTGCTGGAATTGGGCGAGGGTTTCCAGTGCTACAAACTGAGAGAGGGCCAGATGTCACTTCTTCGCCAACTACATTCATGATCATCATAACGTTGGGAAATCCTATGGAGGAAAAATTTGTTGGTACTGAAATTCCGCAAGCGGGAGCTGCAATCCAAGATACACCAGTCTGTCCAGCGGCATTTGACCCAGGGAAAAATGAGTTTGTTGCGCCTAAATTAATTCGCAATTCGTAGACCATTATTGATCCTGCGGGAATAGTAGCGCTCAACGGGACTGAAACTATTGTAAGATTGTCAGGAACATCGACAATATAATTTGAAGTGCCTTGTAAGGTTAAAGATCCCGGAAATCCACTAGGAAAGGGACCAGCCGTGGAGTAGATGTTCAATGTAAGGGACACTGGTCCTAAAATTTGTTCTACACCAAACTCCACACTTGAAACTGTAAAGTCATTCACAATACCAAAATCATTGGTAAGATCAAAATCTCTGTAAAAACTATTTTGATCAGGAATTCCTCCTGCATTGCAAGTGACTGTTCCGGGCGTGATAGTTTGAGAGACACTATGCGTTATGACTACTGGAGCCATATTATTGATGTGGCCTAGTTCTATAGAAGAACTACCTGCAGGGCCATTGATCACGGGAAGTCCTCCATAATGGCCAGAATTTGACAGTGACGTCTGCCCTAAAGCAATCGTAAATGTCAAAAGCATAAATGCAATGGAGAGTAACGTAATTTTTTTCATAATTAAAATGATTTATAGTTAGATCATTAAAAGTATGTTAAATTTTTTAAATAAATACTCTTATGATTAAGTTTTTATGTTAATTATTAGATTTATAAAAAATATTTTAATATAACATTGAACTATCAATAAAAAAGGCCATTGCGAAATATTTCGCAATGGCCTTTTTTATTTTTATTTAATTGATTTCTATTTAATCATCTCATAACTACGCTTTATGAAAGCCGTAAGTTCCTCTCCCTTCAACAAATTTTTGCTCAATCTTGCCAAATCGAGCGCTTGGTTTACCAAACGTTCTTTTTTCTTTTCGGTTTTCGTATTTAAAATTTCGCTTACCAATTCGTGATTGGTATTCACAATTAAGTTATACATTTCAGGAAATCCTCCCATCCCAAACATACCGCCACCACCGGTTTTTTGCATATCTTTCATTCTACGCATAAATTCGGGTTCGGTAATTATGAAAGGATTGGCATTGCTATCCAAAGCTTCCAATTGTACGCTGAATTTTTCCTTCGGAATAAAGCCGTCCAAAAAGGTTTTCAGCGTTTCTTTTTCTTCATCGGAAAGTTTTGATATCTGTGCATCGTCTTTTTTGATGAGGTTTTCCACGTGATCGCTATCTACGCGCACAAAGGAAATTTTCTCCTCTTTGCTTTCTACTTTTTGAAGCAAGTGTGCAACTATTGGCGAATCCAAAAGCAATACTTCATAGCCTTTGTCTTTTGCGGCTTCTATGTAGCTGTGCTGCTCTTCTTTATTGGAAGCGTAAAGGATCACAAGATTGTCGTCCTTATCGGTCTGTACGTCTTTTATTTTTTCCTTTAATTCCGAAAAGGTGAAATATTTGTCATCAACTGTTGGATACAGCGCAAAATCCTGCGCTTTTTCGAAGAATTTATCTTCGGTCAACATTCCGTATTCAATAACGATTTTAATGTCGTTCCATTTCTTTTCAAAACCTTCGCGATCGTTGTTGAAAAGACTTTTCAGCTTATCCGCAACTTTACGGGTAATGTAACTTGAAATCTTTTTCACCGCGCCATCGGCCTGCAAATAGCTTCGCGATACGTTCAGCGGAATGTCCGGACTGTCAATAACCCCACGGAGCATCGTCAAGAATTCTGGCACGATTCCTTCCACGTTATCGGTTACGAAAACCTGGTTTTGATAGAGCTGGATTTTATCCTTTTGGATGCTCATATCGTTCGTCATTTTCGGGAAATAAAGTATTCCGGTAAGATTGAACGGGTAGTCAACGTTCAAGTGTATGTGGAAAAGCGGCTCCTCAAACTGCATTGGGTACAATTCCCTGTAAAAGGAATTATAATCTTTATCCTCCAACTCAGTCGGCTGCTTTGTCCACGCCGGATTTGGATTATTGATGATATTGTCAACTTCCTTTGTTGGCGCTTTGTCCTCTTCTTTTGCGTCTTCGGGTTTTGGAAGGGTTTCGGTGCGCGTTCCGAATTTAATCGGAATTGGCATAAACTTGTTATACTTCACCAGCAATTCACGGATGCGGCTTTCTTCCAAAAACTCGGTAGAATCGTCGGCTATGTGAAGGATAATCTCAGTCCCTCTTTCCTTTTTGTCGGCTTTTTCGATGGTAAACTCCGGCGAACCGTCGCAGGTCCAGTGCACCGCTGGCTCGTCTTTGTAGCTTTTGGTGATGATTTCTACCTTTTTTGCAACCATAAACGCCGAATAAAACCCAAGACCGAAATGCCCAATAATGCCGGCATCCTTTCCGTTTTTGTCCTTGTATTTTTCAATAAATTCCTCGGCGCCAGAAAAAGCGATTTCGTTGATGTATTTTTCAACTTCGTCTTTGGTCATCCCAATTCCTTGGTCGATTATGCGAAGTTCCTTTTTCTTTTTGTCCAGCTTCACTTCAATAATTGGATCGCCATATTCCACGCCTTCGGCTTCGCCAATATTCGCCAAATGCTTCATTTTTAACGTAGCATCCGTTGCGTTTGAAATCAATTCACGAAGAAAAATCTCGTGGTCGCTGTATAAAAACTTTTTGATCAGCGGGAAAATGTTGTCCACCGATACATTAATAGTTCCTTTGCTCATATTTCTTATATTTTATTTAATAATGCTTTTAATTCATTTCCTAATAGTCAAATAAAATACCAAGCCTCTCACTTCTGCCACGTTGTCACTTCAAAATGAACATAAATTCTTTGCCAAACTTTAACAGAACATTTTGTTTAACTAAACGATAAAAACATTGAACAGTAGTTATCTTTGCATAAGAATAACGACCTATTCCATAACAACAAATATTCAAACACCATGGCAACGGCAAC
This sequence comes from Aequorivita sp. CRS11, assembly GCF_059693805.1. Classification (NCBI taxonomy): domain Bacteria; kingdom Pseudomonadati; phylum Bacteroidota; class Flavobacteriia; order Flavobacteriales; family Flavobacteriaceae; genus Aequorivita; species Aequorivita sp. CRS11. The sequence goes on from NZ_JCATIG010000013.1 coordinate 4,101, forward strand.
AAACAAAACAGGAAAACCAAAAAAATCAACTTCAAAAAAAAGCGTGAGTGCAGACAAAATAATTTCTGCATACATGGATTGGGTTTTAACCAAGGAAAAAGCACCGCTCAGCGTTTTTAAATTTTGTAAAGAGAACAATTTTACCGAAGCGGAATTCTACGAACATTTCGGTTCTTTTGAAGGACTGCAAATGGAAGTTTGGAATTCGTTTTACAAGAAAACAATTCTTTTGACGAATAAGGACGAGCATTATGCGGCCTATTCCAATCAAGAAAAAATGCTTACGTTTTTTTATACCTTTTTTGAACTGTTAACCCTAAACCGCAGCTATATTCTTTTCACCTTAAGGGAACATCAAAATATGATGAGGAATTTGAGCCAGTTAAAAGGACTTCGGCAGAATATAAAGCATTTCGCTGCAGATTTGATTCGTGAAAACAACGAAGATAAAAAGCTGAAAATCCTGAAACAATCGGTAACCGTTTTTTCCGAAGGAGCTTGGATTCAAACCCTTTTCCTATTGAAATACTGGATGGACGATAACTCTGCAGGTTTTGAAAACACAGATATTGCCATCGAGAAATCGGTTCGCGCCATTTTTGATGTTTTCGATACCCAGCCGCTGGAAAGCGTGCTTGACTTCGGAAAATTTTTATGGAAAGAAAAAATGGCCTAATGAAGACGATAGACAAGATTCCCACGAATAAAATACAGCGCGCTTCAAAATTGATGACCACCGGTGTAAAAGTGGGCGGCAATTATTTGAAGTATTACGGCAAAAAGCTCGTCAATTCTGAAACCACAAAAGACGAGTTGAACGAAAGCAACGCAGAGGATATTTACGACGGCCTTAAAAACCTGAAGGGCAGCGCGCTGAAAGTGGCGCAAATGCTGAGTATGGAAAAAAACATTATGCCAAAGGCCTATGTTGAAAAATTTTCGTTGGCGCAATTTCAGGTGCCGCCGCTGTCCGCGCCTTTGGTCCGCAAAACTTTTAAAAAATATTTTGGCGATACGCCCGAAAGCCTTTACGACACTTTTAATGCCGAATCGGTTGCGGCGGCGAGTATTGGGCAAGTGCACAAGGCCACGAAGGACGGTAAAAACTTGGCGGTAAAAATACAATATCCCGGCGTTGCGGAAAGCATCAGCAGCGATCTGGCCATGGTAAAGCCGGTGGCGATGAAAATGTTCAATATAAAAGGAAAGGACAGCGATAAATATTTCAGGGAAGTGGAAGATAAATTGCTCGAAGAAACCGATTATTTGTTGGAAGTGGAACAAAGCAAGGAAATCACCGATGCCTGTAAAAACATTCCAAATTTAAAATTTCCGAAGTATTACGAAGAACTTTCCGGCGAGCGCATAATCACAATGGACTGGATGACGGGGCAGCACCTTTCGGAATTCACCCAAACGAATACCGATAGGGCAAAATCCCAAAAAGTAGGGCAGACGCTGTGGGATTTCTATATGTTCCAAATGCACCAATTGAAGCGCGTGCACGCAGATCCGCATCCCGGAAATTTTTTGGTGAATGAAGATGCAAACCTGATTGCGATAGATTTTGGTTGTGTAAAAACCGTTCCCGAGGAATTCTATGTGCCTTATTTTGAATTGGCAAAACCAGAAAACATCAACAATCCGGAAGTGTTTTTAGAAAAAATGTACGCTTTGGAAATTTTAAAAAGGGAAGATTCGCCCGAGGAAACAAAGTTCTTTTCAGAGCTGTTCCACGAAATGCTGAGTCTGTTCACCCAACCTTTTCACAGCGAAAGCTTTGATTTTTCCGATGAGCAATTCTTCGGAAAGATTGCCGAACTGAGCAATAAATATTCAAAGGATACCGAGCTTCGGAAAATGAACGGGAATCGCGGTTCCAAACATTTCCTATATATAAATCGAACTTTTTTTGGCCTTTATAATTTGATGAACGATTTGGGGGCGAAGGTCACGATAAATAATTATAAGAATTACGTTTAAACTTTAACAAAACTTTGTTTAATCCTTTAACAATTTCACTAAACAAAGAATAGTATCTTTACAGGGAGTAATCGAATATTAAATTGCTATGAAAAAGTAAAAATATTCTATTATTTAATTGGTTAGGTTGTTTAAGAAGGGCGCATTTTATGCGCCCTTTTTTTGTATTTTAAGCTACTGCTTCATTTCTTCGGAAACATTCACTGGGTTTTCATTTTTGTTTTTTACATATTTGTCGAGCCATTGGTCCTGTTCCCATAGCACGTGCAGAATGCTTTCCTTTGCACTGTAGCCGTGGCTTTCCTTCGGGAGCATAACCAGTCTTGCCGTTGCTCCCAAACCTTTTAAAGCATTGAAATAACGCTCGCTTTGCAGCGGATAGGTGCCGGAATTATTATCAGCTTCGCCGTGGATAAGCAGCAAAGGGGTTTTCATTTTGTCGGCGTGCATAAAAGGCGACATGGTATTATAGGTTTCGGGCGAATCCCAATAGCTGCGCTCCTCACTTTGGAAACCAAAAGGCGTAAGGGTTCTATTGTATGCACCGCTCCGTGCGATCCCCGCAGCAAAAAGATCTGAGTGGCTCAACAAATTTGCAACCATAAACGCTCCGTAGGAATGGCCGCCCACGCCTACACGATTTCTATCGATATAGCCCATTTTGTCAACGGCATCAATGGCGGCTTTGGCGTTGCCAACCAATTGGGTCCTAAAAGTATCATTAGGCTCTTCATCACCTTCGCCCACAATGGGAAAGGCGGCATCATCCAAGACCACATAGCCCTGGGTTACCCAATAAATGGGCGACCCGTAATAGGGGTAAATAAATTCATTGGGGTTTGTTGTGTTTTGCGACGCGCTGTTTTTATCCTTAAATTCGCGCGGATATGCCCAAAGAATCATTGGCATTTTTTCTTTGTTTTGCATATCGTAACCTATTGGCAGATATAGAGTTCCTTCCAATTCCAGTCCGTCATCGCGCTTGTAGGTAATTACTTCTTTGTGTACGTTTTGGATGCTTTTAAATGGATTTTCAAAAGAAGTTACAGGCGTTAAATCATTTTTCTTTTTAATATTTCTGAAGTAATAATTGGGGTACTCATTTTGCGATTCTATGCGCACTAAAACCTTCCCTTTCTTCATATCGATTGCCGAATTTAAGTTTTCGAGCTTATCGGTATATTCAGATTTATAGATGCGTTTCGTCTTTTGTGTTTTTAAATTGAATTCATCTATAAAAGGAAATTGTCCTTCGTCCGAAAAGCCATCGCCCATCAAAAATGCATTGCCGTCAACTATTTCGAGCACTCTTTCGTCAAAATCGTTTCGGGTGGTTACAAAATTGCCGGGATCGTTATAACGGTCCTGATAATTTCTGTCGAAAATGATCTTCGGCGTTTCCGAAGCATTTGAAGGATTAAAAATATATGATTTTGTATTTCGGTCGTTCCACCAATAATCTGAAGCAATGGCAAGATTGTCATTTCCCCAGTTAATTCCGGAGTACCGGTTTTTGGTTTTTATAAGCAGTTTTTCGTTTCCGCTAAAAGGTGCAGGCAATTCATAAACCGCATCGCGATAATCTACTTTTACTTCCGGATCGCCTTTGTCCAAAGCTTCGGCCCAATAAATAGTGGCAGGTTTATCGGCGCGCCAATTCATTCTTCTTTTTCCCATTCGGGTTGCCATAAAACCTTTGGGTTCTACTTCGTTCAACGGTACATCATTCACTTTTTTAATTAGTTTGCCTTCATTGCTATAAATATTGGTTTCAAATGGAAAACGGCTGTACGGCACTATGTAAGAAAAGGGTCTTTTAATTGTTGATACCATTACATAATTGCCGTCTGGCGAAAAATCAAGTTCGTCGTACATGGCCGTGGGAAGAAAATCTTCTACCTTTCCATCCACCGAAATCTTCTTAATTTCCGAACGTGCCAATTGTTCAAAATTATACTCGTCGTTTGGGCTGCTCAGCAAATCCTGATAGGTTCTATTTTGCGCCTTTTCGCCATCGCTAACGGTAATAGTTGGCCCATCGGGCACGGCTTCATCTGTATTTATTAAATCTTTTCTATCTATCGGAATAACGTTTACCAATAGTGCGCTGCCATCTTTAAACCAGTTGAGAGGGTTGCCCATATTCGCATTTACTTTTAAAGTACTAAGCTGTCTGGCGGAGACACTTTCAATATCTGCAAGCCAAAGCTGCACCCCACTATCGGTGGTATTTAAAAAAGCAACCATTTTTTGGTTTGGTGAAATTGTAAAACTAGAAAGTCTCGGATTCTCGGGTATCCCCAAAACTTGCCGCGCATCTTTTTCAGTAGCTTTCTTTACTTTTAAGTTGTTAAAAAACCTTGTACGGCTACCAATATTGGTATTGGGGTTTATGCGAAGTCCGCCCAAACGCATTTCTGGTTCCGATAGTTCGGCAATAGATTTATAGGCATCGCGATAAAAAAGCACTACATTTTCTCCGTTACTATCAATCCAAACCGAAGGCGCCAATGGAGCGTCCACCAGTTCCAGAATTTCTTTTGGGGGCTTTTGATAGGTTAGTTTTTCCTGTGCAATAAAATTTGCACACATTAAAAAGAATACAACAATGGCAATGGTTTTTTTCATGATAAAATTTTTAAGAGCCTAAAGATATTCAAAATTAATAGAAGTTATTTGTTATGCATGCATACTATATAAACTGTATTTTGTTTCCTTTAAAAGCAGTATATGGTTATCTTTCCAAATTATTTTAAATTGAAATAAATGTACACTTCAAAAATTACTGGTTTGGGATATTATGTGCCCGAAAATGTGGTTACCAACGACGATCTTTCAAAATTAATGGATACCAACGATGCGTGGATCCAGGAACGTACTGGCATTAAGGAACGCAGACATATTAAAAAGGGCGATGGCAATTCCACTTCGGTTATGGCCGTAAAGGCGTCCACCATTGCCTTGGAACGCGCCAATCTTCAGCCAAACGATATAGATATGATTGTTTTTGCCACACTGAGTCCAGATATGTATTTTCCGGGCGGGGGAGTGGAAGTGCAGGAAATGATGGGTATGCGCACCATTCCGGCTTTGGACGTTCGCAATCAATGCAGCGGTTTTGTGTATGCGCTTTCGGTGGCCGATCAATTTGTAAAAACGGGAATGTACAAAAACATCTTGGTAATTGGTAGTGAAAACCACAGTGGCGGACTCGATTTTACCACCCGCGGAAGAAATGTTTCCGTGATTTTTGGCGACGGTGCCGGGGCGGCTGTTGTTTCGAGAAATAAAACAGGAAAAGGTGGGATTTTATCTACACATCTGCACAGTGAAGGGCAACATAAAAACGAGCTTTCATTGCAGGGGCCGAGCACCGCTCATTGGGTGCCAAAAATTATTGCAGAAGACCCGAAGGAAAATATTCCATATTATCCGGTGATGAACGGACAGTTTGTTTTTAAGCATGCTATTGTTCGTTTTGCCGAGGTAATTCAAGAAGGATTGGAAGCAAATAATCTGGAAGTGAAAGATATTGATATGCTTATTCCGCATCAGGCTAATTTGCGCATTTCGCAGTTTATACAGCAAAAAATGAAATTGAAAGACGAGCAGGTTTTTAATAATATTCAAAAATACGGAAATACTACTGCAGCATCTATCCCAATTGCATTGACCGAAGCTTGGGAAGAGGGTAAAATAAAAGAAGGAGATTTGGTGGTATTGGCAGCCTTCGGGAGTGGTTTTACTTGGGGGAGCGCAATTATTAGATGGTAAGCCCCAAAAAAAAATGAAAAATATAAAAAGCCTTTCAGCAAAACTGAAAGGCTTTTGTTTTACCCAAAAAAGGTATAATTTTTTAAAGGCTAATTCAAATAAATTATAAAATGAAATTTTAGGTATTGCATTATAATAGACGAAATGAAATTGCCAATAGTTTCACTACTAATGGCTTTTTAACAAAATAATAACGGACTAGAAAATTCCTCCGCCTCCAGATGAGGTGTTATCGTCTCTATTTTTTCGGCTCTTTGCACGATAATTGCTTCCTCCGAATCTATAGGCCAATCCTACATAAATGGTATTGCTTTCATTTTTAAATTCCCCGCTCTGTGGATAGGGGGTGTTTCCGCTAAATGCAAATTTCATGGAATTAAAAACGTCATTATAATTTACACTAAAGGTTCCGCGGCCTTCCCATAAACTATATCGCGCGCCCAAATTCACAAAATAGAGGGGTTCAGATTCAAACTGAATTCCCTTGTTTTTTGCTCGGTAAAGTCCAAAGGCCGATAAAGTAAGGTTTTTGGTAACCGTAAAATTATTCGACATTCTAACATTCCAGGCAACGTTATCTGTTTCTACAACTTGTGTTATTATATCGTCCTCAGTTGGAGTTCCCGTAGCGTTTTCAAAAGTTTCGGTAATACCTTTTTGGGTTTGTTTGTAAAGCTCAAAACTGGTATTAAAACTCCACCATTTTGCGGGTTTGTAGTTTGAGGAAAGTTCAATTCCGTATAAATCGGTACTGCTGAAATTTTGAAAGGTAAGAATAGACCTATCTAAATTTGTGCGATCTACGAGTATTGCACGGTTTATTTCGTTATCCACCAATCGGTAGAACAATCCGCCAGTGAAACTTCCCATTTCAAAATTACGGGTGTAATTGGCCTCTATTGAATTGGTAAACTGAGGCTCCAAGTTTATGTTTCCGAAAGAAGAAATTAAGGGTGTACTAAACTCTCGAATGGGGTTTACCTGATCGAGTCCCGGACGATCTACCCTTCGGCTGTAACTAAGCTGATACTGGTTTTTTTCGCTGGGAGAATACGTTACAAAAGCACTGGGATACACCTGAAAATAATCATTGGTGAAGGCACGCACTTTGTTTGTATCGGCTTTTACGCTAACGTTTTCAACTCGTGCGCCTAGCTGGTAAGACCATTTTTCATAGGTTTTTCCGAAAGTGGCATAAAATGAATAGATATCGCGAACGTATTCAAAGCGCGTTGACGGCGTATCTGTTAACTCGCCATTGGCATTGTAACTTTTGCCGTTGGAGGCATAATCTATGGTAGTTTCAAAAAGCCGTGCCTCGGCCCCTGCTTCAATTTTTATACTTTCTGAAATTGGATTTACATAATCAAGATTCACGGTTAGTTGATTGCGGTCCGTTTCATCATTGTCCGAAAAATTTTCTAAAGGTGAAGCTCCGCGAAATTTATATTTTCCGATGGTTTCATTTGAAAATATATTATAATCTGCTTCTAGCTCAAGACTGTGATCCGCTTTTTCAAAATTTACTTTATAGTCGAAATTATATTGTGATGATACATTTTCATTGGCAAAATAGAATAATTGTTGTTGGTTGAGAGATGGTTGGTCCAAATAAAAAATTGTGGAACTTCCGTCGCCTTTTCCTTCGTATAAATTTTGATTGGTAAAGAAGGATATCGTGTTTTTGTCATTTAAATAATAATCCATTCCCACTTTAAAAAGGTTGGATTTACTATCGTCCAAAAAATGTATCACTTCTTTTGAGTTGTTCAGGGAACGTGTAATGAGTCCGTCATTCTCGTTTTTGGAAACATTATTACTAAGGTTGGCATAGAAATTAAATTTTCCATTTCTGTAATTCATATCCAAACCCGCATTGAATTTTGCGTTTTCCCTATACGTTAGCCCAACGGAAGCATTCCCGTTAAAACCCACGTTCACATTTTTATGAAGAATAATATTAATTAGACCGCTCATGCCCTCAGGATTGTATTTTGCCGAAGGATTGGTAATAAGTTCAATTTGCTTTATGGATGACGACGGAATCTGCTTTAGCAATTGTGCTACGGGAATGTTTGAAAGTTTGCCATCTACCATTACGCGTACGTTTCCGTTGCCTCGCATTGATAGTTCACCTGTTTGTTGGTCAATGCTCACTGTGGGTAAGTTGTTCATGATGTCTGAAGCAGTGGGGCCAGCCGTAGATAGGTCTTTGCCCACGTTTATTACCTTTTTGTCCAAACGTTGTTCAATGGTGGACCTTTCGGCTACAATATTTACCTCATCTAGCGATGCTATATCTTCCTCAAGCAATATATTGCCCAAGTATATATCTTCATTTCCTTTCGTGATGTTTATTTCAGTTGTAAAAACTTTATATCCTATATACTGAATAATTACCTGGCTTTTGCCTTCCGGTATTTTGTGGATTTCAAATTTACCAGCATCGTCGGTTACTGCACCGGTAATAATTTCGCCATTTAAATCTTTTACCACTACAGTTACGTAGGGAAGTGGTTCATTTAGAACTTTGTCCGTAACACTACCGTAGATATTGCCCGGTTTTTCTGTAGGGTCAACAAAAGCGTGTAACGTGCCAAATGTGATGAATGTGATTAATAAAAAAATGTTTTTCATTTTGTGATTGATTGATGTTAATGATTAATGAATTAAATAAGAGCGGTATGTTCCATTAGATAGTATCTTGTATAACATACTAAAAGCGCAAATGTTACCGAGCTTATATATACAAGACGAAATATTTTTTCTTCTGTTACACCTAAAGTGGAGGTTTTTATATAAAAAAACAAACCCGAAGCGAGCGCTTCGGGTTTGAATCTTTACTGCAATTATTAACACTAACCATCAACGTAAAAATTGTCGCAGTAAAGAATGAAATTCTAACTACTATATAGACGCTCAAACTTTAGTAATGTTTCATCGCTCTTTTCATTTTAACGAACATTTATGAAATGTTGCTGAAGAGTATTGTATTTTCATAAAAAAACTATCAAAATGAAGAAAACACTAGTATTGGGCGCTAGCCTAAATCCAGGACGCTATTCCAACCTTGCAATAAACCGATTGGTAAGTAATGGACATGCCGTAGAAGCAGTGGGTTTAAGAAAAGGTATTGTGGCGGGTGTGGAAATTTCCACGGAAAAGAAACAATTTGAAAACATTGACACCGTAACACTCTATTTAAACCCCAAACGCCAAGAGGAATATTACGATTATATCGTTTCGTTAAAACCAAAACGCGTGGTTTTCAATCCGGGCACTGAAAACCCTGCGCTTTATGAAATACTTAAAAAAAACAATATTAAAAGTGAGGTTGCCTGTACCTTAGTTCTTTTGGGAACGAATCAATATTAGACCGAAAAAGGTAAGCGCTCCGTTCAAAATAAGTATAAAAAACCCAAATTCGAAATTTAAATAGGCCGCACTAAGGGCACTGATTAAATATCCTAAAAAGGGAGTCGATATTGCCACAATAGGCACTAACCTGTCTTTTACGGTCCACTTCGTAAAAAGCCCATAGGCATATAAACCCAAAAGCGGGCCATAGGTATATCCGGCAAAAACAAACAGCTTCGCAATTACCGAATCATCAGCAATTGCATATTTAAAAATGATGATAACAGCTATCAGCACCAATGAAACCAAAATGTGTATTAACTTACGTACGCGTATCTGCTTGGCCTCGTCATATTTTTTTTCAATTTCAAGTATATCAATACTGAAAGAAGTGGTGAGGGCTGTTAAAGCACTATCTGCACTACTATATGCCGCAGCAATCAATCCTAGAATGAAAAGCACGGCCACTCCAATCCCAAATTCGTTTTGCATTGCAAGCGTTGGGTACAATTGGTCCTTGTGGGCATCTATCCCGTTCTGTGCTGCGTAAACAGTCAGCAACAAACCGAGTACCAAAAACACAAAATTCACGATGGTAAGGACAATGGTAAACCAAAACATGTTTTTCTGAGCGTCTTTCAAATTACGGCAGGTCAAGTTCTTCTGCATCATATCTTGGTCCAGTCCCGTCATTACAATAGCGATGAAGGCTCCGCTGATAAATTGCTTCACAAAATGATCGGCAGATTTCCAATCTTCAAAAAAGAAAATCTGGCTCATATCGCTATCGGCAATAAAAGTGAATAGTTGACTTCCCGAAAGCCCTAAATCTGTAGAAACATAATATACCGAAACCCCAACGGCTATAAGCATGAAAAGAGTTTGCAGTGTATCTGTCCAAACAATTGTTTTTATCCCGCTTTTGAAAGTGTAAAGCCAAATCAACAAAATAGTGATGGTTACGGTTACCCAAAAAGGGATGTTCATGGCGTCAAAAATCAAACTTTGCAGTACCACTGCCACTAAATACAGTCGAAAGCTAGCCCCGACAACTCTTGAAAGTAAGAAAAAGGAAGCACCCGTTTTATATGAAGCATTTCCGAATCGTCCTTCCAGATAGGTATAAATTGAAGTCAAATTTAAACGGTAATACAGCGGAAGCAGCACCGTGCCAATAACTGCATAGCCCACAATATAGCCCAGTACAACCTGAAAATAACTAAACTTTGAAGCCTCTACCCATCCGGGAACCGATATAAAGGTAACGCCACTCAGCGAGGCGCCAATCATTCCAAAGGCAACCAAATACCATGGCGACTGTTTTCCTGCCTTAAAAAAATCTGCATTACTGCCGCCTTTATTGGTGAAATAGGAAATTAGAATTAAAACCAAAAAATATCCAAGAATAAGTAGCAGAATGTGTAAGGATTGCATAAAATTTAAGACTTCAATATTATTACAGCAGTTTTTTTGGTAAAAATACAAAGAATGGGTACTTCAACATTTTAATTTTTAATACATTTGAAAACTTTGATTAAATAATTATATAACTTCCTTAAAATTAAAAAGATGCGTTTTAAATTACTTCTACTTTTTACATTATTTTTTGGTTCTTTTGTCGTTCAGGCACAGGAATACCTTGAGATGATTGATGCGGGTACCTATAAGGTACAAGAGATTATTGACAGTGCCGAAGCTTACTTTGCCGATAAAGACAAAGGTCGTGGAAGTGGGTACAAACAATTTAAAAGATGGGAGTACAACGCTCTCAGAAGAGTGAAAGAGGATGGGTATCTTCCTACAACCGAGGAGCGTTTAAACGAACTTCAAAAATGGAATGCTTATTTAAATGAAACGGCATCCAGCCGTCGTGTGCTTCCGGATAACTGGCAAGAATTAGGTCCAACATCTTGGAACGCTACATCAGGATGGAACCCAGGTGTAGGTAGAATTACGGGTCTTGCTATAGACGAGGGAGATGCAAACCATATGATTGTTGGCGCAAATACCGGCGGTGTTTGGAGAACCACCGATGGCGCCCAGACTTGGACGCCTTTAAGTGATTATTTCTCTAACTTATCGGTTTATTCAGTTGCTATAGATCCAACAGATTCTGACACCTATTTTTTTGGTTCAAATAGTGGAAAAATATTTAAATCAACCGATGCTGGAGCCACTTGGAATGTTCTGGGAACTATTGGAAGCAGTAGGGTAAACAAGATAGTAATCAACCCGTCTAATACTAACATGATATTTGGTACTTCTGAAAACTCTGGAATTTATAGAACCACAGATGGCGGTGCCAATTGGGTGAAAGTAGTTTCAGGAGACAATAGCGGTTATGATGTCGAATTTAAACCAGGCGATCTTTCAGTAGTATACGCTTCAGGAAGCGGTTTTCATAAATCTACAGATGGTGGAGCCACATTCACTACAATTGGCGGTTTTACCTCTGGGGCAAAAATGATTGGTGTTTCTGCAGATGACGCAAACGTGGTGTATGTTTTGGAAGCAAACGGTGGTAGATTTGGTGGGTTTTATACTTCCAATGATAGCGGTAGTTCCTTCACAAAATTAAATCACGGAGGCCTTAACTTCTTTGGTTATAGCACTAGCGGAAATGACAATAGCGGTCAAGCTCCTCGCGATATGGGGATTGCGGTTAACCCCACTGATGTAAATGAAGTGCATATTGCAGGAATCCTTACTTGGCGCTCCACAAACGGGGGTGTTAATTTCTCGTGTACTTCAGATTGGATTCCAGGAAACGCTTCTTCTCAAAATATTGGTTACTGCCACGCCGATGTAGATGATCTTCAGTTCTACGGAACTTCTCTATTTGCGGTTACCGATGGAGGTGTTTTTAAAGCTGCAAATACAGGAACAGTTACTGCCAATTATTACGAAGATTTAACCGATGGTTTAGGAATTCGTCAATTTTATAAAATAGGAGTTTCACAAACAGCTGATGTTATAGTTTCAGGAGGTTCCCAGGATAATGGCACCTCGTTTTATACTGCCGCTACTGGATGGAGAGATTGGTTGGGAGCAGATGGTATGGAATCATTTATAGATAAAACCAACAATAATTTATTTTACGGTACTACCCAGGGAGGTCAACTTTATCGTTCCAATAACGGAGGAAGTTCCTATACTGGCCTTAACGAGCCTGGAAATGGATCAGGAAATTGGGTTACTCCATTTGAGCAAGATCCGATTACTGATAACGTAATATATGTAGGATACAATGTAGTTTACAAGTCTACAACTTTTGGTGGAAGCTGGACGGCAGCTTCACAAAATTTAGGTGCAAATCTTGATAATTTAAAAATTGCACCTTCCGATAACCAAATAATGTATGCTTCCAGATCGGCATTTCTTTTCAAAACAACTGATGGGGGAGCAACCGATTGGGTGCAAACTACAAGCGCTGGCGGAGCAATTAATTCAATAGCAATACATCCTACGGACCCTAATAAAATTGCCGTAGCCGTAACTTCAACTAACCGTGTAATGGTTTCAAATGATGGAGGCGCAACTTGGATAAACTATAAAAAGAACCTTCCAAATTTTAGTGCTTTTGCGGTAGTATGGGATGATAATGGTCAAGATGGACTGTATCTGGGTATGGATTACGGAATTTATTATATAGACAATACCTTCACAGATTGGCAGCCTTACAGTAACCTGTTGCCAAATGTATATGTAAATGAGTTGGAAATTAACAAAGTTGATGGCTTGCTGTATGCAGGAACTTACGGAAGAGGCCTTTGGGCATCTCCATTGGTGACTGGTGTTGCGGGAATTGAAGATAGAATTTCTGAAAATAACGTGTCTTTATATCCAAACCCAGCAAACTCTCAATTTACCATTGCCTTACCAAAGGCGATGAAAGCTGAAATCAGGGTTTTTGATATTTCCGGAAAACTTCTCCTTAAGGAAGCAAAACAATTAATTTCAAACAAATATTCAATTGATGTTTCGTCACTTTCAAGCGGAACGTACTTTGTTCGCATTAACAGTGAAGAAGGGACAGCAACCAAAAAACTTCTTATAAAATAAAAGGTTTTTATTATAATAGGAATGCTTCAGGAAAAGTCACTTTTTCTGAAGCATTTTTTTTAACTTGCCAGCACGAATTAAGCTATGGAATTTTCTTCAAAACTTCTTGAAAATGCGGTGAATGAAATGTCCCAACTCCCTGGAATTGGCAAGCGTACGGCACTTCGTTTAGTACTTCATTTACTTAAACAGCCCAAGGAGCAATCACAAAAATTAGCAGCTGGATTGGTAAAAATGCGCGAGGAAATAAACTTCTGTGCAAATTGCCATAATATAAGTGATACAAAACTCTGTGAAATTTGTGCAAATCCGCGTCGCGATGAACAACTGGTTTGTGTTGTTGAGGACATTCGCGATGTAATGGCCATAGAAAATACGAGTCAATATCGTGGACACTACCACGTTTTGGGCGGAAAAATTTCCCCGATGGACGGCATTGGCCCAGGCGATTTGACGATTCCTTCCTTAGTTGAAAAAGTAAAGACCGGAAACGTCCGTGAGCTTATTTTTGCGCTCAGCTCCACAATGGAAGGCGATACAACCAATTTTTACATCTATAAACAAATTGAACCCTACAATATAACCACCACCACCATTGCCCGTGGAATTTCGGTAGGCGATGAACTTGAGTATGCAGATGAGGTTACCCTTGGCCGAAGCATTTTACATCGTATTCCTTTTGAATCTTCTTTAAAAAGCACGTAAGTTTTGAAACTATCTGTCGTTATACTTAATTATAATGTTCGTTATTTTTTGGAACAATGCATTCGTTCGGTTCAAAAGGCTACCAAATATTGGGATGCTGAAATCATTGTTATTGACAATGACTCCAAGGACGATAGCTGCCAGATGGTAAAATCCCTTTTTCCAAATGTAGTTTTAATTGAAAACAAGGAAAATGTAGGCTTCAGTAAAGCAAACAATCAAGCCGTAGCCGTTGCAAAGGGCGAGTACGTTTGTATTCTGAACCCAGATACTGCTGTCTCTGAAGATACCTTTAGAAAAACCATTGAATATTATGAGAGTATCGAAAATATTGGTGCGCTCGGTGTTTATTTGATGGATGGAACAGGAAACTTCCTGCCCGAAAGCAAAAGAAACCTTCCTACCCCAAAGGTTTCTTTGATGAAACTTACCGGTTTTACACAGAAATATTATGCAAATCATATAATTGAAAGTGAAAAAGGCTCGGTTGAGGTGCTCGTGGGAGCTTTTATGCTTTTGAAAAGAAGCATTTACAACCAAGTGGGCGGGTTTGATGAAGACTATTTTATGTATGGTGAAGACATAGATTTTTCATATAAAATAACAAAGGCAGGATATCAAAACCATTATTTTGGTGACACTACCGTGCTTCACTATAAAGGCGAAAGCACCAAGAAGGACGATGCCTATTTTGAACGTTTCTATGGCGCAATGCAGATTTTTTACCAAAAGCATTTCAACAAAAATTTTCTGTTGGGAAGTTCCGTTTCTGCCGGGGTTGCCTTGGCCAAAGCGGCACATAAAATCTCTTTCGATAAAAAAGTGGAACCACTTCCAAATTTGGAACGGAATTACTTCTTCACCGAAAATATTGAATTGCTGGAAAACCTTTCAGAATGTACAGCCACTGTTTTCCAAATGGTTTCAAAAAATATGCATCCCCTGATTTCCTTACAAAATAGCTTGGTGGTGTTTGATGCAGAATATATTTCTTATGCTGAAATTTTCAAATTGATGAAACAATTGAAGAACAAAAACAATCTTTTCCGCATACGTCCTTCGGGCTGCAACTTTATAATAGGGAGTGACCAAAGCGACGAAAAGGGCGGCGTGGTTGTTTTTTAAGAAATTTGAAACCAAGAACGAACAAATTTTAACTAATTTTGCAAGGTTTTTAAAACAAGCGCATTTGTGCTTACCAAATTCGACATTGAAAAAGTATTATGGCAAAATTTGAATTGAAACTGCCCAAAATGGGTGAAAGCGTTGCAGAGGCAACTTTAACCAACTGGCTAAAGGAAGTGGGCGATACCATTGAGGCTGATGAGGCCGTTCTTGAAATCGCTACCGATAAGGTGGATAGCGAAGTGCCCAGCGAGGTAGATGGCGTTTTGGTTGAAAAACTTTTTAACGTTGATGATGTGGTTCAAGTGGGCCAGACCATTGCCATAATTGAAATTGCCGGAAGCAACGGCACTGAGAAAACGACTGCTGAAAGCACTCCTTCCCCAGAAGTTGTGAAGGAAGTTGAAAAGCAAGTGGAAACCGCCAAACAAGCTACCCAAGCTCCAATCGAAAATACGGGCGACCGCTTTTATTCGCCTTTGGTGAAAAACATTGCCGCTGCCGAGAATATTTCACAAGCAGAACTTGATGGGATTTCCGGTACCGGAAAAGACGGACGTGTAACCAAAAACGATATTTTGGAATATGTTGAAAACCGTTCCTCTTCAAAAACAGAAACACCCCAGCCACAAACAGTAGTGGAGGCCAAAAATCCTGAAACTGCAAAAGCACAAACTGCTGAACCCGCAAAACCAAAAGCTCCGGTTTCGGTTAGTGGTGAGGATGAAATAGTTGAAATGACCAGAATGGGCAAACTTATTGCCCACCATATGGTTGAAAGTACGCAAACTTCAGCACACGTGCAGTCTTTTGTGGAGTGCGATGTTACCAACGTTTGGAACTGGAGAAATAAAGTGAAGAATGCCTTTGCAAAACGCGAAGGAGAGAATTTAACCTTCACGCCAATATTTATGGAAGCGGTTGCAAAAGCGCTGAAAGACTTCCCGATGATGAATATTGCGGTTGACGGCAACAATATTATTAAGCGTAAAAACATAAATCTGGGGATGGCCGCGGCCTTGCCTGACGGAAACCTGATTGTTCCGGTAATAAAAAATGCAGACCGATTGAATCTTATAGGAATGAGCAAAGCGGTGAACGATCTTGCTAACCGTGCGCGCGAAAACAAACTGAAACCAGACGAGATACAGGGCGGAACCTACACGGTTACCAATGTTGGAACCTTTGGAAGCATCATGGGAACGCCAATTATCAACCAACCGCAAGTAGGTATTCTCGCATTGGGCGCTATCAGAAAAGTACCTGCGGTTATTGAAACCCCCGAAGGTGATTTTATTGGGATTCGTCATAAAATGTTTCTTTCGCACAGTTACGACCACAGGGTGGTTAACGGTGCTTTGGGTGGACAATTCGTAAAACGCGTCGCCGATTATTTGGAAGCATGGGACGTGAACAGAGAAATTTAATTTCACATATATTATAATGTAAAAGGGGATTTTGGAAGCAAAATCCCCTTTTCTTTTTTAAAGTTCCTTCAAAACTTCAATAAAAAGTATCTTTGCAAAACAAAAAAAAACAATGGAACTCAATTTAAAAAAACCAATCTGTTTCTTCGACCTTGAAACCACTGGAATCAATGTTGCAACAGACAGAATTGTTGAAATAGCAATCTTAAAAGTATTTCCAAACGGAAATAAGGAAAGCCACACTTGGCGTGTAAATCCAGAAATGCCCATTCCCGCAGAATCTTCCGCAATCCACGGAATTACTGATGAAATGGTTGCCAACGAACCAACCTTTAAGGAATTGGCGCCAAAAATATATGCGTTGATTAAGGATAGCGACCTGGGCGGGTTCAACTCCAACCGTTTTGACATTCCGTTGCTGGCTGAGGAATTGCTCCGAGCCGAAGTGGATTTTGATATGAAAAAAGCCCTTTCGGTAGATGTGCAGACTATTTTCCACAAAATGGAAAAGCGCACACTCGAGGCTGCCTATAAGTTTTACTGCAATAAGGATCTAACCGATGCCCACAGCGCCGCTGCCGATACAAATGCAACCTACGAAGTATTGAAGGCGCAATTGGACAGGTATCCGGAGCTTCAAAACGATGTCAATTATTTGGCCGATTTCAGTTCACACCGCGATCATGCCGATTTTGCAGGTTTTATAAGTTATAACGAAGACGGTATCGAGATTTTCTCTTTTGGAAAGTATAAGGGAAATTTGGTAACTGAAATTTTGGAAAAAGACTCCGGCTACTTTGGCTGGTTGCTGAATGCCGATTTTCCTTTGTACACTAAGCAGGTGCTCACCCGCATTCGGCTTCAAAAGTTAAATACAAAATTCTAAATTTATAATGAAGATAATCTGTATAGGTCGAAATTATGCAGACCACATTAAAGAACTGGACAACGCAAAACCAACCGACCCGGTTATTTTTTTAAAACCCGACACTGCAATATTATTAAAGAAACAGCCGTTTTTTATTCCAGAGTTTTCAAATGATGTACATTACGAAGTAGAATTGCTAGTTAGGATTAATAGGATTGGGAAACACATTGACCAAAAATTCGCCCATAAATATTACGATGAAATCGGTTTGGGAATTGATTTTACGGCACGCGATTTACAGACAGAATTAAAGGAAAAGGGGTTGCCCTGGGAAAAAGCAAAAGCGTTTGACGGTTCTGCAGTTATTGGAAACTTCATGGATAAGGAGCAATTTGCAGATATAAATAACATAGATTTTAGCTTAAAAAAGAATGGAAAAAATGTTCAAAATGGCAATTCAATGCTGATGATGTGGAAAATTGATGCTTTAATCGAATATATTTCAAAATATTTTACCTTGAAAATTGGGGACATTATCTTTACGGGCACTCCCGCAGGCGTTGGTAGCGTTAAAGCTGATGATATGTTAACGGGATACATTGGGGAAGCAGAAATGTTTTCCATTAAAGTTAAGTAAGATGACCAAATATTATGCAAAGGAAAATCTAAGTGAAATCGCTGATGGGGATCAAGATTTCTTAAAGATTTTGGCACAAACATTTTTAGACGAAATCCCTCCTGATTTACATTCCATGGAAGAAGCTATTGAGAATGAAAACAGGGAATTGGCATATCAATTTGCCCATAAAATGAAACCAAACATTGAAATGTTCGGTATAGATGCGCTGAAGGATATTACAAGTATCGAGGCGTGGTCAAAGACATCCAAAAGCAAAGCTACAGTTCTTCCGCACCTGGAAAATGTGCTTGGCACATTAAACCACGTGTTTGACGAACTGAGAGAAGACTTCCAACTATAACATGCTCGCAGAAATTATTACCATAGGCGATGAGATTCTCATAGGCCAGATCGTTGATACCAATTCGGCTTATATTTCAAAAGAATTGAACAGGATTGGGGTAAAGGTCTATCAGATTACCTCGGTACAAGATGAAAGGCAACATATTCTGCAAGCATTCGAGGATGCAAAAAAGCACGCTGATTTAGTTATTATCACTGGGGGTTTGGGGCCTACCAAAGACGATATAACCAAGCAGACCTTCTGTGATTTTTTTAGTGATACTTTGATCGAAAATCAAAGTGTGATTGAAAACGTAAAGCATCTTTTTGAAAAATACCAGCTCAATAAGCCTTTGCCTGCAAATTTTCGCCAAGCAATGGTTCCTTCCAAAGCTACTGTGTTAATGAACCTTTATGGTACCGCTCCAGGAATGTGGATGGAAAATGATGAAAGTGTTTTTGTGTCACTCCCTGGTGTGCCCTATGAGATGAAGCATTTGTTACAGGAAGAAGTTTTGCCGCGAGTAACTAAGCGTTTCAATAGGCCGCATATTTATCACAAAACTCTTCTAACCTATGGATTGGGCGAAAGTGCTATTGCTGAAAGAATCGCCGATTGGGAAAACAGCTTGCCAAAAAATATAAAACTTGCATATTTGCCCTCCTTGGGGAAAGTTCGTTTAAGATTGTCATCTAGCGGAAATAATGAGTCGGATTTACAGGAAAGCGTTAATTCAAGAATGGAAGTTTTAAGTGAAATGCTTTCGGATATCGCCATTGGCTATGAAGACGAAACCAGTATTGTTGGCAGAATTGCGCACATTCTCAATCAAAAAAATCAGACTTTAAGTTTAGCTGAAAGTTGTTCTGGAGGCGCTATTGCCGAACAGATTACTTCCGAAGCAGGCGCATCATCTTTTTTCTTGGGAGGTATTGTTCCGTATAAAACAGAACTAAAAACACAGATTCTTGGGGTTCCTTCTTCCTTAATAGAAGAATATACTGTTGTGAGTATTGAAGTGGCAGAAAGCATGGCGGCGAATTGTTGCAAGCTTTTCAACACAGATTTTGCTATTGCAACCACTGGAATTGCTGGCCCAACAAAAGGCGATGCCGTAGATGAAGTTGGCACGGTATGTATTGCTATTGCTTCGCCCAGAGGAATTGTTTCAGAAAAGTTCAGCTTTGGAAATGACCGTTTTCGCGTTATTAAAAAGACAATAAATAAAGCTTTCGAAATGCTTCTAAAAGAAATTTCAAAAAACTAATTTTCTTTTGTTGTACATCACAAAAGAATTACTTAAATTTGCACCCTGTTTTAAAAATAACTTAAAAAGGTTAAGGAATGTCAAGAGTTTGTGAACTTACCGGAAAGAAAGCGATGGTTGGAAATAACGTATCGCACGCAATGAACAAAACCAAACGTAAGTTTGATGTAAACTTGCTTAAAAAGCGTTTTTATATTCCAGAAGAAGACAAGTGGGTGACCCTTCGTGTTTCAGCTTCTGCTATAAAAGACATTAATAAAAAAGGTATTTCTGCGGTTATGAAAGAAGCCCGCGAAAAAGGCTTTTTAACTAAATAATTGCAATAATCAATAAAGTCTGTTACAATGGCTAAAAAAGGAAATAGAGTACAAGTGATTTTGGAGTGCACAGAGCACAAGGAGTCTGGTCAAGCTGGAACTTCACGTTACATCACCACCAAAAACAAAAAGAATACACCGGACAGAATGGAGTTGAAAAAATTCAACCCAATCCTGAAGAAAATGACGGTTCATAAAGAGATTAAATAATATAAGTCATGGCAAAGAAATCAGTAGCATCGTTACAAACAGGTTCAAAGCGTTTAACCAAAGCAATAAAAATGGTTAAATCGCCAAAAACAGGAGCTTATACATTTACTGAAGCTATCATGGCTCCAGAATTTGTAAACGACTGGTTGAACAAAAAATAACCAGCTTAAAATATTGAGAAAAAGCCACTTTTTTGCGAAGGTGGCTTTTCGTATTTTTGCTGACCCCTTCCGTCTTTGAAATCGTCCTAAAGGCAATTTCAAAGCCACCTTCCCCTTTTTTAAGGGAAGGAACGCGAGATTAAACTTTGAAAAAGTTGCGCAACCGAGTAAACAACTTGGAACTTGAAACCTGAAACCTTGAATTTTTAATATGAGTTTATTCAAAAAAATATTTTCTAAAGAGAAAAAGGAAACCCTCGATAAAGGGCTTGAAAAATCCAAAACTTCCTTTTTTGATAAACTAAGCAAAGCTGTTGCGGGAAAGAGCAAAGTTGACGATGATGTTTTGGACAATTTGGAAGAAGTTCTTGTTTCCAGTGACGTTGGCGTAAACACAACCCTTAAGGTAATTGATAGGATTGAAGGTCGTGTTGCCAAGGATAAATACGTTGGAACCGATGAGTTGAATAGAATTCTCCGTGAGGAAATAGCTGGTCTTTTAAGCGAAATAGATTCCGGAAACGCCACAGATTTCGAAATTCCAATAAACAAAAAACCATATGTTATTATGGTAGTGGGAGTAAATGGTGTGGGAAAAACAACCACTATCGGTAAGCTTGCATATCAATTTAAAAAGGCTGGAAAAAAGGTAGTGTTGGGTGCTGCGGATACTTTTCGTGCAGCGGCAATTGATCAATTGCAGATCTGGGCAGACAGAACTGACGTTGAAATTGTAAAGCAAAGTATGGGCAGTGACCCTGCCAGTGTGGCTTTTGATACATTACAAAGCGCTGTAACCCAAAATGCCGATGTTGTTATCATTGACACCGCAGGACGACTACACAACAAAGTAAACCTAATGAACGAGCTTACAAAGGTGAAACGCGTAATGCAAAAGGTGATTCCCGATGCGCCGCACGATGTACTTTTGGTATTGGACGGCTCTACGGGTCAAAATGCTTTTGAACAAGCCAAGCAATTTACCGCTGCAACCGAAGTTACCTCCCTTGCCGTTACAAAACTTGACGGAACTGCAAAGGGCGGAGTGGTCATCGGAATTAGTGACCAATTTCAGATTCCGGTAAAATATATTGGAGTAGGAGAAGGAATGGAGGATCTTCAGGTATTCAACAAGTTTGAGTTTGTAGATTCATTCTTTAAATAGATGAAAACAGAAACCCCTAACAAAGATAGTAAGCTCTTTAAATATATAATATGGGTTTTAACGGGCTACATTGGTATTCTTACGGGTTATCACGCTATCAAAATACTTCAATATTATATTAAACCTCTTCCAAATCCGTTGATGCCTTTGGATTTGTATAAATATATTGCCTTTCCTTATTTGTCTTTTATTCCACCTCTTTTATTCTTAATTTCTTTAGGACTTTATTTTATTAAGAAGGAATATTTTAAAAAAGGGTACATTATTTTTTACGTTATTCTCATTCTAATTTTTCATTTATCACAAACCAGCCTTCTCAATCTTTTTGATACCTTCAATCCGTATGGCGGATAAATAAAACCACGAATTCGCGAATAGATATATTCGTGAATTCGTGGCTGTTTTTAAACTTTTGTCTAACGTCTATTTAAAGGGTTTCCTTCAGCCAATTAAAAAATTCACGTTGCCAAACCAGTGCATTTTGTGGCTGCAACACCCAGTGGTTTTCGTCGGGAAAATAAACCAGTTTGCTCTTTATTCCCTTTAATTGTGCTGCTTGAAAAGCACCCAAGCCTTGTTCAATAGGTACACGGTAATCCTTTCCGCCCTGCACAATCATAATCGGGGTGTCCCATTTATCAACATAGGTTGTAGGGTTGAATTCATTATAGGCTTTCTGTGCCTTGGCATTGTCTTTTTCCCAATAAGCACCGCCCATATCGTAGTTTACAAAGAATAATTCCTCAGTTGTTCCGTACATAGCACGGGTGTCAAAAACGCCGTCGTGTGCAATAAAAGTTTTAAAACGCCCGTCGTGATTTCCTGCCAACCAAAACACGGAATAACCCCCGAAACTTGCACCAATAGCGCCCAATCGGTCCTTGTCAACATATGGTTCTTTGGCAACATCATCAATCGCATCAAGGTAATCCTGCATCGCGCCGCCGCCCCAATCGCCGCTGATGGCTTCATTCCACTCCACGCCGTGCCCGGGCATTCCGCGACGGTTGGGTGCCACAACTATATAACCTTGTGAAGCCATTAACTGGAAATTCCATCGCGTAGAATAAAATTGGGAAAGCGCCGATTGCGGTCCACCCTGTGCATAAAGCAAGGTCGGGTATTTTTTGTTTTTATCGAAGTTTGGCGGAAGAATTATCCAAACTAACATCTGTTTGCCATCCTTAGTAGTAACCATTCTTTTTTCAACCGTTGGCAAATCAAGTTTTCCGTAGAACTCATTGTTCACTTGGGTAAGCTGTCTAAAAGTCCTGTTCTTTAAATCAAAAGAAAAAATTTCCGAAGCATGGTTCATATCGGTGCGGGTAACAATCAGCTGCCCATTATTTTCCGCAACAATGCCCGTAACATCAAATTGCCCTTTTGAAAGTTGTTCAACAACTGGCATTTTTCGGGTTTTCCCGGGATAATCAACCTTAAAAATTTGCTTTGTTCCATCTACGGGAGCGGTAAAATAAATGTCTTTGTTATTATCTGCCCAAATAAAACCATTTACAGTTCCATCCCACTGGCTGGTTAGGTTTTGTTTTACACCGCCCTGCAATACTACAATATCATTTTTATCTGCTTCATAGCCATCGGTTGCCATCTGTAGCCACGCCAAAGCGTCTTCTTTTGAAAATGCTGGCTGGGTGTCATAGCCTTTGTTTTCTTCTGTAATATTTTCGGTCTGTTTGGTGCTTAGATTGTATTTATATATGTCGGTATTTGTACTTACGGCATAATCGGTTCCTGCTTTCTTTTTGCTTACGTAGTATATATTTTCACCCTTTGGACCCCAAATGTAATCCTCGTCGCCACCAAAAGGTTTTTGGGGCGTGTAATACGGCTGGCCTGGTGTAATGTCGGTTTCGGCACCGGTGTTTACATCTTTATAAAAAACGTGATTGTAGGTACCGTCGTTCCACGTATCCCAATGGCGATAATCCAAGGAAGTATAAACATAGGCATCACTTTTTGGGAGGTCGTTATAGATATCCTTTCCGGTCACCTCTTTTATCTGAACGGGTTTGTCTATTAAAAGGTACTGTCCGTTTGGCGAAAGATTTTTGTCGGTTACCTTTGCTTCTTCTTTGGAAATTTCAGTAAAATTACCACCAGTAACGGGCATCTTATAATACTTGGAATCAAAACTGTTTTCCTCCATATTTGGAATTGAAACTTTATAAAAAAGTTCTTTTCCGTCAGGAGAGATCCCGATAGGGCTAACTTTTTTCACCTGCCATAAAAGCTCGGGTGTCATTGTTTTTTGTGCGAACAGGAAGCCGGCACAGAGAAAGGCCAGCAGGAATGTTATTTTTTTCATTTTTAATTATTTTTTTGAAATGTAAAGTTACTTAAAAAGTCGTAGTGTTCAGTCGCAGTTGGCAGTAATTGGAATTTGGCATTTGTTTATTTTATTTAGTCGTATCTTTGCACGCTTTTTGAAATTCAAAAATCGTAAATCGTAATTCGTAAATCCAAAATTCAACAATGCGTACCAAAACCCTAAAGAAAAACAAGATAAACGTAGTTACCCTGGGCTGCTCCAAGAATGTCTATGACAGCGAAGTTCTGATGGGCCAGTTGCGCGCCAGCAATAAAGAGGTAGTGCACGAAGAGGAAGGGAATATTGTGGTAATAAACACCTGCGGGTTTATAAACAATGCAAAAGAGGAAAGTATAAATACCATTCTTGAATTTGTGCAGAAAAAGGAAGACGGTTTGGTGGACAAGGTTTTTGTTACGGGCTGTCTTTCGGAAAGATACAAGCCAGATCTGCAAAAGGAAATCCCGAATGTGGATGAATATTTTGGCACTACCGAACTTCCCGGACTTTTAAAAGCGCTGGGCGCCGATTACAAACACGAATTGATTGGCGAACGAATTACAACTACTCCAAAAAATTATGCCTATTTCAAAATAGCCGAAGGCTGCGATCGGCCGTGTTCGTTCTGCGCAATCCCCATTATGCGTGGACAGCACCGAAGCACGCCTATGGAGGATTTAGTAACGGAAGCCGAAAAACTTGCAGGCAAAGGGGTAAAAGAACTCATTTTAATTGCCCAGGATTTAACCTATTATGGCTTAGATTTATATAAAAAACGAAACCTTGCAGAACTGCTCCAAAAGCTCGCAAAGGTTGAAGGGATTGAATGGATCCGTTTGCACTACGCCTTCCCAACGGGTTTCCCGATGGATGTTTTGGAAGTGATGCGCACCGAGCCCAAGATTTGTAATTATCTGGATATTCCGCTGCAGCACATTTCAGATTCTATTTTGAAATCGATGCGTCGCGGTACCACGAAGGCGAAAACTACCAAATTATTGGAAGAATTTAGGGCGGCAGTTCCAGAAATGGCAATCAGAACCACGTTAATCGTCGGCTATCCGGGGGAGACTGAAGAAGATTTCCAAACCCTAAAACAATGGGTAAAAGAGATGCGCTTTGAGCGTTTGGGCTGTTTCACCTATTCCCACGAAGAAAATACGCACGCCTACAATCTTGAGGATGACGTGCCGGAAGAGGTTAAAATGGATCGCGCCAACCAGATTATGGAAATACAGTCGCAGATTTCTTGGGAATTGAACCAACAGAAAATAGGAAAGGAATTCAAAGTAGTGATAGACCGAAAAGAAGGCGGCTATTTTGTGGGAAGAACCGAATTTGACAGTCCCGATGTGGACAACGAGGTTTTGATCAATGCCGAAGAGGGCTATCTGCGAACCGGCGAATTTTGTACTGTGAAAATTACGGCCGCCGAAGATTTTGACCTTTACGCGGAGGTGGTTTAATTGCCACTCCCTGCAGATAGTATTTAGCGAATTTGAAGAGATGCGGAATGGATTTTTATTTGGAGGGTTTAAAATAACTTCCTTTTCCGCTGTAGTTTTTGATTGTACTTATCTATTTAAAGCGAAGCATGGTTTCCAGAATCTCATTGATCTGTATTCGCTTCTGTCTGGATACGGGTATTTCAATATTATCGCTCATAATTAAACTACCGCCATCCTGTTTTAAAATTCCTTTTACAAACTTGGGGTTTATAAGATGTGATTGATGCACTCTTATAAACTTGTGCTCTGAAAGTATATCATCTATTTCTTTCAGGGTGCGGCTAATCAAAATTTTTGTACCGTCCTGTAAGAAAAAGTTGGTGTAGTTATTATCAGACTGGCAGCGCATTATGTTCTTTATCTCTACAATATTAAAACCTATTCCCGTGGGGAGTGCAATTTTAGTACATTCCTTATTCGATTTTTCAAAGCTGCTTTGAAGCAATCGCCACTGTTCAGTACTGATTTTCTTTCTTCTCTTTTCCCAATTGGCGAGTGCCGCCACTATATTTCGCTCCGAAATGGGTTTTAAGAGATAGTTGATGGCGCTATAATTAAAAGCACGAATGGCATATCGGTCATAAGCCGTTGTGAATATAATGTCAAAATCTATGGGCAAAAGTTTGTCCAGCAACGCAAAACCGTTTAAGTTGGGCATTTCAATATCTAGGAAAAGCAAGTCTGGCGGGTTGTTCTGAATATATAGCAGTCCCTCGATCGGGTTGGTGAAAATGCCCAATATTTCATAATCTGAATGTACCTTTTTGATGAGATTGGCAAGGACCTCCGTACAATGTGCCTCGTCGTCAATAATGATTACTTTAGTCATTTTATGAATAAAAATAGGTTAATACAACTTTTGTCCCCAAGGGTTTATTTTCACTTTCCAGATCTATTATTTCAAGCTTTATGGACGTTTCATTTGAATGGTTGAACAACGCCAACCGTTCTCTGGTAATCTCCATTCCCATGGATTTATGCATCTTATTTTCAGTGCTGCTCGCTTTTCTGCCTATGCCGTTATCTTCAATTATTATTTTTAAAATATCGCTGGTATCAAAGGTAATCTTCAGCAACTTTTGGCCGCTCTGGCTCGGCCTTAACCCGTGCCAAATGGCGTTCTCAACAAAAGGTTGGAGTAAAAGGGGCGGTATGTTGAACTGCGAGAGTTCTTCGATTGAGGATACATCGATGGTATAGTTGAAGGCATCGCCCATTCTATTTTTTTCCAAGGAAAGATAAAGTTTTATTATTTCAAGTTCTTCTTCCACCGAAATGATTTCACGGTTGCTGTTGTAGAGGATGCTGCGTAGTAAGGTTGAAAAATCATCTAAATATGAAATGGCATCCTCATTGCGCGAGGTCATAATTAAATGTTTTATGGAATTGAGACTATTGAAAAGAAAATGCGGATTCATCTGCGATCGAAGGGCAAGCATTTCCATTTCCTGCAACTTTTGGGTAAAAGAGTTTTTAAGTTGTTCTTCTTTTTGTTTTTCAATTTTTGAATAGAGTTGGATCAACTCCTCGGTCTTTTGGTTTATCTTTCTGTCCAGCTCCACGCGCATATTCTCTTGAAGCTGTTGGTTTTTTCGTAATTGTGTAATTAGGTTTTGGCTGGTGGTTTCCTTTTCTTTTTGAAGCAGGAAAATATTTTCTCCCAAAGCAAATGCAAAACAGAAAACTTCGGCAAGTAAGCCTGCCTGAAAAATTATAGTGGGTGCATAGGGAAAATTAAAAATGCTCTCTGGGTGGTGATTGCTTTTGGTTATCATAACATAGGAAGCCAGAACCGCACCAATAAAAAAGAAACTGTGGCCCACTACAAAGTACTTCAATAAAGGATGCTTTACTTTATAAATGATCCAAATGAGCATTACCAAATTCAATGGCAATACTATAAACCGTATGGTGGTGGTTATGTCACTAGAAATGGCAGCATCTTTCCAGAATATTAAGTAAATAAAAATAGTTAATCCGTAGAGAAAACAGAACCATCCAAAATAGTTAAGGGCCTTAGTGAGGGATTGGTTATACTTTTTAATTTCCAGCAGATTGATGATAAAAAAGATGTAAAAGCCAATAAATAGAAACTGGGAAGCCTCTGGTAACGTACCCGCACGATAGGATATATGGAGAAAGAAATTGCCAACGCTAACGGTTGTTCCTCTCAAGGCAGCAAATGCAAAGACCAATTGAAAGAATATGTAGGCCAAATAATAGGCATAGAGGTTATGACGCGTCCGCAACCAAAAAACCACTCCAAATAGAAAAATGGTAAATAATGAGAGTATATAAAAAACCATAAACGCTACCGAATGCTTTTCGGATTCGATATAGTTATTGGCAAATTCTAAATAATATGCTTTTGTAAAAAGCGCGACATTTCCATTTCTTATTTTTCTAGTACTGTTGACTCTTATGAAAACTTGCGATTTTTCGGAAGGTGGCAGCACGAGTTCAGTGATATAAAATTCTCTCTTATTGCTGCGTTTATTGAGGGGGACTAAATTACCATTCTTAAAAGTTTTAAAATCCGTACCTACTTGTTGATACACGTAGGCATAATCGTGTGCGGTAAAGCAATAAATGGGCAGCGTATCATTTGATCGGTTCTCGAGTTCAAATTTTAACCAAATGGCGGTTTCGGGTTCATTTTCGTAATTCGCATCATAAGGTTTCCATTCGGGAGTATTTTGTACTTCTTCAAATGTTGCTTGAAGAGAAGTACGCTGTGCTTTTACTTCAGAATTATTAAGTAGCTTCAATTCTCCCACGATAGAATCTGCTGCTATCTGTGCAGAAAGTTGCCATAGATTTCCTAAGACAATGAAGACTATTAAAAAGGATTTTTTCATCAATTAGCTAAAATACCATTCTATTTGCTAAGGTTTTTTGAAATTTTAGTATTTGGTGGTTTTTATTGAGTATTTGGTATTGCTAATAGCTTTTTTCCAAATTCTAACCCACAGCCGTCATATGCTAAGTGGCTGTTTTTTTCTGTACGGGTGATGAGTAGGTTTGTGCAAAGAATATTGAAAACCTTTAAATATTAAAACACTTAATTATGAAAAAACTACTGAAAAATGCTTCCGAAAAGCTAAGTCTTTTAGTGTTGTGTTCACTTGCCTTGATAGCGGCTTCCTGCTCCAGCGACGATCCTGTTGAACCGCCCGTGAACGTAGATCCTATCCAATTGGACTGTGATTATTTCCTCGAGAACAGAACTTTGGTAGACAATCCAAACGCTCCAATAGATTATATCGTGAGCTGTGTTTCACAGGTTCGAGCCAATTTAATTGTAGAGCCAGGTGTTGTTATTGCTTTCACCCCAGATTCCGGACTTATTTTGAGAGAAAATGTATCTTCAATCCAAGCAGTGGGTACTGCCAATAAGCCTATCGTATTTACTGGAACCCAGCCAACCCGTGGTTCATGGCGTGGGATTTTTGTGGAAAGTGAAAATTCATCAAATATTATGGAATTTGTCACCGTTAGTTATGGTGGCGGTCAAGCTTTTAATAGCAATGGCGACCGCGGGAATGTTATTGTATATGCCGATGGAGCTCTAACGTTAAAAAATTGTACTGTAATTAACAGTCAAACCTCTGGCTTAAATGCGGTATATAGAAATACACGTCTCACGCTGCAAAATAACGTCTTCAGCGGCAATGCAAATCCATTGCTTATAAATACCGTTTATGCCACCCAAACTTCGGCAACCGATAATTATTCGGGTAACGATCTGGACAGGGTCTTGCTTTACAATTATTCGGCTGAATTTGAGAACTCCAGCGTTTGGAAGAAAGTAAATGTACCATACCGAGTGCTCAATACCGGTATTAGCGGCGTAAATGCAAGAGGCGAGTTGACCATTGAACCGGGAGTAACCATAGAAATGTCGCCCGGCACCGAGATAAATATCCGTGATACAGGGGGATTGAAAATGGTAGGAAATGCAGCGAATCCCATAACCATTAAAGGGGTGTCCAATACCCCCGGCTCCTGGGTGGGCATTAAGATAGACGGCACCAACCCGATGAATGAAATCGCATTTGCTACCATAAGCAATGCGGGGGAGGACCCAAGTACCAACAAAGGTGCAATTGATCTTTGGTACAATGCCAAACTGAGCGTACACGATACCCAATTTAAGGATCTTGCATCCTGCGGTGTGTACGGCAGATTGCTTGGCGGCCAAACTTCAAACCCCAATTATTCCTCATACAACCTTACTTTTACCAACACCCCGTGTTCTGAATTTTTTGAATAATAGCGCCATATAAGTTGCAACAATAGGTTTCACTATCCTTTGTTAAGAGCCTTTCGGAAGACTTACTTCTCCGAAAGGCTTTTGTTTTTTGGCGATACTTACGTTTAATAATTATCTTTGGATAAAACCTTGCGCTATGACCAACTCCCAACGCTTCAAATTTCCAAAAACAGTCCTTTTCGGAATAACAGCACTATATATCGTATTGATGGTGGCCACTTATTTTCTTTACTACAAAGAACCCGTAATTGTCTGTGCCCAGCGTATGTTGTCTGCCCAGGCAATTGCACTGTTATTTCAAGTGGCGCTCAATTATATAAATTACCACTCAAAAAATAAAATCGTAATATTGGCCACGCTTTTTGTAAGTGCAATGCTTTTTCTCGGAGCACTTACGGCTTTCTTCAATCTCGGAATGATGTGCGAGCTTTACGGATTTTAACCAACCGATAGATTTTTTTATTCCGAAACCTGTAATTCGAAACCAAAAACTTGAAACAACTTTTAATGATCGGCCACACCTTTCCCGAGCCCAGCACCACTGCTGCGGGTAGTAGGATGATGCAATTGATCGAATTATTCAAGGAAGAAAAGTACCAAATCACCTTTGCCAGTACAGCTGCCGTTTCCGAAAAGACTGCAAACCTTCAAAGGCAGCATATTTCAATACAAAATATTAAGTTGAACGATGTTTCCTTTGATGAATTTATAAAAAAATTGAACCCCGAAATCGTCGTTTTTGACCGCTACATAACCGAGGAACAATTCGGCTGGCGGGTTTCGGAAAATTGCCCGAAAGCCTTAAAAATTCTCGATACCGAAGATTTACATTTTCTGCGAAAGGCTAGGGAAGAGGCGGTAAAGAATGTCAAAACTATTTCTGAAGCAAATCTATTTTCAGAAACCGCCAAACGCGAACTGGCCAGCATCCTGAGATGCGATCTGTCGCTTATCATTTCAGAATATGAAATGGAACTGTTACAAAACAGGTTTAAGATTGCTTCGGAGATACTTTATTATTTGCCGTTTTTGGTAGCAGCAGTTTCCGAAAGCACTCCCACTTTTGAGGAGCGGCAAAATTTTCTCGCAATCGGCAATTTGCTTCACGCACCCAATGTAGATTCGGTATTGCAATTGAAAAAGCTCTGGCCCGCAATAAAAAAACCGCTTCCCAAAGCGGAGCTCCATATCTATGGAGCCTATGCTCCCCAGCAAATCCTTCAACTGCACAATGTAAACGAAGGTTTTATTGTAAAAGGCTGGGCACCGGATGTGGAAGGCGTGATGAAAAATTATCGGGTGCAATTGGCCCCCTTACGATTTGGCGCGGGATTAAAGGGAAAACTTTTGGATGCGATGCGCTTTGGACTGCCATCGATAACTACAGCAATAGGAGCGGAAGGGATGCACGGCGAACATTCTTTTGGTGGTATTATTGCAACTTCAAGTGAAGATTTTATAAGTGCTGCCGTAAAATTATATTCCAAGGAAAACCTTTGGAACCAAGCAAAACAAAACGGTTTTGAAATCATTGCAAAACGTTTTCAGAAAAACCTTTATTCTTCCGCTTTCAAAAAACAAATTCACGGCCTTATAATTAACCTAGCGCAGCATCGGCAACACAACTTTATTGGGCAGCTATTACAGCACCACAGTATGCAGAGCACCAAATATTTGAGCAGGTGGATTGAGGCGAAAAATTCATCTAAACCCTAAGCTTATGACAGCCATATCAAAAGACATTTCAGCCTACAACCATTCGCAAACAGAAGCAGATAAAGCTATTTGCGGAGTGCTTTCAAGAGAAATCAGTACGCATCTGCCCGAGGCCGAAAACAAGATCTGGCACGGGCACCCTGTTTGGTTTTTGGACGCTAACCCAATAACGGGCTATAGTAAAGAGAAAAGAGGGCTACGGCTTATGTTTTGGAGCGGAGCAGATTTTGGCGAAGAGCTTTTGGACGTAAGGGGCAAAAAATTTAAGGATGCCTCAAGGTTTTACCTATCTGTAGCGGAAATAAATACCGAGGAGTTAAAACGTTGGCTTGAAAAATCCAGGGATATACAGTGGGATTATAAAAATATAGTGAAGCGCAAGGGCGTTTTGGAAAGGTTGAAATAATTTATAAACTTCTAATACATTTAAACTAATTTGAGGCCAAAACACACTTACTTACAGGGACGCTTTGTTTTTATAGTCTCGCTTGTTGTAATAGGAGTAACCTTTTTAACCGTTTATCTTACTGGTGTAAATTACTATCGAAGCATCTCTTCAAACCTCTATATTTCCTTAAGCATTATAGGTGTGGTGCTTTTTTTATTTATGGCCTATGGGCTTTACAAAGGAATCAATCTAAAGGATGACTATCCAAAATTTAGAAATTTTAAAACAGGCGAGTTTATTCCTTCCTCAGGAGAATTGCCAGATATTGATATGCCCAGCATCGTTTCTGATGAGGGCGTTAGTGGCTTCATAATTTCCATTTTGCTCTGGGTAGCGATGGCTATTCTTTTTTTCTTTCTTTTGCTAGTTCTTGAAGCGTTTTTCTGGATATCTATATTCATCATTTTAGCAATGCTTTATTGGGTCTTTTTTAGAGCGTTGAGACTGGTTTTTTCCAAATCATTAAAAACAAAAGATAATTTGGGAATCGCTGTAGTATATGCGCTAGGCTATACTTTTTTATACCTCGGTTGGATTTTCGCCATTGTATACTTAGTGGAATTATGGCGGTAACGGTCCGTTAAACCGCCCACATCTACCCCCAACGCCCCAGACCTCGAAGAGCAAAAACCGATAAGAATTAATATTCGAATCACTTTGCCCTATAAAATATACATTGGTTGATGGCACTATACTATCACAGTGGGCAAAACGTTTATGGCGGTAGAGGAGAAGTAGGTGAGTTTTTATTTATATTTGGAGCTAAACAGTATAGCATATAATTGGAATAAAAGCAAAAGTTGCCTTTATCCGCATATCGGCGGTAATTTAAGAACCGATAGAATACAATGAAAATTAAATCCTTACTATTAACCTTATTAACGCTCACTTTAGTGCCGTTTGCTTTTGCACATCCAACGGGCAATATGATAACCGTAGGAGAGAATGTTCTTTGGTCTTATATCAACCCGATTAACGACCCCAACCACCACGCCTGTATTATGGTTTGGAATAAAAAATCAGAGCCGAAAGTCTTTATCCAATCAGAATATCCTGCAAGTGATTATATGCTTTACAATAAGCAAAACGAGATTTATATCATTGAAAGAAGGCATATACAAGCTACCCAAGAATTTGAAGTAAGGTTGATGAAAACAACAATCGGTAAAACGCCAAAAATTATTTGGAACTGGTTTAAAGACGATTGGCGAATTGGAGAAGGTGGCTTTTTTATGCTATCCGACAATCAAATGGTTTTTGGAAAATATCCTGAAATTCACACTCTAAAAAAAGGCGAAAAACCCCAAAAATATTTCGACTTTGATCAACCCGTAAAGAGAATTAGAGCGGTTGAAAACAATCAAATTCTCTTATTAGGAAATAACGCCTGTTTTTTGACTCGACAAGACGGAAGCATAGTGGAACAATGGAATCAATTAATAGACAACAATATTAAAGACGCACCTTTGAACAGAAACCAAATATTTGATGCCGATTATAAAAACGGAAATCTGCTATTTGCCTATTGGGGAAAAAGGACTTTTGAGCGGATAAATAAAAGCGGAACGCGTCAAACACTACTTGAGCAATCAAAACCGTTCACGCCACATTGGGTAGCATTTTGGAACGATGAAAAATTACTATTTTCATCCAAACTGGTTTTTGATGGAAGTACACCAAAGCCTTTTTTGGTTTCACTTAATGATAAAAATCAAAGTCAAGTAGTGTGGAATTGATAAATAAAAACTACCGCCAACAAAGAACTAAGCTAAAAAACAAACACATTTCTGATAGTATTATTTTAAGCTTACAGAGATTTAAAAAAGATCTGTAAGCTTTTTTTTGGTGTTCATTCCTCTGAAAATTTACCTTTTAATAAAACGCTGCGATTTTAAGGTGTTGCCGTCTTGTATTTTCAGGATGTAATTGCCTGTTGCCAAAGTAGAAACGTCGATTGCGTTTGCATCCAATGGCGCACCCATCAATTTTCTGCCCTGCATATCAAAAATGAAATAGGAAGGGTTTGTAAAATCTGTGGTATCGCCAAGGTTTAGAACGTGCTGTGCCGGATTGGGATAAAGGATAAGATTGTTGGTAACACTCTCGTTCAAACCGAGTACGGTAGAGCCTTCCACCACCGAAATAACCTGATCTACCGCAACGTTTTCCAGAGTGTCAACGATGCCAGAAGGCCAAGCAATGGTAAGGGTGGCAATCTCGGTATCTTGGCCAAGGCCGAAATGTGTATTGAGCGTGCTCATATATTTAAACCCTTCGCCGCTGCGCACTTCGCGAATCTGTGTACCCAATGCTGAGGTTATGGTAACCCGCGCCCCAATACCGTTAATATTGCTCTCCACGCCTATGGTATTGATGGTAAGCCAGTGGTTTGAGTTTCCATCGTTATAGTAAATCTGTCCGCCCGTAAAAGAGTCAATAAAACCATCATTGTTCAGATCGCCCAAAGAACCGTTGTTATTTGGCAACGCCAGTGGAATCAAGGTAAAGGTAAGGTCGCCATTGTTCAACAGTATATTTCCGTTAGAAGCAATGTCCGCATACCCATCATTGTTGAAATCATAGGTGCAGTTTTCAATTCCAGTAGTTGTCAAGGCGTGTATGCCCGTGGATGCCGAAATATCCGTAAAAGTGCCGTCGCCATTGTTTCTGTTTAGCTTGTGGGTAAAGTTGGCGCTGCTGCTGCCTACAAATACGTCCAAATGGCCATCGTTGTCAAAATCTGCCCACGCCGAAGACCACGTTTGCATATTGTCTTTCAATCCTGCTATTCCTGCCACTTCCACAAAATTGCCCGCGCCATCATTTTGATACAGTTGGTTTTCACTTCGTTCGTTCACATCACCATTTACGTTACATTTCGCAATAAAACAATCCATATCGCCATCGTTGTCATAATCTACCCATACGGAACCATAATTGCCGCCGGACGGATAGTCCCCAATGTCGCCCTGATGAAAGGTAAAAGTACCATCCCCATTGTTGATATAGTAAACACTCGGCGCCACGTCGTGACAAACAAAGGCATCCAAATGGCCGTCATTGTTTATGTCAACAAAGTTGGAACGCTGTGAAAAGACATACTGCGGAAAGCTGATTTCATCAAAACCATCACTATTGTTGGCCTGCATAAAAGTAACG
Source organism: Aequorivita sp. CRS11 (assembly GCF_059693805.1). NCBI lineage: Bacteria > Pseudomonadati > Bacteroidota > Flavobacteriia > Flavobacteriales > Flavobacteriaceae > Aequorivita > Aequorivita sp. CRS11. The sequence goes on from NZ_JCATIG010000013.1 coordinate 38,917, forward strand.
CCATTACCGCCGGCATACAGTAGGTCGGTTTTGCCATTCTTGTCAAAATCAGCGGCCGAAAGGCTCCAGGAAGGTGTGTTGTCCGCAGGGGTGGTAGTAATATTCCGCTCCACGAAACTGCCGTCCGGTTGCTGATAATATATTTGAACGTTGGTTGCCGTTACGGAAACCACATCATCCAGAAAATCGCCGTTCATATCAACGGCGGCGCGTTCTGCACCGTTTGTTGAAATGGGGGACGGGGTAAAAGATACTTGGGCATGTGCCATTCCAAAGAACAGCAACAGCATTGATAGGGTAGAAAATTTATTCATAATAGTTAGTTTTTAGTTTAATCACAAGGTTCTGCAAGCGAGTTGATCCATTCCTCCAAGATAGGCAGAAAATTCTCATCGGTTAAGGTTCGTCCATTCATGGGCATTCGGTATTCCTCCAAGGTGGTCGCTACCCTAAAATAAAGGATGGAATTTTCGGCATCGCCGGGGGTAATTAGCTTGGCCCCGTCATAGCCCGGCACCTGCAGATCGGGCTCTACGCACACGCCCAGATTATCGTGTTCGTGGCTTTCCCTAAACGCCAAGCGCAGCGACCGTGCGCCGCAATGGCCGCCATATACGTGGCAGTGGGCGCAGTTGATATCAAAATAGGAACGTACCCGAGTTTCCAGGGTTTGGGAAATATCCTTCCAACTGGGAACGGTCTCCACATTTCCGGGAATTTCATCAGGTGCAATGTAGCCCAGTGCCTCCCATTTGGCAAGCTGGTTCTCCATGCCGTCGGCGTAGCTGTAAATGGAATTTAGGTTTTGCGGCTTTGGCGCTATGGGAATAATTTCGTCAAAGGACTTATGGCAGATAAAACACTCGGTTTCGGAAGGGATACGGTAGTTTACCGATTTCGTTTCCCCATTCTCAATCCATTCAATGGGCACGTTAAAGCCATAGCCCGTGGTATTCAGCACAGCTTCCTGCTGCGCCTCATCCCAGATGTAGTTGGCAAAAATCCACCCCTCTTCCTTCTTAATCAGCAAGCGCGTTTCTATGTTTTGGGTGGCATTGTTGGGCAGCACGTTTTCGTAATAAAAAGTTTTTATCAATACGCTTCCGGTGGGAAAGTTTAGGTTGTCGCCATCAGAAACATAGGTTGCCGAAACATTGTACGGCATCCACACAAAGCGTTTTTTATGGGCATAGTCTGAAAAGAGCGTGTTTATGGGCTCGTAGGGCAAAACACCATATACGGGCGATTGAGCGGCAAGATTACTTTCAAAGAAATTATAGTCCGAAAGCTTTTCATACGGCACCGCGGCAAGGTCAAAATTCACCGGTGAAAATGGCAGGACATTTATTGTTACCGTCGCGGTAGCACAACTAAGGCCCGATGGATCACAAACCGTATAATCAAAAGTAATCTCCCCCACAAAGGTTCCATCAGGTCGGTATTCCACGGTATCATCCAGAATATTCGTTGGCGTTCCGTTGTCTTTTACAGATACTGCTCCGCTCTGCGGGGCCGTAAGTGTGATGACGCCATTGGTGGGCACATTGCTGTCATTGGCCAGCACGGGAATGTCCAAAGTGGCATTCTGGAAAACCTCGCCGCTATCTGCATTGGCAACAATGTTTAAAGGAATATACCCAGGGCCTTCATCGTCTTTACAGGCCTGTAGTGCAAGAACCGCGACAAAAAGAAGGGTGATTCGGGAAAGAAAGGATTTCATAATAAGGGTAGGTAGTTTTAGAATAATAGGCGAATTATTTTTTTCGGAAGTGATAAATGTAAGAAAAACTTATTGTTCCGAAACAAAAGTTTCTAAGGTTTTAAAAATTAGTACGATAAAATCAAGGATTTAAGAGAATTATTTTAATTGCCGTAATTACTGCACTTCCATTCCCGCTGCCGCCACACTTTACCGCAGAAACCCCACGCTGCCTTTACATTAACGTATTGCGGTAGAGGAGAAGAAGGTGTTGAAAACTAAGGTGGAAACCTTGATGCAGGTGATTGGGAAATAAACTTTATATTTGGGGAGGCATGCTGTTGCGCACATGTGCGGGATAGCAGCAATAAGATTTTAAAAACATGCGTATATAAACATGTTGCCAATAATTTGAAATGAAATTCACAATCGAACAATTAAATGCAGAAGGAATAAGACAATGGGATTGGATTAAAGGTCAATTTCCAGATTGCCCTTTACTTTTAGGAAATGGTTTTAGCCTAAATTTCAGCTCAAGATTACTTTATCGCAATTTATATGAAAAGTATATAGAAGATTGTCCTGAAGATGCTAAAAAACTATTCAAAGAATTTAAATCGACAAACTTTGAAATTATTTTAGAACATTTAGAGTCGACAGAAAGAGTTTGTAGCGCATTAGAAATTGAACAACAAAGAATAAGTAGAAATAAAGACTTAATTAAACAAGGTTTAATCGATTCTATTAATCGTATTCACCCAACACCAGACGAAATAAAAATAGACCAAATTAAACTTGTAGCGGAACAAATAAAGGAATTCGAACAAATTTTCACTACAAATTATGACTTATTTCTTTACTATTTAATTTTAGAAAGTAAAAAATTCGGAGATTATTTTTATATGCCATTCTTTGAGGACGAAAGGTTTAAGCGTTTTAAAACTGGAGATGTTTTTAAGAAAAATCATATTTACTATTTACACGGAGCACTTTTTGTTTTTGAAAAATCTGTAGAAACAATAAAAATAAAACGTGATGAAAATTGGCTCATTGAAGTAATTACAAAAGAAATATCTAAAGACAATTATCCTTTATTTATAAGTGAAGGAACTTCTGAAATGAAATTAAAAGGTATTCAATCAAATAATTATCTGACATATTGTTTTAGAGAACTGAAAGAAAATAAAAACAAAAATCTTGTCATTTACGGACAATCATTAAGTGACCAAGATTTGCATATTGTAAAAGCAATTGACGAGAATTATGACAAAGTTGCTATTTCAATTAGAATATCTGAAAACAAAACAATGAACGAATTAAAATCGGAAATGAATAGAATAAAATCTATCCTAAAAAACACAGAAGTTGAATTTTACGATTCTGCTTCGTTATTTAAATTTGAATAAAAAAACTATTGGCAACACCGGTAACCGTTGCACAACCCCTTAATTTTTTAAACCTGAACCAATATAGGCCGTTTTAAGCGGCTTTGCTTTTTTGGTCAGGCTTGAGAATGAATCAAATTTGGTGCCTTTAAAAAATGC
>NZ_JCATIG010000014.1:0-40368 GCF_059693805.1 Aequorivita sp. CRS11
CTGCGTAGGGCGGCCATTGCCCGACATTTGGGCAGAGGCTATTCCACTGTTTATAAATATCAAAAAAGTGAGAGCATGCAGACCTCCCTACTTTGGGAGCTATGTTTGGTAATAAAGCACAACTTTTTTATGGACCTGGCCGCCCAGCTGCCGCCAGACTTTACCACCAACGCCCCAGACCCCACGCTGCCCCTACAGGAGCGCATAGCCGCGCTGGAGGAGGAAAACAAACTGTTGAAAACTAAGGTGGAAACCTTGATGCAGGTGATTGGGAAATAAACTTTATATTTGGGTAGCCATGCTGTTGCGTACATGTGCGGGATAGCAGCAATAATATTTTAAAAACATGCGTATATAAACATGTTGGCAAACATTAAAAAAAGATTGATTGAACAATAAGGCATTACTCGAAAAGGGATTAGCGGAATTTGTACTTCGCTTCGAATCGGAAACTGACCAAATTAAAAAACAGGTTCATTTCAATTCCGTTCAAAATATTACTAATGGATTGATAAAAATTTGGAATAAGCCTGAATGTGAAAAACTCATTTCTCAATTACAAGAATACTTTAGAGAAATAAAGTCTATGAACTATCCCATCGATAAAATCATTTCTGCTTCTCAATACAAAAACTACATATATCCTGCGGGCAGTTATTTAATATTTAATAAGAGTTTTATTACAAAGGCAAGTTTTAAAGCTTTTATTATATGGGGTATAATATTGGACATAGTATTCTATTTTATATCAAATATGTACTTAAATTTTTACTTCCCTTTCTTTACGCCATTATTTACACTTTTAGGATGGCTAAAACAAAGAAAAGCGATTAAAGAAAAAAGGATTTTTGGAATATTCTGGTAATAAAAACGATTTGCCAACACCGGCTATAGTTCATTGCGGCGGAGTTTTCTGCCGAAAATTCCTGCAGCTTTGCTATCTTTCGGCTACGGCGGAAAAGTCCTTCGGACATTTTCCGCAACGAAACCATAGCCTGAACGTTAGGCACAAGCTGAAAAAACCAACGATATTGAAGAACGAATTGATAAGCATTCCAAAAGCCTTTTTGGCGACTCTACTCTATCTCATTGGAATTGAACTTATCGGTTCTTGGTTTTATATAGCAGAAGCAATTGAATTTGAAAATTATTACAAATACTACTTTCTAATTCAAGGAGTTTTACAACTAATTGGAGTTCTGATTTTCATTTATTTAATTAAAAATCGGACTCTTAAAAACCTGATTAAGAGAACTCATCGCAAATGGTATTTATTCGCTTTAATTTTAGGAATTTCATTTGTGTTTATGCAAACACCTTTAAAGTGGATTTACAATTTATTCTTCGGGACTGAATACAATATTGCATATAGATTTGATGGCTTGCCAAAATTCAAGAATATAAATATGATTTCTGCTATCCTAATTATTCCTATCGGAGAAGAATTGTTTTTTAGAGAATATATCCAGAATAATTTACAGAAAAAAACGAATACGATAGTTGCAATTTTATTATCTTCTTTATTGTTCGCTTTAATCCATTCACCTTATATGAATGTGATTTTGGAATCATCAAAACAAGATTGGCATTTATTTTATTTGACAATATTTGGCGGAATAATATCGGGAATTCTATATTTTAAATCTAAATCAATTGGACCATCTATTATCTTTCATATGTTTTGGAATATAATGGTTTACATAGTCTAAATCAAATAAAAGCCAGTGCCTAACAACGGTAACCGTTGCACAACCCCTTAATTTTTTAAACCTGAACCAATATAGGCCGTTTTAAGCGGCTTTGCTCTTTTGTTCTTTCTGATTAGAACTTAAAGTTAACTGATTTAGTAAAAATCAAACTTAAGCCGTGTATAGCTCATTGCGGCTGAATTCCTAATCGGAATTCATTGCAATTTGCTATCTTTCAGTTACGGCGGAAAATCATAGCTGATTTTCCGCAACGAGCCATACACAAAACCGTTGTGTTTAATGCTGTAAAAAGCCAACGCTCGGTCAAGCACATTTGGTTTTTGCCAACGCTCAAATCCAACGCTGAAAAACCAAAAGAGCTTGCCCTTTCCCACCGCACCTGAACAGAATATTTACATTATATCCACAGTTTTTTGAGATATTTAGAATAAACTGACTAAATTTGCAGCTGACAAAATAACGTCTGAAATAAGCGAAGCGATTCAATGAGACCTTTGAAAATAAACAAGACCGAATTACAATGAACAGAATTAAGGAAGTGTTGGAACAGAAAGGAATTAAGCAGACTTGGTTGGCTGAAAAACTTGGGAAAAGCTACAATATGGTAAACGCTTATGCTCAAAACCGACAACAACCACGCTTGGAAACCTTGATGGAAATAGCGGAGATTTTGGACATTGACGTGAAAGAATTGATAATATCAAACAAAGAAAAATAGATGCCAGTAGACTTTTCAAAAATATTAGTGGTTGGTGTTTCTTCGAGAGCACTTTTCAATCTCGAAGAAGAAGAGCAAATCTTTAGAGACAAAAATATTCGTGGTTTTCGGGAATACCAATTGGCTAATGAAGATAAGCTACTCGAAAAAGGAACTGCATTCCCATTGGTTGAGGCATTACTAAAACTAAATACACACGTTGACAAGAAAAGCCCAATCGTAGAAGTTGTAGTAATGTCAAGAAACAGCCCCGAAACAGGAGTAAGAGTTTTAAAAGCAATTGAACATTATAAACTTCCAATAACAAGATGGGCATTTTCAGGTGGCGAACCACTTGCCCCTTTCATTGATGCTTTTGATATTGACTTATTTCTTTCTCGTGACGAAAGTGATGTTCAAAAAATTGCTGACACAGCAAATTGTGCAACTGCATTAATTTACGACCCACCACAAAATTTTGTACCTGAAACGGACAGAGTGAAATTTGCTTTTGATGCAGATGCAGTTGTGTTTTCAGAAGAATCTGAAATCATTTATAAAACCAAAGATATTGACGCATTCCATAAACACGAAAAGGAAAATGAAGATGTTCCTTTGAATGATGGACCTTTTGCGGTGCTTTTAAGAAAGCTATCCGATATTCAAGACTTCCTGCCCATTGAAAAGGAACTTTCGCCTTTACGTATTGCAATAGTTACAGCTCGAAATGCACCAAGCCATATGCGAGTAATCAAAACCCTAAGACATTGGAATGTTTACGTTGATGAAGCCTATTTTATGGGCGGCCTGCCAAAGGAAAAAGTGTTAGAAGCCTTCGGTGCTCATATCTTTTTTGACGACCAACATACTCACCTAAGTGATTCAAGTAAAAAGATTCCTTGCGGACGAGTATTGTATAAAACGAATTCCATTCTCAAAAACTACGAGAAGGAAATTATTGTAGAACCAAAGAAAATAAAAGAAAACTAATATGCCAACACTCAATTGGATAGGAAAAGAAAAAGTGGTGAGCCACCACCAAGATGTACCATACAGAGTTTTGGAACACAAATACGGATTTACATCTGACAAAGGCGAACAAAACGAACCGACCAACAGCGGTAACAAAATCATACACGGAGACAACCTTGAAGCCTTAAAAAGTTTATTACCCGAATACGAAGGAAAAATAAAGTGCATCTACATTGACCCACCATACAACACAGGAAATGAAAGTTGGGTGTATAACGATAATGTAAACCACCCGAAAATAAAAAAATGGTTAGGTGAAGTGGTAGGCAAAGATGGAGAAGACCTTACACGACACGACAAATGGTTGTGTATGATGTATCCACGATTAAAATTGTTGCACAAATTGCTGGCAGATGATGGACTAATATTTATTAGTTTAGACGACAACGAAGTGCATTCATTCAAGTTTTTATTGATAGAAATTTTTGGTGAATCAAATTTTCAAGCTGAAATTATAATTCAATCAAATAAAAGGGGGCAAACATATAAGCAACTTGCAAAAACTCACGAGTATTTATTATGTTTTTCAAAAACAAAAAAGTCTATCATAAAAGGTCTTCCAGGTAGTGCAGAAGATTTTCCTTTTGAAGATAGAATAGGTAGATACTCAATAAGAGAATTAAGAAATCGTAATCCAAAGTTTGGCAGGTTTAATCGTCCTAATTTATTCTATCCTGTTTATATAAATCCATCAAAACCAGATGAAAATGGATTTTGTCCTGTTTCATTACACAAGTCTGAGGAATTTAATATTGAAGTTACACCATTAAATAGTAAAAATGAAGAGAGTTGTTGGCGTTGGGGTACAGAGAAATTTGGAAAAAATGTAACTTCAAATAATGATATGAACGCTTTGTTTGGAAAGCCAAAACAAGGTGGCAATTGGGGTGTTTATGAAAAGTATAGAAAAGGAACAATTACAGCAAAAACCATTTGGGATGATACAGATGTAATTAGTGAACAAGGAACTACTATGTTAACTCGACTTGGTCTTGGAAACGCTTTTCAATTTCCAAAACCAGTTGAACTTGTTAAAAGAGTTTTACAAATCGCTTCCGACAAAAACTCCATAATCCTCGATTCCTTCGCAGGTTCAGGCACCACCGCTCACGCAGTTTTAAACTTGAACAAACAAGACGGTGGCAATCGCAAATTCATTTTGGTAGAAATGGAAGATTACGCCAATGATATTACAGCAGAAAGAGTAAAGCGTGTAACCAAAGGATATGGTACAGGGGCAAAAGCAGTAGCAGGAACAGGCGGAGCATTCGACTTTTACGAACTCGGTTTACCACTCTTTGATGAAAACCAAAACTTGAATGAAGAAGTTGGCCTGGCAAAAATCAGAGAGTACATTTGGTTTTCAGAAACCCGAACTTCTTTTACTGAACCCAATGCAGAAAGTTACTTTTTGGGCAAAAAAGATGAATCAGCTTACTACTTCATTTACGAAAAAGACCGTTTAACCACCTTAGATTTTGATGCTTTGGAACTCATAAAAACCAAAGGTGAGCAATATGTAATCTATGCCGACAATTGTTTGTTACCAAAAGATTTTATGGCAAAGAAGAACATCATTTTCAAAAAAATACCTCGTGATATAACTAGATTTTAGATTATGGAAATTAAAATAGAAACTCTACCGCCTAAAATAGATTCTGAGTCTGTAACCATATTAAAGCAATTGAATAGGGCTTCACGAGCATTGGGGCAACTAAAGGGAGAAGTTTCTAAAATTCCAAATTCTCAAATTCTATTAGATACACTTACGCTGCAAGAAGCAAAAGATAGTAATGAAATTGAAAATATTGTCACCACTGATGATGAAATGTACCAAGCCAGTATTGACGAAACGGTGGCTTCTGTTACTGCAAAAGAGGCGCTCAACTATTCCAAAGCCATTAAATTAGGTTTAGAGATTGTAAGAAATAAAAGCTTACTAACAGTCAATGACATAAAACGTATTCAAGAATTAATTTCACCCAATCATCCTATTCGGAAAATACCGGGAACTGTTCTAAAAAATCCCAAAACGCAAGAGGTTGTTTACACACCACCACAACATTATGATGAAATCCAAAGCTTGCTCGATAATTTGGAGCGTTACATCAACGTGCCAGAATTTCACGATATAGATGCTTTGATAAAAATGCCCATCATCCACTTTCAATTTGAGAGTATCCATCCTTTTTTAGATGGCAATGGAAGAACAGGGCGTTTGCTGAATATTTTGTATTTGGTTCAACAAGGTTTGTTAGACATTCCTGTTTTGTATTTAAGCAGTTATATTATCAAAAACAAAAGTGATTATTACCGTTTATTGCAAGAAGTTCGCACCAAAGGCAGTTGGGAAGAATGGATTGTTTGGATGTTAAAAGGCGTTGAACTTACCGCTAAAGAAACCATTGTAGTGGTTAACAAGATAAAAGTGTTGATGGACGACTACAAAAAAGAAATCCGTAGCAATTATAGTTTCTATAGCCACGATTTAATCAATATCCTTTTTAAGCACCCTTACACCAAGAACAGTTTTTTGGAACGTGAGCTTAAAATTCACAGAAACACTGCTTCAAGCTACTTGAACACCCTTGCAGAAGCAGGATTGCTTACCAAAGTAAAAATTGGCAAGTTCAACTATTACATCAATGTTGCTTTGCTACAAATACTCAAAAACAGATGATAGACAGCAACTTAAATAAAGAAATCGATATGCACAACAAATCAAGGTTTCTTGTGCACGTTTCAAGAACATCTACAAATATTTGTAGAATGTTGTGCACGATATCAGTATATGCTTAAAGAATGGACAAATGTTGTGCACGATAAAATAGTAGAAATATGGAATTAAAAAGTTATCAGCGAAAAGTTATTGAGAATTTGGAAGAATACTTGACTTATGTTCAAGAGCATAAAAGCTTAGCAAAAGCATTTAACCAATATTGGGAAGACAAAATTGGTCCTTATAATCCATTGGATGGAACAGGAATGGAACCCTACAAAAACAACATTCCAAATGCCGCCCACGTTTGTGTAAAAGTGCCAACGGCAGGCGGTAAAACTTTTATCGCGGTTAATGCTTTGCATAGCATTTTTTCAGCTTACGATTCCGCAAAACCAAAGGCGGTTATTTGGTTAGTACCTTGGAGTAATTTGTTGCAACAAACCGTAAACACGCTTTCCAATCCTGAACATCCTTATCGTCAAAAACTCAATTCGCTTTTTAACAACCGAGTAGAAATTTATCAAAAAGCAGATTTGTTGCAAGGTTCAAACTTCAATCCAACGGTGGTAAAAGACCAGTTGAGCATTTTTGTAATGAGTTTTGCCAGTTTAAGAGCCAACAACAAAGAAGATAGAAAGGTATTTCAGGAAAACGGACAGTTAGAAGCCTTTGTGTCGCAATACAAAAACAGCGAACATATTTTGAGTGGTGTGGACGATACAGCACTAATCAATGTGTTGCGTTCCCTCAATCCTGTTCTAGTAGTGGATGAAAGCCACAACGCAGAAAGCGATTTGAGTGTAGATATGCTCAAAAACTTAAATCCGTCTTTCATTCTTGATTTAACAGCAACGCCAAAAGACAATAGCAATATTGTAAGTCTCGTTCCTGCCATTGAATTGAAAAAGGAACATATGGTGAAACTTCCAGTAATCGTGTATAACAATCACGACAAAACGGAAGTCATAAACAACGCTTTGCATTTGCAACGCAAATTGGAAAACCTTGCTAAAAAGCAAGAAACCGAAGGCGGTAAATACATCCGTCCGATTGTATTGTTTCAAGCACAACCAAAAACCAAAGACGACAACACCACATTTGAAAAACTGAAAGAACAATTGTTAGGTTTAGGTATTCCCGAAAGTCATATCAAAATAAAAACTGCCAATATTGACGAATTGAAAGGCATTGACTTGATGAGCAAGGAATGTGAAGTTCGTTACATCATTACCATCAACGCATTAAAAGAAGGTTGGGATTGTCCGTTTGCATACATTTTGGCATCATTAGCAGACAAATCAAGTTCGGTAGATGTGGAGCAAATTTTGGGTCGTGTTTTACGTCAGCCTTATGTACAGAAACACAAATCATTTCAATTAAATCTTTCTTATGTACTTACTGCATCTGCCAAGTTCAACGAAACTTTACAGAGCATTGTAAAAGGATTGCAAGAATCAGGTTTTAGTGAAAAAGATTATCGCAAAGTCGATAAAATGACCGAAGAAGAAAAGAAAACGGTTACAACTGACCCAGTTGAATCTTTCCTTTTCCCAGAACAACAAGCCGAAGAACAAGAAGAAACGATAGACAAAAACAGAGTTACGTTTGACCCAAATGCAGACGAAGAAGAAACTGAAACAACTTCGGTAATTACGGAAATTGAAACCATTGCAGAAGAGCAAAACCGACAATTGGAAGAGCAAATTAAAGAACAGGAAAAACAACCTGTTGACGAAAATATATTTCAAGAAATGGGTACAAAAGTAAAACGGTATAAGGTCAAAGAATCCAACAAGGAATTCATTGACAAAATTGAGTTTCCGCAGTTCTTCATTAAAGTAACAGCAAGCGACATTTTCGGTACAGAAGAAGAATTGTTAAATCGTGAATCCTTGCTCAAAGATTTTAAACTTTCAGACGAAGACATCAAAATTGACTTTGACCAAATTTCATCTGACTTGTATAAAATCGACTTAGAAGAATCGAAAAAGAACGAATACAGACCATCTTTTACCAAGATTGAAGACAATATGGTAAAAGACCCAATTGCAGAATACATTTTAGCCAAGCCAAAAGACAACCAAATAACTGACATCACGCATCAAATGATGCAAATTATTGGAAATATGTACCCAATTCCCGACCAAGAAATCAAGGTTTACATTGGGCGTATTTTGAAAAGTATGAACACCGAACAACTTCGAGATATTTTAGTAAGAAAGTGGAGTTATACGGATAAAATAAAAGGTAAAATCCGCCAATTGGCTGACTCGTATGCAGAAGGTCGTTTTATGGACTTATTGAAATCCAAAAAAATAAACACCAAAGCAAATTGGAAATTAGGCAACGAAATTGTGCCAGGAAATACAGGCTCATCAATTGGAAATTCACTTTACGAAAGAGAAGGCTCAATGAACGGATTTGAAGAACGAGTTGCAATGGAAATCGGAACTTCCTCAAATGTTGCGTTTTGGCATAGAAACTTAGAACGTGGAAAAGGATTTTACATCAACGGATTTAAAGCCAACCACTACCCTGACTTTATTATGCAGACAAAATCGGGAAAGACGATTTTAATAGAAACCAAAGGCGACCATTTAGACGGTTCAGACAGTGAAGCAAAATGCAGACTTGGAAACGAATGGGAAAGGCAAGCAGGAAATGACTTTGCCTATTTTATGGTTTTCGACAAGAAAGAAATTAAAGGAGCCTACACGTTGGACAAAGCAAAGGAATTGATAAGTAAAATGTAAAGCCCACGCTATTTACTCACGAGCTTTTAATTTGATTGGAGTTCGTGATTGCACAGCAATTGTAAGCACATTTAAAAGCCGCACCAGCCAACGCTCGACCAAAGCTTTTAAAAGAGCTTCCAAAGCCAACGCAAGACAGAAACGACATTGAAAAAAGAAACGAAAATAAAAAACACCGAACGCACTTAAGCCGCATATAAGCCATAGCTGGGTCTGTGCCGACACCGAAAATTCCTGCGGAATTTTCTACCGTCAGTCTCTGTTTGCTAAATTCCGGCAATCACACGCTACGGCTCATTTGCAAACCGTTGTGTGCAATTTGAAAAACCGAACTAAATGGGAACAAAATGTTTAGACATCAAGGTAAAAGCAGAACTTTAAAACACAATCTGCGAATTGCCACGATTTTGTCCTTCGTTGCTGGAATTGTGAATGTAACAGGATTTTTGGCTTTTACACAATTGACAACAAATGTAACAGGACATTTTGCTCTTTTTATAAGTGATGTTGCTAATTTTGAGGTTTGGAAAGGAACAGTTTATTTTCTTTATATTTTTTCCTTTCTCTTTGGTTCGTTTTTATCAAGTTTCCTAATCGAAAAATTCAAGGAAAACAGAAAGCTCAATGTTTTTGTTTTACCAACAATAATTGAATGTTTGATTTTATTATCAATTGCAATCATAAGTAATACTGGAGAAATTAAATATCCTGACTTAATTGTTTGTTCGCTTCTATTTGCTATGGGACTTCAAAACTCATTTGTGACTAAAATTTCAAATGCTATTGTAAGAACAACACATCTTACAGGACTTTTTACCGATTTAGGAATTGAACTATCGCAACTCTTCTTTCCTGAATCTCATCCGAATAGAGAAAAAATTAAAGCCACTATTAAACTGCGGATTTATATAATTTGCTTCTTCTTTCTTGGTGGAATAGTCGGTGGATTTCTATACTCACGCCTTGACTTTAAATTAAACACTCTGATTTTTGGAGCAATAATTCTATTAATAAGCTTGTTTTATGATGATTTGAGATATAAACTAATCCGAACTAAACGAAAATATAAACAAAGAAAAAAAACTGCACACAACACCGTATCCTATGAAAAGCACTAATCCCGTTCTTCAAAAAAAATATAAAATAAATGCAAAAGATTTGGCTTGTGGATAATCCGAAAGGAAATTGCTTATTTACAGGCCTATTTCTTTTATACTAAACGTTAGCAGTAATCTGCAGCCACATCTTTAAACAAAGAAAATGAACCAATCTGAACTCATAATTTTAAATTTTATTGAAATAAGGAGAAAGAGTATAAAATTATGGAATGGGCTACCAAAAAACCATTATAATTGGAAACCTGACGAAAAAGCGATGTCTGCAATAGAAATGATTAGGCACGTATTAGAGGCCGATTATGGATGGAATATTATTATCAACCAAGGAGATATGACAAATTACAAAACGCCTTGGAAAAATCGACCCTTAATTAGTGTAACCAGTGAACTTGAGTTTGCCGAACCTTATAGAGAAAAATTTTTGGAAAGTGTTCGCCAATTTTCAGATACAGAATTAAACGAAACCGAAATCGTTCACCCAGGAAATGGAGAAAAGAAAATCCTCGGAAAATATTTATTGCGAATTGGATATCACGAATCTGTTCACGCGGGACAATTTCTATCATATTTAAGAGCAATGAAAATTAATCGACCTGAAATATGGGATTAAAAATAAAAACATTACTGCCAACAGTGGTAGCCGTTGCACCATCCCTTAGCCATTAAACACCTAAACAATATAAGCCGCTTTAAGCGGCTTTGTTTTTAAAAGAGTAGTAAAAATGCAAAAAAAATCCCGCTACAATCGTAGCGGGATTTTTTAATTATAGCGAGTTACTATTAATAATAAGTATATCTTCTAACTTGAGCAATATATTTAGCCAAACGAATTACTTGGTGGCTGTACCCATATTCATTGTCATACCAAATATAAAGTACTACATTTTTACCATCTTCGGTAACGATAGTTGCGTTGCTGTCATAAATAGCAGGGGCAGATGAGCCAACAATATCACTGGATACAAGCTCGTTACTCAATGAATATTTTATCTGCTCAACCAGATCGCCTTCCAGGGCGTATTTCTTCATTGTGGAATTAATTCCATCCAATGTGGTAGGGGTTGCAACTTCTAAATTCAAAACAACCAAAGAGCCGTTTGGAACAGGAACGCGAATTGCGTTGCTGGTAAGTTTTCCAGCCAGTGAAGGTAATGCTTTTGCAACGGCGCTTCCAGCGCCGGTTTCAGTAATTACCATGTTTAAAGCGGCAGCCCGGCCACGACGATACTTACTGTGCATATTATCTACCAAATTCTGGTCGTTTGTATATGCGTGTATGGTTTCCAAATGTCCGCGAACCACCCCGAAAGAATCCTCAACAGCTTTTAAGATTGGAGTGATTGCGTTTGTGGTACAAGATGCTGCAGAAAAGATATCTACTTTGTTCGGGTCATATTCATTTTGGTTCACCCCGTGAACGATGTTCGGCACTCCTTTTCCTGGAGCGGTAAGCAAAACTTTTGAAGTTCCTTTAGCTTTTAGGTGACGGCTAAGGGCTGCATCATCACGGAAAGCTCCGGTATTGTCAATAACCAATGCGTCCTCAATTCCGTATTGGGTGTAGTCAATATCTTCTGGATTGTTTGCTGAAATGATATGTACGGTAGTCCCGTTAATAACCAATGCGCTGTTTTCAAGGTCGGTACGCACGGTTCCGGGGAAATCGCCGTGTACAGAATCATATTGAAGCAAAGTTGCTCTTTTGTCGAGCACCGTTTGATCCATTTTTCCACGAACTACAATGGCACGAAGGCGAAGTTGGTTTCCTTGACCGGTGCGGGTCATAAGCTCACGAGCCAACAAGCGACCAATTCTTCCGAAACCATAAAGAACAACATCTTTAGGAACAATGTTTTTAGTCTCTTTGGCATCTTTCAATTTATCGGAAACGAAAGCTAGTGCGTTTGAATATTTATCGTCCTCTAAATGGAACTCATAGGTTAGTTTTCCGATATCCAATTTTGCGGGTGGAAGATCCAAGGTTTTGATGGCCTGCGCAATTTCAACAGAATCAAAGATTGATATTGGCTTTTGAACAAATTCGCCAGCGTATTCGTGAAGGTTCAAAATTTCACTTACGTTGCGATCTATAAGCTGGTTGCGGAAAAGTACCAGTTCAATGGACTTATCGTACCAAAGGTCACTAACGATTTTAATAAATTCTACTGAAGCTTTTCGGCGGTCAGTTTGAAAAGAAAGTTCTTTTTCATAAACGTCATCAAAACTCATATGGAAGGATTTTTAAAGGGTTTAAAATTTGGTGCAAAAGTACTCTTTTTCATCGTTTTGATGAAATATATTATAAAAAATAAAGCCACGAATTCACGAATATTTTTGCATAATTATTCGTGAATTCGTGGCTCAAAAATTTACTTCAGAGCTTTTATTTATAATATGCCATACTATTCACTATCTAAATATAAAAGAGTTGATATTCCCGGCAGTGTCCATAAAAGTCATTTTAATTGGCGAACGATAGTTTCGTTGTGTCATAATTCGCTTAACATCATCAATGTCATTAACGGTTTCGTCATTAATTTGGGTGATTATAATTCCCTCAAGTTTGTATTGTGCTATTTCTGGCGTGAGGGCGCGAGTAACAGTTACACCATTTTTAAGGCCACGTTCTTTGAGTTCTTCAGGAGAAGTGTTTTTTACCTCCAACCCAAGATCGTCGATTGAGAAAGTTTCCAGTTTTACGAGAGTTACCGGTACTTTCCTTTCCTTGCCGTTGCGAAGAATAGTTACTTCTACCACATCGTTTGGTCTTTTGGAGCCTAAATAACCAGAAAGATCCGCAAATTTTGAAACCTTATAGCCATCCAATTGCTTGATGATATCACCTTCTTTTATTCCGGCTTTATCTGCGCCGCTACCTTTTTCAATTCCACCTACAAAAACGCCTTCGGTGTCGTTGATTCCATATTTTTCCACAATCTGTGGGTTTATATTTCCTACTTGAATACCCAAAATGCCACGCTGTACGTTTCCGTATTCCAAAATATCCTCAATCACTTTTCGGGCGTTATTGGAAGGAACGGCGAAGGAGTAGCCCACATAACTTCCCGTTTCCGAGGTGATCGCAGTGTTTATTCCAATCAATTCGCCACGGGTATTTACCAAGGCACCACCACTATTACCACGGTTTACCGCGGCATCGGTTTGAATGAATGATTGTGGATTGCCGTCAAACTGATTTAAATCGCGCGCTTTTGCACTAATAATTCCAGCGGTAACCGTTGAGGTTAAGTTAAAAGGATTACCTACGGCCAAAACCCATTCGCCAATCTTCACATTATTTGAATCGCCAAAGGGTATAAAAGGAAACTCTTCATTACCATCAATCTTTACAAGGGCGATGTCAGTATTTGGGTCGGTACCGATCAATTTTGCAGTATAAGTTTTGTTATTGTTTAAGGTAACCTCAAGATTTGTAGCGTTGGCAATTACGTGGTTGTTTGTTACAATATAGCCATCGGGTGAAATGATGACGCCGCTTCCGCTACCCACGCGAGCCCGGGGTTGGCCGCCCCCTTGAAAGTATTCAAATATATTGGTGGGCTGTGTGCTCACACTCATATTTTTAACGTGTACTACTGCGTGTACTGTCTTTTCCGCCGCATCGGTAAAATCTGTATTCATTTCGGCAGCTTCAGCAGAAAAGCTAGTGGGGATAAAGTTTGAGGTTTTTTGGGACTCGAAGGAAATATAATCCTTTTTTTCAAAAAATTTATAACCCCCAAGTGTAACTGCGCCCGCGAACAGCGCTACCAGAAATAAACGGAATGTCTGTTTCATTTTATATTGAATTTTATGATTAATAAAAAAATTATGTTGCAAAACACTTTTTTCAAGATNCGCGAACAGCGCTACCAGAAATAAACGGAATGTCTGTTTCATTTTATATTGAATTTTATGATTAATAAAAAAATTATGTTGCAAAACACTTTTTTCAAGATTAGCATTTTAGATTGCTATAAGTATTTTCAAACCTGAGAAATCAAGAATAAACACTTTTTTGAAGAAACATTATTTAAATACTCCAACAAATTTAACAATCATGGTTAGAAAAAAGTATGCCAAGAAGTGGTATTTAACTTGTATTTAACGTGATAACTTTCCTGAAAGCTGGGGTGGCTTTTTATATCTTTGTGCGCGTATGGAATTCACTTTTTACAAATATCAAGGTACCGGGAACGATTTTGTGATAATCGATAATCGCGAGGAATTTTTTCCAAAAGAGAATACTGAACTCGTGGCTAAAATCTGTGACCGCCGTTTTGGTGTTGGTGCTGATGGCTTGCTTTTGTTGGAAAATCATCCTTCGGTAGATTTTATGATGGTGTATTACAATAGTGACGGCAATCTAAGTTCTATGTGTGGCAATGGCGGAAGATGTATTGCGCATTTTGCCAAGTTTTTGGGAATCATTTCAGAAAAGACAACTTTTGAAGCCGTTGACGGTATGCACGAAGCTATGGTTAGCGATGATTGGGTTTCCCTGAAAATGAACAACGTTGAAAAAGTAAAGGTTTCTGAAAATTTCACTTTTTTAAATACAGGATCGCCGCACCACGTTGAAATGGTTTCGGGATTAGAGAATTATGATGTATTTACAAATGGAAGAAATATTCGAAATGAAATTTACGGAAAAGAAGGTTCCAACGTGAATTTTGTGGAGCAGAATGATGCTGCCAATTTTTCAGTCCGCACCTACGAACGGGGCGTTGAGGATGAAACACTTTCCTGCGGCACGGGCGTAACAGCCGTTGCTATCGCAATGTTTGAAAACGGTAAAACTTCTGAAGATAAAGTGATATTAAAGACCCCGGGCGGCCAATTACAGGTTCGTTTTGAAAAAGCGGGTAGTGGCTATAAAAATGTGTATTTGGAAGGACCGGCAACACAAGTTTTTAAAGGAATCTGGAAATGAAAACACTAAGGGGAGAACATATTTTTTTACGTGCCTTGGAGCTTTCAGACCTTGATTTTCTATATAAGCTTGAAAATGATGAATCGCTTTGGGAAGTGAGCAATACCACCACGCCCTATTCAAAATATATTTTAAAACAATATCTTGAAAACAGCCACCGTGATATTTATGATGTAAAGCAATTACGTTTGGTAATTTGCAAAAATGACGACGAAACGGCTGTGGGCTTTATCGACCTTTTCGATTTTGACCCGAAGCACAGTAGAGTTGGGGTTGGCATCGTTATTTTTTCCGAAGGGGAAAAAAGAAAAGGGTATGCTTCGGAAGC
This sequence comes from Aequorivita sp. CRS11, assembly GCF_059693805.1. Classification (NCBI taxonomy): domain Bacteria; kingdom Pseudomonadati; phylum Bacteroidota; class Flavobacteriia; order Flavobacteriales; family Flavobacteriaceae; genus Aequorivita; species Aequorivita sp. CRS11. The sequence goes on from NZ_JCATIG010000014.1 coordinate 15,293, forward strand.
ATTAAAAATGATTTGCGACTATGCTTTTAAGCATTTGAATGTGCACCAAGTTTTTGCAGGAATCACTGAAGAGAATGACGGTAGCATCAAACTTTTTGAAAAAGCGGGTTTTGAAAAAAGTGGCTTTAAAAAAGACTGGATTTTTTCCGAAGGAAAATTTAAAAGTGAATATTTTTACCAACTAATCCCCAAATCCTAATTAAAGTAATGTACATAAAAAAAATATTGATAATTATTGTTTTGCTCGGAGCCGTTGGGATGGGAGCTTTCGCTTGGTATGTTTACAAAACTGCTTTTTCGGGCAATACAGCTTTCAATAATAAAGAAGCGCACGTATATATTCCCACAAATGGTACAATTGATGATGTTGTGGCTGAACTGGAGCCGATTTTAAGGGATACGGAAACCTTTGTTACTATAGCGAATCAAAAGCAGTATACTTCAAATATAAAACCGGGACATTTCATTATTACCAAGGGAATGACCAATAATGATATTGTAAACACGCTACGAAGCCGAAATATTCCCATCAACGTAAAGTTTAATAACCAAGAACGGTTGGAGGACTTGGCCGGGCATATTTCAAACCAAATTGAGGCGGACAGTGTTTCTCTTTTGAATGCTATGCGCGATCAACAATTTTTAAAGGAAGTAGGTTTAAATGAAGCGACTGCTCTTTCATTATATATTCCTAATACTTATGAATTTTACTGGAACAGTTCTGCGGAAACATTTCGCGACCGGATGAAGACCGAATACGAACGCTTTTGGAACGAATCGAGAACTGAGAAAGCAAAAAAAATAAATCTTTCCAAGGAACAAGTAATGGCTTTGGCTTCCATTGTTCAGAAAGAAACCGCTAAAGTAGATGAGCGTCCACGGGTGGCCGGTGTGTATATAAATAGGTTGAAGGTGGGAATGTTGCTTCAAGCCGATCCCACGGTTATTTATGCCCTAAAACGCGAAAGTGGGGATTACAACCAAATAATAAAAAGGGTGCTTTATAAAGATTTGGAATTGGACTCTCCCTATAATACCTACAAATATGCTGGCGTTCCTCCAGGACCCATTACAATGCCTGATATTTCATCCATAGACGCGGTGCTGAATCCCGAAAAGCATGATTACTATTATTTTGTGGCAGATGTAACCAACTTTGGTTATCACAAGTTTGCAAAAAGTTTGTCCCAGCACAATGTAAATAAAGCCGAATATGTGCGGTGGGTGAATAGTCAAGGGTTAAACAGGTAAAGCTACTTTTTTATTTTCTGTTAAAATTACCGATAATACTGGGTTAAATAGTGTTAACCCTTCGGGAGTTACTCTCTTTTTTTCTATATTTCTATTTATAAATAATTGATTATCAGTCAATATAATGGTGATCAATCGTTCTTTGGCACAATTTTTTCATACAGCGCGGCGAACATGCGTTTGCCATAACGTGTGTTTACTTTTTAAGATTTTATTTCGCGCCGCATAAGGCGGTGGCGCAATAATTATAACTTTTAAAACTAAGTAAAACATGACAAAACGTTTTATGAAATTGTCTGTGCTGCTGGCTGTTGCGATTTTTATTGTCACAGCATTCTCTTCAAAAAGAGAAGACTACAGCAGTTCTATATTCGCTACAGATATTGTAGGGAACGTTGCCCATGTGCCCTACGAATATGAAGTGAATATGAGTTCCCAAGATAGTGTTCCCTTTCTTGGGAAGTCGTTTCTGGGTTTCTGTTACGACCTCGGCTTCAGTGAAAGCAGTGGCAATTACAGAGCCGTGAACAGATTAGGTTATTTGGGCAAATACCAGTTTGGCCGTTCCACCCTTAATTGGGTTGGGATTCACAATACGTCCCGATTCTTAAATTCCCCTTTGTTACAGGAAAAGGCTTTCGAGGCCTTAATTTCCAAAAACAAATGGGTGCTTCGGGATTATATTGACAGATTCAATGGTCAAACAATCAACGGTGTTAAAATATCCGAATCCGGTCTTTTGGCCGCGGCGCATCTGGGAGGTGCCGGAAATGTTATGAAATTTCTGGAAAGTAATGGTGAAGTGGTTTTCGAAGATGCTAACCATGTACCAATAACAAAGTATATGAAACGCTTTGTAGATTACGATGTATCTGAAATAATCCCAGACAACAATGCCAGAGCGACATTATAATTATTGAAAAAAGCCAGGATGACAAGCCTGGCTTTTTTATTTAATATTTATTTAACAGCCTACAAATCAGATTTTTAAAAAAAGCTGTATCTTTGCGCGCTGAAACGAGGATGTATTATTATATCCGAATTTTAAAACTTAATGAAAAAAAGAATATATCTAATTGCAGTATTACTTGTTGTTACCGTAATAGTAGGGACAGGTTTCATTTCAAAAGATAGCTACGATTTTTCTACTTTTAGTACGGAAGGATTAGAGTTAGACTATAACGTTCCCACAGAAGCTGAGCTTATTCCAATAATAGCTCCTGTGACCCCAAAATTTTATTTGTTTTTGGGTAAATCCTATGTAGGGTTTAAAGAAGCTCTAGGTTTTAAAGAATCAAGAGGAGATTACCATATTGTAAATGATTACGGTTATATGGGCAAATATCAGTTTTCACGAGCCACTCTGCGAATGATTGGTTTTAAGAATACAGATAACTTTCTATATGATACCCGGCAGCAGGAAGCCGCTTTCTTGGCATATACATCTTTAAATAAGTGGGTGCTCCGTAACGATATTAAGCGTTATGCTGGAAAAACCATTGGAGGGGTGAAAGTTACCGAATCTGGGATATTGGCAGCTGCGCATCTGGCAGGGGCAGGAAATGTGAAAAAATTTCTTAGAAGTGCTGGTGAAAATAGATTTGAAGACGCCAACGGCGCTTCAATTCGTTATTACCTGCGCAAGTTCTCTGGTTATGATACTTCGCATATTGTACCAAATAAGAGGCCAAGGGTAATTTAACTTTTATCCCTGAATGATAAATAAGGTGGGTCTTTTATGAAGGTCCACCTTTATTTTTTTCCACAAACTCACAGGAGCAGTTTTTATATATTCTGAAGGCAAGGTAATATCACAAGCTACACAGATTCTTGTTTGTGGGTTGAGGTTTTCAATCAGGCTCTGTAGCATCTGATTGTTGCGGTAAGGAGTCTCAATAAAAAGCTGGGATTGATCAAAATCCTTAGATACTTTTTCAAGTCGTTTCAGCTCGGTTTTTCGTTCCCCTTTATCAATAGGCAAATAACCGTTAAAAGCGAAATTTTGACCGTTAAACCCACTTGCCATCATTGCCAATAAAATTGAAGAAGGACCCACTAAGGGCACCACCTTAATTCCAAGTTCGTGTGCATAATGTACCGCTCTAGCTCCGGGGTCAGCAATGCCCGGACAACCTGCATCACTAATCACTCCCACGTCAAAACCATCTAGGCAGGGATTTAGCATAGGTGGTATTTCTTCGGGATTTGTGAATTTGTTTATTTCCTTAAAATTCAAGCTGGGCTGTGTTTTTTCGGGAACAATACTTTTTATAAACCTTCTAGCACTTTTTTCATGCTCCACAATATAGTGGTCTATTTTTTCAATTGATTTTTTAACAGAAATGGGAAGCACCGCCAAGGGAGGAACATCGCCCATAGGGCAGGGAATAAGGTATAAATTTCCTTTTTTTGAATTCATTAATTATTGTACGATTAATTTTTTTACAATTGTATTTCCTTTTTCAGAAGTGATTTTAACAAAATAAATTCCTGGGTTCAAATTTGAAACATCAATAACTTTATTATTGCTAGATATATTTTCTTCGGAAGAAACCAAGCTTCCTCTTATATCAAAAAACTTAATTGTTTGAAGGGTACCGTTTATAAAACTAAAAGTAACATTCTCTGATGCGGGATTTGGGAGTATTGTAAGCGTATTTTCCAAAGAAAAATCTTCTGTATTGGCCAGTTCACCCCCTTTAACCTTATAAATGTCTCCGCCAAAATCTATGATGTAAAGTTCCTTATTGACATCTTCACCAAAAGAAACCCAACTTCCTGAGAAATTACCGTGCTCTACCAAATTTCCAGAATTATCAACCGTACCAATAAGCCCGCTACAGAAATCTGCAAAAAAGTACAGTCCCGGAATATCAGAAAATACTGAACCTCTATAAACATAACCGCCCGTAATGGAGCAATTGCCACCTGCATGGGTATATTCAGTTAATGGAAAGGTTAACTCAGATTGTTGTGGGCAACCCTGAGTGTTAAACGGTTGTGTTCCTTCGTAGCATCTCCAACCATAATTCAATCCAGCTTCTCCCACATTGGCGCGATTTATTTCTTCTCTGCTGGTTTGGCCCACATCGGCTATCCAAATGTTATTATCGGTAAAATCAAATGAAAACCGCCAAGGATTTCGCAGGCCGTATGCCCAAATTTCATCAAGCGCATTCGGGTCTCCCACAAATGGATTGTCTGAGGGAATGCCGTAATTGTTGCCCCCTGAAGGATTATCAACATCTATCCGCAATATTTTTCCCAATAGATAACCAAGATCTTGTCCTCTATCATTCGGATCGCCACTGCCACCGCCATCGCCAGAAGCAATGTAAAGATAGCCATCAGGGCCAAATGCTAAATTGCCGCCGTTGTGGTTTGTCTCAGGTTGGTTATAATCCAGCAGAAATAATTCTGAAGAAGGATCTGCCAAATCGGGGTTGCCGCTATCAACTGAAAATCTCGAAACCTGGGTATTGCCATTGGTATCGGTATAATAGACATAAAAATAACCATTATTACTATAGTCGGGATGAAATGCCATGCCCAATAAACCCCGTTCGCCGTTTGTTGAAATAATGCCTGAAATATCTAAAAAAGGTGTAGCGTTAACAGTTCCATCTCCCTGTATTATTTGAATTTCGCCTCCTTTTTCTACAATAAAAAGACGGTCATCATTAGCGTGTTGAAGACTTAGAGGGCTGTCAAAATTTCCTTTAAAGAATTCGATGGATACATCTTGTGCACTAAGAAGGGTTGAAAAAAGAAAAAAAGGAATGAAGTAGAGTAAATTTTTCATGGTTTTTTATTTAGTGAATTACTAAATGTAAGAAAACCAACTGTTAATTTGCGTTAAAGGCGTTGTGCAATTTGTTCACAGGCTTCATCGAGCATTTTGAAAACATTTTCAAAACCTGAATTTCCACCGAAATATGGATCTGGCACATCAACGTTTTCACCAGGGAAAATTTCATCAAGAATCAATTTTACTTTTTCTTTTTGAAAATCATTTTCGGCCAATGCCAAAACGTTTTCCTTATTACTGTTGTCCATCACATAAATCAAATCGAAATCCTCAAAATCCTTTGCGCTGAATTGTCTCCCACGTTGAGTGGTAATGTCTATATTGTATCTTTTTCCAACAGCAATGCTTCGTTGGTCGGGTTCATCGCCCACATGCCAATGTCCCGTTCCAGCGGAATCCACAAAGACTTTTGAAGTATCGACTTTGGATTTTAAAATACCTTCTGCCAAGGGCGAACGACAAATATTGCCAAGGCAGACCATAAGAATTTTATATTTTTTCAAAACGATTTTTGTAAGTTTAAAAGTTCAGTAAAAATACAGAAGATTTATTTACTGTATAATGCCGCGTTGTTTTGAAGACTAAATTAAAGCGTCAACTTTTTGCTGAGGTCTTCCACATATTTGCGGAACTGCTTGTCTGTACTAGAAAGGTTATCAACGGTTTTGCAGGCGTGAAGTACGGTTGCATGATCGCGTTGCCCAATCTGTGACCCAATGGAAGCTAAGGATGCTTTGGTGAACTTCTTTGCAAAAAACATTGCCAATTGCCTAGCTTGCACAATATGTCGCTTTCGGGTTTTTGACTGTAAGGTGTCAACATCCATTTGGAAATAATCACTCACTACTTTTTGAATGTAGTCTATGGAAACTTCACGTTTGGTATGTTTTACATAGTTATCGACAATCTTGCGGGCAAGATCAATCGTGATTTCCTTTTTGTTAAAGGAAGAATGGGCAATCAATGAAATGATGGCGCCTTCAAGTTCACGAATATTCGTTTTAATGTTGTTTGCTAAAAATTCTATAATATCTTCCGGCATTTCCACGCCATCGCGATATAGTTTGTTTTTTATAATTGCAACACGCGTGTCGTAGTCTGGGTGGTTCAATTCCGCAGAAAGTCCCCACTTAAATCGCGATAATAGGCGTTGTTCAATATCAATCATATCAACAGGCGCCTTGTCGCTGGTTAAAATAACCTGCTTGCCGTTTTGGTGCAAATGATTGAATATGTGGAAGAAAACGTCCTGCGTGCCAGCCTTTCCGGAAAGCAATTGAATGTCGTCCACAATTAGCACATCTATAATTTGATAGAAGTGAATAAAGTCGTTGCGGTTATTCTTTTTTACCGATTCAATGTATTGCTGCGTAAACTTTTCCGCAGAAATATAAAGAACTGTTTTTTCTGGATATTTATCCTTTATGTCAACACCGATCGCGTGGCCCAAGTGTGTTTTTCCCAACCCAACACCGCCAAAAATAAGCAAGGGGTTGAAGGATGTTCCTCCGGGTTTGTTTGCAACCGCGAGACCAGCGGAACGGGCCAAACGGTTTGATTCACCTTCAAGAAAACTTTCAAAATTATAATTGGGGTTAAGCTGCGATTCAATTTTCACATTCCGAATCCCTGGAATAACAAAAGGGTTTTTAAGTTCCGGGCTCTTGTTCTTCAATGGAACATCAACTTCCTGTGATTGCAGGTTGCTTCGGTTGGCGCTTGGAATTTTTTCGGTAAAAGGCTGTTTGTTGCCGTAGGTGTTTTCCATTCTAATAATGTAGACCAACTTGGCGGTAGCTCCCAATTCCTTGGTAAGTGCAACTTTCAAAATCTTAACGTAGTGTTCCTCAAGCCATTCGTAAAAAAACTTGCTGGGAACCTGAATGCTTAATGCATTATCGGTTAGCTTTACCGCTTTAATGGGTTCGAACCAAGTTTTGTATGCCTGCGAAGTGATGTTATCTTCGATAAAAGCCAAACAATTGTTCCAAACCGATTCCGCAGTTTTGCTCATAGTTAAAAATTCTGTTTTTTGTTTTTTAAAAGGTGTGGCCAAAAAATAGGGGGTGGAGAGTTTCCGAGCTATTTCCTAACAGTGCAAATATGTGAACAAAAAAGTTATAAAAAAAACTACATTAGGGTTGAATTTTTAGTTTTTTTTTCCCATACTTCCCTTTCGATAAAACTACAAAAAAACTTTCTTTAATTGACACAAAATTTTGAAGAATACACTTACACATATTAGAGTGCGCTACGGCGAAACGGACCAAATGGGGGTGGTTTACTACGGCAATTACGCACAATACTTAGAGCAGGGCAGGACCGAATGGTTACGCGAACTCGGTTTTTCTTATAAATGGATGGAAGCCAACAATGTACACTTGCCTGTTGTCCATTTAAGCATTGATTATAAGCAACCTGCTTTTTATGACGATTTGCTGACCGTAAAAACTACTTTGAAGCAAATGCCCAATGTAAAAATTGAGTTTTACTATGAAATTTATAATGAGTCCAAACAACTTTTGATTACAGCAACCACAATTTTGGTTTTTGTAAACAGTACTACAAAAAAGTTGATGAGAGCACCGGATTATTTAATGGAAAAGTTGAAAGAAGAATAATTAATTTTCCAAGCGTTTAATTGCCACTTTGTAAGTGTTTTCAAATAGTTCAAAAACCCGTTCGGCATCTTTTTTTCGAACTGCAATTTCAAACTCACAATTTAGTTCCATGGTTTGATTTTTAAGTGTAATGTCCTCTTCTTTTATGATGCGCATTACAGTATTCATTTCAGGATATTCAAATTTTAAAAGAAAGGTTTCGTCAATGGTTCTTTCTACTATTTTACAAGTTTCCAAAGCCATTTGAGCAGCCGTTTTGTAAGCTTGAATCAATCCCCCGACACCCAATTTGGTGCCGCCAAAATAGCGAACTACCACAACCAAAGTATTGGTTAGGTCAAAAGACTGAAGCTGACCATAAATGGGCATTCCCGCGCTGTTTGAAGGTTCGCCGTCGTCGTTAGCGCGATAGTGTTCATAACTCTTCCCCAATTGCCAGGCATAACACCAATGGCGTGCACTATGGTGTTGTTTTTTAAGATTGTCGAGATGTATTTTAACCTCTTCTTCCGAAGTAACCGGAAAAGCATATCCGAAAAACTTGCTTCCTTTTTCCTTAAAGAGAACTTCTTCCGAAGTCTTTAAAATGGTTTTGTATGTATCTTTTTCAATTTCCAAATTTTAAAACTTTACACCTTTTCAAAAGCAATAAACAGAATGCCAAGTATGGCCAGGCCAATCCCGATCCAGTTTTTGGGCAATAATTTTTCCTTGAATAATAAAATACCCAATAATGTTGATATCATAACTATAGCCACATTATTGACTGTAAATATTCCCGAACTTTCAAGTATATCACTACGAAGGGCTTGTACCAAAAAATAGACCGAGAAATAATTTGGGATTCCCAGCGCAATGCCGCCAAGCACATTTTTCAATTCAAATTTAAACTTTCCCTGCACCGCCTGAACAATCAAAAATACAATTCCCAATAATGCCGCCATCGCAAAAATGGTTGCGGAAAAAATTGGTGTATCGTCCTTTGCAATATATTCACCTTCCAAATATTTGATGGTTGTGTCTATAATTCCGCTTCCCAAAAAAACCAGCACCGGAAAAATGAAATTGGTGGGTTTAATTTTTAATCCTTCCTGTGTTTTAATCGATGCTAAATAAACAGCTGCCATCGCTAGTACAATTCCCAAAACTTTAAACAAACCGAAACTCTCCTTATAATAGAAAAGCCCAAAAAGAATAGGGATAACAACGCTCATTTTTGTGGCAACAGATACTACCGAAAGTCCGCTGCGTTGCGTGGTTATTGCCATCAAGTTAAACACAGTGATAAACATAGCGCCTAAACCCAATGCAAAAGGAAACCAAGCAAACTGTGTTATTTCAGTGATATTTGTTTCACTTTCGTGAAAAATAACCCCACAAAAACAGGCGATTATATAATTTACCACCAAGGCGTGCATGGTATTGATTTTAAACCTTGAAAAAAGTTTGAAAACCACAAAAATCATTGTGGACGAAAGAATGCTGAGGGCCAGTGCTATCAAGAGTTGGGGTTTTTAAAGATTCGCAAGGTATCGTCCTTTATTTTTTCCTCGGAAATAAAAACACCTTTAAAAATCGGTGCTTTAATGCCTTCTTCAAAATTGCTTTTTCCATTAAACACCCAAGTTTCGTCCCACAGATTTGCGTCAATAAAGGTTTGAAGGGTTTTTGCACCGCCTTCAATTATAACGGACTGAACATTTCTTTGGAATAGTGAAGTACAGATTTGTTGCGGAATTTTTTCGGAAAAATCAATCTTTTGAAAATATAAATTCTCAGAAGTTATTGTTTCCTTTTCATTGAAAATAGTTGTGTTTGAACTTTCATCAAAAACCGAAAAATCTTGTGAAAGTTTTAAACTTCTGTCTATAACAATTCGCATCGGATTTTCTCCCGCCCACTCCCGAACCGTAAGCGATGGATTGTCCTGTAAAACCGTGTTTGTACCCGCCAAAATTGCCTGTTCTTCGGCTCTCATTTTATGGACCAATTGTCTCGAAAATTCATTGGTAATCCAAACGGGTTTTGTTTCAATGCGAAGATTTTCTTTTGGCGCGATAAAACCATCGGCTGTCTGTGCCCATTTCAGAAAAATATACGGCCTTTTCTTTTGATGAAAAGTAAAGAACCGTTTGTTTAGTTCGTTACATTCCTCTTCCATAACGCCCACAATTACTTCGCAACCGGCATCCATTAATTTTTTAATGCCACGTCCAGCTACTTTCGGGTTGGGGTCCAAACTGCCAACCACCACTTTTTTTATTTCGTTTTCAATAATCAAATCTGCACAGGGCGGGGTTTTTCCGAAATGGCTACATGGCTCTAAACTTACATAGATAGTGGCTTCTTTTAAAAGTTCGGGACTCACAACACTTTTAATGGCATTTACCTCGGCGTGTGGCAGTCCGGCTTTGTAGTGCCAGCCTTCCCCAATAATCTTACCGTCATGAACAATCACACTCCCCACCAACGGATTTGGATAGGTTGTTCCCAGCCCGTTTTTGGCCAGTTGTATGCAGCGCGACATATATTTTTCGTGTATCTTCACCGCGTAAAAATACAAGGATTTAATTAGAATGGACACACCAATTATCCGTCTTATTGAAAAGCAGGACAATCCGCAAATAGCCAAGGTAATACGCAGGGTCTTGGAAGATTTCAACGTGCCAAAGGTTGGTACCGCCTATGCCGATAAATCATTGGATTGTATGTTTGAAACCTATCAAAAACCGAAGGCTGCTTATTTTGTGGTGGAAGAAAACAACAAAATAATTGGGGGCGCCGGGGTTGCAAAATTGGACAATTATGAGGGCAACGTCTGCGAGCTCCAAAAGATGTATTTCCTGCCCGAAGCTAGAGGCAGGGGAGTGGGCGCACAGATGATGGAATTCTGCTTGGCAAAAGCACGCGAGTTCGGTTTTGAAAAAATATACCTTGAAACCATGGAATACATGACCCACGCCCAAAAGCTCTATAAACAGGCAGGTTTTGAATATCTTGATTGTGCAATGGGAGACACTGGCCACTATTCCTGCCCGGTGCATATGCTTAAGACTTTGTAAACCCCAAATCACAAACCCCAAATTCCAAATCCCAAACGATAGAATCCATAATATCCAAAGAATCCACAGCATCCACAGCATTAATAGAAACTTTTGAAAATATCAGAACTTAAATCCAATTTCAAAAAAACTCTTTCAGGATTATATCCTTCGGAAGAAGTAGAATCGTTTTTCAACATTCTTTCTGAAAAATACTTAAACCTTTCCCGAATAGAAATTGCTTTAAACCCTGATAAAACCGTTTCAGAAATGGAAGACGAAAAATTTCAGAAAGCAATCCTTCGCCTAAAAATCCACGAACCCATTCAATATATAATTGGAGAAACAGAGTTTTACGGACTTCCTTTTAAAGTGAACAAACACACCTTAATTCCCCGCCCGGAAACAGAGGAATTGGTGGAATGGATATATAGTGAATTCAGCAATCAACAATCAACAATTAACCAGCAACAATTTCTCGATATCGGCACCGGCAGTGGTTGCATCGCTATTTCTCTTGCAAAGTATTTACCCAATTCAAAAGTTTCGGCATTGGACATTTCCGAAGAAGCCTTAAAAATTGCCCGTGAAAATGCTGAAACGAATAAAGTGGAAGTTGATTTTTTTCAAAAGGATATTTTAGCCGCGGAAACACTTCCGAAGAAATATGACGTCATAATTTCCAACCCGCCCTACGTTCGCGAACTTGAAAAAAAGCAGATGCAGCAGAACGTTTTAAAACACGAGCCAGAGTCAGCGCTATACGTTGGCAATGAAGACCCATTGCTGTTTTATCGGACCATTTCCCGCTTGGCAAAAAACCATTTAAACCCAAACGGCAAACTCTTTTTCGAGATTAATGAGTATCTTGCTTATGAATTGACCGACCTTTTAAGAGGCGAAGGATTTAAAAACATTCAAGTAAAAAAGGACATCTTTGGAAAGGATAGGATGATAAAATGTAACCTAAATGAACCAGCTAAATAAAATATGCGTTTTTTGCGGCAGTAGCGACGGCAACGATCTCGCGATAACCGATACAGCTGAAAGACTGGGTGAAATCTTTGCCGTGCGAAATATTACGTTAGTTTACGGCGCTGCCAAAATAGGCGTCATGGGCACCATTGCAAAAAGCGTTTTGGACAATAACGGAAAAGTCATTGGCATCATCCCCAATTTTTTAAAGAAGAAGGAAGTTGTGCATCTGGGACTTACGGATCTTATTACAACCGAAAATATGCACGAACGCAAACTAAAAATGCAAGAGGAAAGCGACGGCTTCATTGCACTTCCCGGCGGCATGGGAACTTTGGAAGAGCTTTTTGAAATAATAACCTGGCTTCAGTTGGGGCTCCACCAAAAACCCATAGGCCTCTTAAATATCAATGGTTTCTACAACGATCTTATAAAAATGCTTGAAACCATGGTTCGCAAAGGTTTTCTTTCCATGGAAAACTACAACCTACTATTGGTAGATTCGAATCCAAATCAATTGCTGAAAAAGATGCAGGAATTTAAAACACCCCAAATTCCAAAGTGGCTAAATTCCGACAGAACATAAGTCGTTATCAACATTTTAACCTTGCTTTTTAACAAAATTCTATTAATAGACTCGTTTTCTTAAATTTAAGTTGTCTAACCTCTTAAATAAGTGATTATGAGTTCCTCAAAAAAGTACTTTGCCGAAGCACTCGGCACATTTGCCTTAGTCTTATTTGGCTGTGGCGCCGCCACAATTGCAAGTGTAACCCAATCTGGTCCAGTTGGTATTGGTGTTTTAGGAATTGCCCTAGCCTTTGGATTTGCTGTTCTGGTAATGGTCTATACAATAGGGCCAATTTCTGGTTGCCACATTAATCCTGCCATTTCAATAGCTATGCTCGCTGCCGGAAAACTTTCCGCCAAAGATACGGTGGGTTATGTAATTGCCCAATGTATTGGTGCTGTTGCTGCCGCAGGACTTTTATACCTGCTCGCCACAGGAAGTGCAGGATTCGTAATGCCCGAATGGGGCTTAGGTTCTAATGGATGGGGCACTGGTTATGGAGGTGAATATAACATGACCTCTGCGCTTATCGCTGAGTTTGTCTTTACCTTCCTTTTTTTAATGGTCATTTTCGGTACAACTTCAGAAAGACACAATGCGCCAATGATGGCGGGACTTGCAATAGGTATTTCTTTGGCGTTGATACATATGGTTGTAATACCAATTACGGGAACCTCCGTAAACCCTGCCCGTAGTTTGGGCCCTGCGCTTTTTTCAGGCGGTATGGCCTTACAACAATTATGGTTGTTTATTGTAGCCCCAATTGCTGGCGGACTTTGTGCCGCTCTGGTTCGTAAAATTTTTATTGATGATTAATTGCTAATAATTTGTTGAAAATTTCAATAATAAACCTCACAGTTTTTAAAAAGCTGTGAGGTTTAAAATTTTATATTTGTTCCATGAACATCGAACAGCAAATCACTACCCTCCGCAACGAGCTCCGCGAGCATAACTATAATTATTACGTACTAGATGCTCCAACAATTTCTGACTTTGAATTTGACCAAAAACTAAAGCAGCTTCAAGAGCTGGAAAAAGCGCACCCCGAATTTTACGATGCCAATTCGCCCACGCTTCGGGTTGGTGGCGAAATAACCAAGAATTTTGAAACCGTGCCGCATACCTATAGAATGTTTTCTTTGGACAATTCCTATTCAAAAGAAGATCTGGAAGACTGGGAAAAGCGCATTGAAAAAATGGTGGACGGCAAAGTGGAATTCACCTGCGAGCTTAAATACGACGGTGCTTCAATTAGTTTGACTTACGAAAATGGTAAACTAAAAAAAGCCGTAACACGAGGCGACGGTTTTCAGGGCGATGACGTTACCGCAAACGTAAAAACCATACGTTCCGTTCCGTTGCAATTGAAGGGCGATTATCCGCCTTTGTTTGATATTCGTGGTGAAATAGTTTTACCCTTTGAAGGTTTCGCAAAGATGAATGCCGAAAGGGTAGAGGCTGGTGAAGAACCTTACCGAAACCCAAGAAACACAGCTTCCGGCAGTTTAAAATTGCAGGATAGCTCCGAAGTTGCCAAACGTCCATTGGAATGTCTTTTATACAGTTTAAAAGGCGCAAGGCTTCCCATAAAAACACAATTTGAAAGCTTGGAAAAAGCACGCGACTGGGGTTTTAAAGTACCCAAAGCCGCCAAACTCGCCAAAAATCTGGATGAGGTTTTGGAATTTGTAAATTATTGGGACATTCACCGCCACGAACTTCCCTACGAAACCGATGGGGTGGTGGTGAAGGTGAACAATCTGCAACAGCAGGAAGAGCTTGGCTACACCGCCAAATCGCCGCGCTGGGCGATGGCATATAAATTTAAGGCAGAGCAGGTTTCCACTGTTTTAAATCAAATCACTTATCAGGTTGGAAGAACGGGTGCAATCACGCCCGTAGCAAATTTGGAGCCTGTGGAATTGGCGGGAACCATTGTAAAACGCGCTTCCCTGCACAACGCAGATCAAATTGAAAAGTTGGACATTCGCGAAGGCGATACCGTTTTTGTTGAAAAAGGCGGCGAGATTATTCCGAAGATAATCGGGGTGGATTTTAAACAGCGCGATCCAAATTCTTCGCCAACAAATTATATAACCGAATGTCCCGAATGCGGAACAACACTAGTGCGAACCGAAGGGGAGGCACAGCACTATTGTCCCAATACCGAAGGCTGTCCGCCACAGATTATTGGGCGCATCCAGCATTTCATTTCCCGAAAGGCTATGGATATTGAAGGTTTGGGAGGTGAAACTGTAGCGCTTTTAGTAAACAATGGTTTGATAAATAATTACGCCGATTTGTATCTTTTAAAGGAAGAGCAAATAATTCCGTTGGAAAGAATGGCGCAGAAAAGTGCCGAGAATATGATAAACGGAATTGAAGCTTCCAAAGAAATTCCTTTCGAAAGAGTGCTGTTCGCCTTGGGAATTCGCTACGTTGGTGAAACCGTTGCCAAAAAGCTGGCAAAGCATTACAAAACAATAGATGCGTTGAAAAACGCTTCCGAAGAAGAATTGACAACCGTTGATGAAATCGGCCAACGCATCGCCCAAAGCGTGGTTTCCTTTTTCGCTTCCGAAGAAAATATTGTAACCATAGAACGGCTGAAAAGTTATGGAGTTCAGTTGGAAATTTCCGCTGAAAAACTCGCCAATCAAACGGAGGTTTTACAAGGAAATACCTTTGTAGTTTCAGGCGTTTTTACAAAAGTTTCGCGCGACGAACTTAAAAAACTGATTGAGGACAACGGCGGCAAGGTTTCCAGCTCCATTTCGTCCAAAACAAATTATGTGGTGGCGGGCGACAATATGGGGCCGAGCAAGAAAACCAAGGCCGAAAGTTTGGGAGTCGCCATCATTTCCGAAGACGATTTTTTGCAAATGATTTCATAGGGAAAGTTAAGGGTTAGGGGTTAAATGTTAATAGGGAAAAGGATGCCTCCGATGAATTTTTTAAAGTGGAACATCATTCCGAAGGAATGAAATATTTATAGAAATTATTTTATTGTGCGAACATACGACCCCGTGGTTGAATCTTCTTCGTGTTTCATTGTTCTATAAATATTTGAACCCTTCGGGTTCGGAAAAAAATATTGTTTTATAATGATTTCATAATTGGCAGAGAATAAATTTTGAAAATAGCTATTTTTGCCACACGAGAATTGGGCATTCCATGTTGAAAAAAGTAAAACATCATTCCTTAAAAAAACACACCGAAAAAAACCTGACGGAGCGTGATATTTCAGAAAGGAATACATCTTTAAAGTATTTGGGTTTTTTGGTGGACGAAGCTTTTTATGATGATTTTGAAATGCTTTATGAGTTTGGAAAGGAACTCGGTTTGCAGCGAAAAGATGTAAAACTTTTCACTTTTGTGGAAACGCGAAGAAAAATTCCTTCGCTTCGACAAAATCAAATAACCAATAAGGAATTTACATGGCGTGGCGAAATACACAATCAAAACGCACAGGAATTTCTCGATTTTCCGTTTGATGTGCTAATTGGCTTTTACAAAGGAAAACATGAATTTCTGGGCGCAATGGTTGCGCAGAGCAAAGCGAAATTCAAAATAGGTTTTAACGGGGCCGATGAACGGCTTTTCGATTTACTTTTAGCCGTTGATCTTCAAAAACCAGAAGCTTTTAAAAGTGAAGTGAAAAAATATTTGAAAATTTTAAACAAAATAGAGTAGTATGAAAGAATTGATCGGAACGGGCGTAGCATTGATAACACCATTCAAAAGTGACTTTTCCGTAGATGTGGAAGGTCTTAAAAACGTGGTAAATTTCAATATTGAAAATGGAATTGACTATTTGGTGGTTTTGGGAACTACTGCCGAAAGCGCCACGCTTTCAAAAGAAGAAAAACAGTTGGTTATCGATACAATTGTTTCTGCAAACAAAGGGCGATTGCCTTTGGTTTTAGGGATTGGTGGCAACAATACCCAAGAGGTTGTTTCTGAAATGAAAACTCGCGACCTTTCCACTTTTACGGCTATTCTTTCAGTTTCGCCTTTTTACAATAAACCTACACAGGAAGGTATTTACCAACATTTTGCTGCAATTGCAAAGGCTGCTCCGTTGCCTATAATTTTGTATAACGTTCCGGGAAGGACTGCTTCAAACATGTTGCCGGAAACGGTAATCCGTTTGGCAAATGATTTCGAAAAAATTGTTGCGATTAAAGAAGCGGCAGGCGATATTGTTCAGGCTATGAAATTGATTTCTGGATGCCCAAAGGATTTCTTGGTAATTTCAGGTGACGATATGGTTACGTTGCCAATGGTACTTGCCGGCGGAGCTGGAGTGATTTCCGTTATCGGCGAAGGTTTTCCAAAGGAATTTTCAAAAATGGTGAAATTAGGTTTGGATAGAAAAGTTGATGAAGCCTATGAAATTCATTATAAAATAGCTCCGGCAATCGATTATATTTTTGCGGAAGGAAATCCGGCCGGAATTAAATCTGTTTTTAAATCTTTGGGAATTTGCGGTGATACAGTGCGCCTTCCGCTGGTGGGCGTTAGCGATGGTTTGCGGGTCAAAATTGATTCTTTTACAAAAAATTTCTGAAAAGGTTCTTTTCCCGCTATGCGTTAAATATTTCAAAAGGCTTGCAAATAATAGGCTTGAGCGCAATATTTTAGCCGAAGAATAAGTTTTGTTCAATCATGTTTAATTTCCTATTTTTGCACGATGTTTTTTAAGCCCATGCGATTACCAATTTTTATTATACTTTGTTTAACCATACTTCTTTCATCCTGTAGCCAATATCAACAGGTTTTGCGAAAGGATGATATGGGGAAAAAATACACCTTTGCCGATTCGCTTTATAGAATTGGGAAATACAAGAAAGGCCTTAAATTGATGGAACAATTGGTGCCTGCCTACCGAGGAAAACCACAAGGTGAAAAATTGATGTTCATCTACGCAAATACCTACTACAGTTTAGAGGATTATTATCTTGCGGGATATCAATTTGAAAGATTTACCCAAGCCTATCCACAGAGCGACAGTGTTGAAATAGCGGCTTTTAAATCTGCGAAAAGTTTTTATCAGCTTTCACCAAGATATTCTTTGGACCAAAAAGATACCGATAAAGGACTTGAAAAATTGCAGGAATTTATAAACCAATATCCAAATTCAGACAAACGCGCCGAGGCAAATACGTTGGTAGCGGAGTTGCGAAATAAATTGGAAAAGAAGGAGTTTGAGGTTGCAAAACAATATTTGCACGTTGAGGATTACAAAGCTGCCATTGGCGCCTTTGATAATTTTATTACAGATAATCCGGGCTCTATGTATAGAAAAGATGCCTTTTACGGAAGATTTGTAGCTGCCTATAAATTGGCCGTAAACAGTATTCCAGTTTTGGTGCAGGAACGTCTGCGCGATGCAAAAGTTTATTACAATAATTTTATAAAATATTATAAGGATACAGATTTAGCTCCTGAAGCAATGGAATTTTATCAGGATATAGAGAGCAGAATTGTACCTTTAGAAACAGAACCCACTATTTAATTAATTTTTATTATGGATATTAAAAATTCAGATGCGCCAATCAATACCGTTACGCTTGACAAGAATAAAATTGACGAGCCTACAAACAACATTTATGAGGCTATTTCGATTATCTCGAAACGTGCCGCACAAATAAACGGTGACATCAAAAAAGAACTTTTGGAAAAACTTGACGAGTTTGCCACTTACAACGACAGTTTGGAAGAAATTTTCGAAAACAAGGAGCAAATTGAAGTTTCAAAGTTCTACGAAAGACTTCCAAAGCCACATGCTTTGGCAGTACAGGAATGGCTAGAAAATAAAATCTACTACCGCAACACCAAAGATGAAGTAGTGGAGTAATAAGTTATTCGTTAAAAGTTAATGGTAAAACGTAACTTGAAACAAGTAAGCTGAAACTGGAAACAAAAAAAATGGCTGTTTTGAACGGGAAAAATATCTTGCTTGGCGTTACCGGCGGGATTGCCGCGTACAAAACAGCTTTTTTGGTTAGACTTCTAGTGAAAAAGGGAGCTAACGTAAAAGTGGTTATGACAGATTCAGCAAAGGAATTTGTAACCCCACTTACCCTCGCAACGCTTTCAAAGAATGAAGTTTTTTCATCCTTCACTGATGAAAAAGATGAGAACAGCTTTAAAGAGCCCCAATGGAACAACCATGTAGAATTGGCCTTGTGGGCAGATTTCTTTTTGATTGCTCCCGCCACTGCCAATACACTTTCCAAAATGGCAAATGGCGCCTGCGATAACCTTTTGCTTGCGTGCTACCTTTCGGCAAAATGCCCCGTGTATTATGCCCCTGCAATGGATTTGGATATGCACCAACACCCATCAACGGCAGAAACCTTTAAGAAACTTGAAAGCTTCGGAAATATTCAAATTCCCGCAGCTTTTGGCGAATTGGCCAGCGGTTTGGTAGGGCAGGGCAGGATGGCCGAGCCTGAGGAAATTGTTTCCTTTTTGGAAAATGATTTACTGAAAAAACTTCCGCTACGCGGCAAGAAATTTTTGATTACCGCTGGGCCAACCTACGAAGCCATTGACCCCGTTCGTTTCATTGGGAACCACTCCAGCGGAAAAATGGGTTATGCAATTGCCGAGGCTTCTACTTCATTTGGCGCTGAAGTTGTTTTGATTTCAGGGCCCACTGCTTTAAAACTAGAAAATGATTTTGTAAAAATCGTTCGCGTTACTTCTGCGGAAGAAATGTACAATGCCGCGCACGAATATTTTGATATATGTGATGTCGCTATTTTAAGCGCAGCAGTTGCCGATTATCGCCCTTCGGAAGTTGCTTCTCAAAAAATTAAAAAGAAAACTGAAGATTTAACGCTTCGTCTTACAAAAACAAAAGACATATTGGCTTCGCTGGGCGAAATAAAGAAAGACCAATTTCTGGTTGGCTTTGCTTTGGAAACCGAAAACGAAGAAGAAAATGCAAAATTGAAACTGAAAAAAAAGAATTTAGATTTAATTGTGTTAAATTCGCTTCGGGACAAAGGCGCGGGCTTTCAAACCGACACCAACAAAATTACTTTGATAACCAAAGACAATAAAGTGCTTCCTTTTCCTGTTAAACCTAAAAAAGAAGTAGCAAAAGATATTTTAGAATATATTATAGAACAGACAAATGCGTAAAATTTTACTTTTCTTATTATGTGCTATCACTGTGTTTTCTGCACAGGCCCAAGAACTTAATTGCACAGTGTCCATAGACGCCGAACAGACCGGACAACCTAATTTGCAGATTTTCAGAACGCTGGAAACCCAATTGCGGGAATTTGTGAACAATACGAAATGGACCAATATGGAATACAAAAACCAAGAACGTATAGATTGCAACATGACTTTGGTTGTAAGTGAATATGATGGCGATTCCTTTACTGCCACATTACAAATACAATCCTCCCGTCCCGTTTTTGAATCTACTTACGATACCCCGGTTTACAATTATTTTGACAAGCAAGTTAGGTTCAATTATAAAGAATATGAGCCGTTAACTTTTAACATCAACAGTTTTGGTTCAAACCTCGTATCTGTAGTTGCATTCCACGTGTATACAGTTATAGGCTTGGATGCCGATACTTATTCACCAAATGGCGGAGCGCCTTATTTTGAAATTGCAAAACAGATTACAAATACCGCCGCTTCCAGCAATTTTCAAGGTTGGAAAGCAACTGATGGCAACCAGTCCAGGTTTCGTTATAACGATGCTTTATTGTCGTCGGTTTATAAGGAATTTCACGATGTGATGTATCAATACCACCGCGAAGGAATGGATATGATGGCCTCAGACCAAAAGATGGCAAAACAGAATGTTGCAGAGGCTATCAATAAATTGAAAGGCATTAACGATCGCAGGCCGAATTCATTTTTGGTGCGTACGTTCTTTGATGCTAAAAGTGACGAAATTCAAGCCATATTTAGCGGTGGGCCACAGGTTGATATTACAAAACTGATCGAAAACCTAAATAGGTTGGCGCCTACCAAACGAAGTAACTGGACTGAAATCAAATTTTAATTTTTCTTTCAACAAGGGTATACCAGTTAATTTCTTTCTTTTAAATTTATAGATTCGAAGTTCAATGTCCAAAGTTGGATATTGAATATAGATTATTGAAAAATCTTAGGTCTCATATCTAAAATCTAACGTTTAATTTTGATAACCAGTCTTGCCATAAAAAACTATGCGCTTATTGAAGATATTCGCGTGGATTTAAATGAGGGGCTAACAATTATTACAGGTGAAACAGGCGCTGGAAAATCCATCATTTTAGGTGCATTGGCACTTGTTTTGGGAAAACGTGCAGATTTGAGCAGCGTAAAAGATCCTTTAAGAAAGTGCATTATTGAAGGACATTTTTCAATAAAGAATTACGAACTGCAGAATATTTTTCAGGAAAACGATCTTGATTATGAACCCAACACTATAATCCGTCGCGAAATATTGCCCGGCGGAAAATCACGAGCATTTGTAAATGATACTCCCGTGGCCTTAACACAATTACAGGCATTGGCGCCGTATTTGGTTGATGTTCATAGCCAGCACGAAACCTTAGAAATCGTTTCCGAAACTTTTCAAATGGAAGTGATTGATGCCTTGGCTGGAAATGCCGAACTTTTAAAGACGTATAAGTCACAATTTGAAGATTTCAAAAAAACTTCTGAAGCACTTTCAAAATTAAAACATCAAAAAGATGCTGCTTCCAAAGAACTGGATTACAACACTTTTCTTTATAATGAGCTGCAACAGGCCAACCTAAAAAAGTTGAACCAGCAAGAGTTGGAAGAAACGTACGAAACCCTTAATAATGCCGAAGCAATTCAAGAAGCGCTTGCCAATGCAAACCAGCTTTTGGATGAAGAGCAGATAGGCAGCTTGCAAACAGCCAAGGAAGCGCGAGTTTTATTGGGAAGAATCAAGGAGTTTTCAAAAAAATTTGAAGGTTTATGGCAACGTTTGAACAGCGCCATTATTGAAATGGAAGACATTGCTGCAGAAATCAACAATGCCGCTGAAAACATTGAAGCAGATCCCGAAATGTTGTTTCAGGTTAATGAAAAGCTACAAGCGCTTTATAAATTGCAACAAAAGCATGCGGTTTCTTCTACGGAAGAATTAATCAAAATAGAAGAAGATCTTGAGGAAAAAGTAAATACTACCCTTGGCCTGGAAGGACAGATTGGCAATTTGGAAAAACAAAAAGCGCAGTTGCGTGAAATGGCTTTAAAAACAGCCAAAAATCTTCATGTAAAAAGAATGGAGGCAATCCCCACACTTAAGAAAAAGCTTGAAGAGACGCTTTTTCCATTGGGGTTGACCAATGCGCAATTTCAGTTTGAACTTATCTCTTCGGAAGAATTTAAAAATAATGGAACCGATACGTTGCAATTATTGTTCACGGCAAACAAAGGCTTAGCTTTCGGACCATTAAAAAAAGTTGCCTCTGGAGGCGAAATGAGCCGTATTATGTTAGCCATTAAAGCAGTTTTGGCTGAATATAAAAAACTGCCTACTATCGTTTTTGATGAGATAGACACAGGGGTTTCGGGTGAAATAGCCAATAAAATGGCAGATATTATGTGCCAGATGAGCAAAAAAATGCAGCTGTTGAGCATTACACATTTACCGCAAATTGCCGCCAAGGGCGACAACCATATAAAAGTTTATAAAGAAGATACTAATGAGGTTACCGCTACTTACCTTAAGCATTTGAATGAGAATGATCGTATTGTAGAGATAGCGCAAATGCTAGGCGGAAAAAATCTTTCTGAAGCGGCTATAGCCAATGCAAAGGAATTATTGAATTAAAACGTATCTTTACTTTTCAAAGGAAATTTTTAATAAGAAAATCTATTCAACCATAAAATAAATTAAAACATGTCTTATAATCTACTTAAAGGAAAACGTGGAATCATCTTTGGAGCGTTGGACGAGAATTCAATAGCTTGGAAAACCGCAGAGCGCGTTCACGAAGAAGGCGGAAAGTTTGTACTTACCAATGCGCCCATCGCGTTGCGAATGGGACAAATTAATGCACTGGCCGAGAAAACTAATTCTGAAGTTATTCCTGCAGATGCTACAAGTTTAGAGGACTTGGAGAATTTAGTAACAAAAGCTACCGAAATCTTAGGAGGCAAGTTGGATTTTGTATTGCACTCTATTGGAATGTCTGTAAATGTTCGCAAAGGCAATCACTATACCAGCCAGAACTATGACTTTACCCATAAAGGTTGGGATATTTCCGCAGGCTCATTTCATAAGACCATGCAAGTACTTTACCAGAAAGATGCAATGAACGAGTGGGGGAGTATTATAGCATTGACCTATATGGCCGCACAGCGTGTTTTTCCAGATTATAACGATATGGCAGATAACAAGGCCTATTTGGAAAGCATTGCGCGCAGTTTTGGATATTTCTTCGGAAGAGATAAAAAGGTTCGCGTTAATACTATTTCGCAATCACCCACCCCAACTACGGCAGGCCAGGGTGTAAAAGGATTTGATGGTTTTATCAGTTACGCAGATAAAATGTCTCCTTTGGGTAACGCAACTGCTTTAGACTGTGCTAATTACACAGTAGCTATGTTTAGCGATTTGACAAAACGGGTAACACTTCAAAATTTATACAATGATGGTGGGTTCTCTAACATGGGGGTTAGTGATGCCGTGATGGAAGCTTTTGTAGAAGGAAAGTAAGGCTTTTCTTTCAATAATTTAATTGAATCCTATCCAGATTTATCGGGATAGGATTTTTTTATTTTTACGGACAAACTAGTTGTGGTAAATATTTGTGATTAACATAATTTTAGGTACATTTAGTCACTTATTAACTAAACTAATATTTAATTATGAAAAGAATTACAATGCTAATTTTTGCCTTGATTGCTATGGTAAGTACCATAGAGGCACAATTTCTCCAGCCAAATTCTTCGATCTACGGATCTAGAAGCTTAGGTGTAGAAAACAAATCACAATCAATTGAGCCCACTGAACGGCAAAGAAACATAGAAAGTTCAGCAACTTACAATCCAAATCAACCTGCAAATTTACAATCACAGAGTTTTGTTGTAAATAATAGAAACCCACAAGCAACTTTGCTTGATGAAGGCTTCGATGATATTACCACATTGCCAGGTGCCGGTTATAGTTTTGTAAATGTTAGTGATTCACAAGGATCAACAGATTGGTTTCAAGGAAACGATGCTGTCTTTCCAGCACAGTCGGGTGCTCCTACGGCATATATTGGAGCAAATTTCAACAACACTGCCGGTAGCGTAATCAATAACTTTATGATAACCCCTGTACTCGAATTAGAGAATGGTGATGTTGTAACTTTTTGGACACGATCAGTAACGGGTAGCACCTTTCCGGATAGATTGGAAGTGCGGCTTGACCCAACAGGGGCCAATACTGACCCTTCTGGGCCTGCAGATGTAGGTTCATATACAGAACTACTTTTGGAAATAAACCCCACCTTAACCCAAGGAGGCTATCCAGAGGTTTGGACGGAATTTACCATTACCATTTCCGGGCTTTCAGGAGCTACCAATACAAGGGTAGCCTTTAGATATTGGGTTACCGATGCTGGACCAGTAGGTAACAATTCAGATTATATAGGGATAGATACCTTGACCATTGAAGAAGGCACTGGCGGAGGCGGTGGAGTTTGCGGTAGCCCTATTTTGGAAATTAACCAAGATGTGGATGATACCTGTATGGCGAATATTACACAAACAGGTTTGGCGCAATCTTACATTCCGCTTGAGGCAGAAGCTGCTGGAGCGGGTATTAAGTTCAGGGATCCATCAACAGGTCTGAACGTTGACCTTTCATTATGGGATGGTCTTCCAAACGCTGGAGGAACTATGCTGGCAAGCGGAACTACCCAAACTGATGGTACCAACTGGGCCGATGTTTATTGGGATCCGGTGGTAAACGTTACCGTGGGTAATACATATTATATAGTAATTGATGGAGATACTGCATTGCCTTGTATTTCAGGATCTACAAATGACCCTTATCCTGATGGTAATGTATTTGCAAATGCTGGCTATAACCCATTCCCGACTTTTGACTATACCTTTAGAACGTATAGCTGCGATAGTGGTGGACCTGCTTGTACTAGTACAGCATATGACAGTACTGCTG
Source organism: Aequorivita sp. CRS11 (assembly GCF_059693805.1). Lineage (NCBI taxonomy): Bacteria > Pseudomonadati > Bacteroidota > Flavobacteriia > Flavobacteriales > Flavobacteriaceae > Aequorivita > Aequorivita sp. CRS11. The sequence goes on from NZ_JCATIG010000014.1 coordinate 39,729, forward strand.
TTCCATTTGATATTGATGGTGCCGGAACCAGTACGTCAGATTGTGCCAATGCCCCTAATCTAATTCCCGTGACTGTTTCGGATATGGGAACAATTGGTTCTGGAGCGACCTTAGAGAACATAACAATTGATATTGCACATACTTTTACTGCAGATCTCGATCTTTATTTGGTTTCTCCAAACGGAACGGAATTATTGCTTGCCAATGATCTTGGCGGTGGAACAGATGATGGTTATAATGGAACTATGTTTGAAGATGGCGGTGCAGATATTACCCTGGCTACTGCTCCATTCGGTGTGGGGCCTTATGAGCCAATGGGAGGAACCTTTGCAGCTGCTTTTGCAGGTGAAGAAATAATGGGTGACTGGAATTTGAAGGTTTGTGATGATGCAGGTGGAGACACCGGGCAAGTCCTTCAATTTTCAATGTCTATATGTGTACCTCCTGTTATCACAAATGATGATTGTGCTAATGCATATGCTTTAGCTTGTGGCGACAGTGTAGTTGGAGAGACGCTGACGGCGACGGATTCTGGCGGGAACGCAGCCCCTGATGTGTTCTACAAGTTCACTGGCACGGGTTCTGCGCAGTTGGTGACCATTTCGCTTTGTGGCGGCGGTACGGACTATGACTCTGTGCT
>NZ_JCATIG010000015.1:0-14777 GCF_059693805.1 Aequorivita sp. CRS11
ACCGAAGTGGACAATGACGACCAGACCGTGATCGAGCTATGCCAGAACCCTGACATCGCGATCGTAAAGACTGGCGTATTCAATGACGTAGACGGCAACCAGTGTGCCGATGCGGGCATCGATACTATAACCTATACGTTTACGGTAACCAATGAAGGCAACGTGAGCCTATCGGGCATTACGGTAACCGATCCATTGCTACAGGCACCGAACCCAATAGTGGACATCGTGTTCCAGGGCGGTGACACCGATGGTGATAATGAACTTGACGTAACCGAGACCTGGATCTATACCGCTACCTCGTATACCATCACACAGGATGATATCGACACGGGCANAACTTGACGTAACCGAGACCTGGATCTATACCGCTACCTCGTATACCATCACACAGGATGATATCGACACGGGCAGCGTGACCAACCAGGCTACTGCAACGGGTACGGCACCAGACCAGACCGTGGTAGAGGATTTTTCGGGAACCGAAGTGGACAATGACGACCAGACCGTGATCGAGCTATGCCAGAACCCTGACATCGCGATCGTAAAGACTGGCGTATTCAATGATGAAAATCAGAACGACTGCGCGGATGTGGATGAGACAATCAGTTACATCTTCACCGTCACAAATGAAGGTAATGTGAGTCTAAGTAATATTGTTGTCGATGATCCATTATTAGGTGGGCCAATTGCAGGTCCAGATAGCGGAGATACTGATGGCGATAATGAATTGGACGTTACTGAAACTTGGATTTATACAGGAACTTATGCAATTACTCAAGATGATATTGATGCTGGCGAGGTTATTAACCAAGCAACTGCAACAGGTACTGCACCGGACCAGACCGTGGTAGAGGATCTTTCGGGATCAACTACAACAACTGATGATACAACTGTTATCGAGCTTTGCCAGAATCCAGCTATTGCAATCGTGAAAACGGGTATCTTTAATGATGAGAACCAGAACGACTGTGCTGATGTGGATGAGACAATCATGTATACATTTACAGTAACAAACGAAGGCAATGTAAGCTTGAGCAACGTAGTAATAACTGATCCATTAATTGCTACAATTTCTGGCCCAACAGGTGATGTCGATGGCGATGGTGAACTTGATGTTACCGAGATATGGGTTTACACAGGAATATATACTATCAATCAAGATGATATAGATCTCGGATTGGTAAAAAACCAAGCAACTGCAGAAGGTACGGCACCTGATACTACAGTAGTTAGCGATCTGTCTGATGAAAGCAGTGTGCTCGAAGATGATCCAACAATTGTAGATCTATGTCAAGATCCAGTTATTGCAATTGTGAAAACAGGTATCTTCAATGATGAGAACCAGAATGACTGTGCCGATGTGGATGAAACAATCAGCTATACCTTCACTGTGACCAATGAAGGAAACGTAAGCTTAAGTTTTGTTGAAGTAACCGATCCATTAATCACTACAATCACTGGACCAACTGGTGATACCGATGGCGATGGTGAACTTGATGTTACCGAGACTTGGATTTATACAGGAACCTATGCGATTACACAGGACGATATAGATGCTGGCGAGGTTGTAAACCAAGCTTCAGCCAAAGCGAATGATCCAATGGGTAATGTAGTTTCTGATCTTTCTGATGAAAGTAGTGTTCTTGAAGATGACCCAACAATTGTAGATCTATGTCAAGATCCAGCTATTGCAATCGTAAAAACAGGTATCTTCAATGATGAAAACCAGAATGACTGTGCTGATGTGGATGAAACAATCAGCTATACTTTCACTGTGACCAATGAAGGGAACGTGAGCTTAAGCACTGTGGTTGTAACCGATCCATTAATCGCTACAATCACTGGACCAACTGGGGATACCGATGGCGATGGCGAACTTGACGTTACCGAGACTTGGATTTATACAGGAACTTATGCAATTACACAAGTTGATATAGATGCTGGAGAGGTTATTAACCAAGCTACTGCTGAAGGTACAGCGCCTGATGCTACAATAGTTAGTGATCTATCTGATGAAAGCAGCGTTCTTGAAGATGACCCAACTGTAATTGAGTTGTGCCAGAACCCCGTTATAGCTCTTATTAAAACTGGAGTTATTAATGACACAAATGGTAATGGATGTGCTGATGTTGGTGAAACCATTGAGTATAGCTTTACAGTGTTCAACGTTGGAAACGTTACATTAACAAACATAACTGTAGCCGATCCATTGGTGACAGTAGCCGGAGGTCCAATTACACTGGAACCAGGAGCTACAGACGGAACATCGTTTACAGCTATCTATACTATCACGCAAACTGATATTGATGCTGGATTTGTTGAGAACCAAGCAACAGCTACTGGTACTGATCCTTCAGGAAATTCCGTAAGTGATTTATCTGATGATAATAGTGAGTTTGAAGATGATCCAACGCTTACCGAGCTTTGTCAGAACCCTGCTATTGCATTAATAAAAGTAGGTGTTCCTAATGATGAAAACGGTAACGGATGTGCTGATCTTGGTGAGACAATATTGTACACCTTCAGTGTTAAAAACACCGGAAACGTTGCATTGACTAATGTAATAGTAACTGATCCTTTGGTAAGTGTTGTTGGAGGACCAATCAACCTAGCTGCTGGAGAAGAGGATACAATGACTTTCACTGCTGTATATACAATAACTCAAAGTGACGTAGATACAGGCTTTATTGAAAATCAAGCTACAGCTGAAGGTATTTCACCAAACGGTGATTCAGTATCTGATCAGTCTGATAACAACAGCTATCTTGAAAATGATCCAACTGTAACCGACCTTTGCCAGAACCCATCTATTTCCTTAGAAAAAACCGGCGTGTTCAACGATGAGAACGGAAATGGATCAGCTGATGTTGGAGAAACTATTTCCTATGCTTTCACTGTAACCAATACAGGGAATGTGACATTGTATAATATAATGATAACAGACCCATTGCCAGGTGTTGAAATCTCTGGAGGTCCAATTGCTCAATTGGAGCCAGGTGAAGTAGACAGTACAACGTTTACTGCAATCTACATCATTAATGATCAAGATATAGGTAACGGTGAGGTTGTAAACCAAGCTACGGTTACTGGAGAGGATATTGAAGGAACTATTGTGGAAGATGATTCTGATGATCCAACAGATTTAACGAACAACGACAACAACGGTGATGGTGACCCTGATGATCCAACAGTAGTTACGCTTCCTTTTGTATTGGATACTACTTTTGAAATATTCAACGGTATAACACCAAATGGTGATGGACTTAATGATTATTTCCAAATTGTTGGAATTGAGAATTGGCCAAACAATAACGTGAAGATATTTAACAGATGGGGTGTATTGGTCTTTGAAACAGATGGATACGGAGGTTCAGATGGTAAACAGAATGTTTTCAGAGGTATTTCTGAAGGTCGTACAACAGTTCAAAAGAATGAAGAGTTGCCTACAGGTACATACTTCTACATTCTTACCTTCCCAGCAGATAACCCTGGTAAGGCTGACTATACAGGATACTTATATATTAACAGATAGAAAAATCAAAAAAATTCCTGGGAGGAAATTCCCTCCCAGGATTAAAAATACATAACTATGAAACACAGTTATCTAACGCTAATAATTTTGATTTTACTTGGCACGTTTTCAAGTAAAGCGCAGCAGGATCCACAGTACACACAATATATGTACAATACGCAGGTGGTAAACCCTGCATATGCCGGAAATCGTGAAGCCTTAAGCTTTGGTTTACTTTACCGAACTCAATGGGTCAATTTTGGTGATGGAGCGCCCAATACAGGCACCTTCACTGTAAATTCGCCAATAGCGAGCAATATGGGTTTAGGTCTATCTGTAGTAAATGATCGTATAGGTCCTGCAGTAGAAACCAACTTTAATATAGATTATTCCTATAGCATCAATACCTCTGAAACCGGAAAAGTATCATTTGGTCTTAAAGCAGGTTTAGACATACTAGATGTTGATTTTTCTAAGTTGAACATTTACGATTCGAATGATCCATATTTTCAGGAAAATAATATAGACAATAAACTTCAACCACAAATAGGTGCTGGTGTTTACTATAATACTGAGAAATTTTATGTAGGTCTTTCGGTTCCTAATTTCTTGAGTACAAAACATTTTGATACCGGTAGCATAGAAAACACACAAGTGGAAACTACTGCTGCAGAACGTATGCACTATTTCTTGATTGCCGGTTATGTATTTGACCTTAGTGATAATTTAAAGTTCAAGCCAGCTACGCTTTTCAAAATGGTAAGTGGTTCGCCTTTACAGGCAGATGTGTCGGCAAACTTTCTCTTATATGATAAAGTTACGCTTGGGGCAGCATATAGATGGAGCGCTGCAATGAGTGGACTGGTAGGTTTTCAAGCTACCGACAATATATTTATAGGGTTTGCTTATGACTATCAAACAACAGATATTGAGGCCTATAGTGATGGTTCGTATGAAGTTATGCTTCGCTTTGAATTGTTCAACAGACCAGAACGAGTGCTAACACCAAGATTCTTCTAAAAAATAAAGACTATGAATACAATAGTACGTAACATATTTATTTTCGCAATGGTAGTTTTTACTGCCGGAAGCGCCTTTTCACAAAAAAAGGATATCGAAAAAGCAAACAAGGAGTTTGATAAGTTTGCTTATATAGATGCCCGTGAAATATATTTAAAGGTAGTTGAAGACGGATACGAATCTGCAGAGATTTTTAAGAAATTAGGGGATACCTATTATTTCAACAGCGATTATACTAACGCCGCAAAATGGTATGATAAACTCGTTAAGCAGTTTCCAGATCAAACAGAGGCTGAATATTACTATCGGGCAGCTCAATCTTTAAAAAGTTTAGGAAACTATACCGAATCCGATGCCCTAATGAAGGATTATGTTGCTAAAGGAGGTAAGGGCCTTGTAATAAAAACGTATGAAGATGATCCTAACTATTTAAAAAGTACAGTTTTTAAATCAAGAGATTTTACGCTAGATAAGGTAGGAATCAACTCATCTAATTCCGATTTTGGGGCTTCTTTTTATGGAAAAGACAGAATAGTCTATGCGTCTGCATCAAGGACAGATGGAACAAAGGTTTCAGAATGGACAAACCAACCTTTTTTAGATTTGTTTTTAGCCGAGCGTGACTCCACAGGACAACTTTCAAATTCAATGCCTTTAGGTGGAGACATTAACACTCCTTACCACGAATCCTCAACTGCTTTTGCAAAAGATGGCATTACAGTTTATTTTACTAGAAATAACTTTCTTGATGGTAAAAAGGGAAAGGACAAAAACAAAACAATTCGCTTAAAACTATATAAAGCTACAAAAACAGGAGAGTATAATTGGACAAATATTGTTGAACTTCCTTTCAACAGTAAAGAATATTCTGTTGCACACCCTGCGTTAAGTCCTGATGGGAAAAGATTATACTTTTCTTCCGATATGCCTGGTACCTCTGGTATGTCTGACCTTTGGTATGTTGACATTCTTGGTAACGATAAATATGGAGTACCAGTAAATTTGGGCCCCGAAATAAATACAGAAGCTAGAGAATCATTTCCTTTTATAAGTGAAAATAACAATCTGTATTTCTCTAGTGATGGTCGTTCAGGCCTTGGAGGGTATGATATTTTCGTAACTCCACTTGATAAGGACGGAAAGCCTGGAAAAATTACAAACTTAGGCTCTCCTGCGAACAGTGCTCAGGATGATTTCGGTTTCATTATAAATGAAAACGATCGCATCGGTTACGTTACCTCAAATAGAGGTGGAGATAGTGGCAGTATTGATGACGACATCTATCTGGTAAAAGAAATTTGTTCCATAACTATACAGGGAAAAGTATTTGACAAAGAAACGAAAGATCCTCTTCCAGGGGCACAGGTAAGCTTATTGGATGAGAACAATCAATTGGTAAGTCAAACTTCAGCTAAAAATGACGGCACGTATAGTTTTGTTGGAGACTGCGGAACACAATATACCGTTAGAGGGGTAAAAGAAGGATACAAGCCTTATGAAAAAATCATTGAAACTCCAATGCTATCTGGTAATGTAGATGTACCCTTGCCATTAGAGAGAATTGGTCCATGTCCTCCAAACGACTTAGGCTGTAAATTGAACCTTCAACCTATCTATTTTGATTTTGATAAATCGAACATTCGTCGTGATGCTGAAATAGAACTTGCTAAAATTCTTGCTGCAATGAGAGAATATCCAGAATTGATTATCCATATTGAATCTCACACAGATTCACGTGGTAATGACAGTTATAATATGGCTCTTTCAGAACGTCGCGCACAATCTACACTCAAATGGTTGGTTGGCAAAGGCATTGACGCTAATAGGCTTACCGCAAAAGGGTATGGAGAATCACAACTTGTTAACCAGTGTTCAAATGGTGTGTCTTGTACATCAGAAGAACACCAGCTTAACAGAAGATCAATGTTTATAATAAAGAATTAAATTAACCAAATTAAGTTATCTTAAAGCGTTCAATACTTGCTATTGAACGCTTTTTACTTTTAAAACATTTTCGCTTTTCGTACTTTTGAGCCAAAAGGGCTATTAATGGAAGAAGAAAGAGTAATTCTCGTAAACGTAAAGGATGAGAAAATTGGGTTGATGCCCAAACAGGAAGCACATGAAAAAGGGGTTCTTCATAGAGCATTTTCAGTTTTTATTTTTAACAAAAATAATGAACTGATGTTGCAACAACGTGCACTACATAAATACCATTCACCAGGACTTTGGACTAATACGTGCTGCAGTCATCAGCGTGATGGAGAATCATCACTTGAAGCCGGTAAACGTAGGCTTTTTGAAGAAATGGGCTTTACCACAGATCTAAAGGAAACAACTTCATTTATATATAAAGCGCCATTTGACAATGGTCTCACAGAGCATGAGCTAGACCATATTCTTGTCGGAAATTTTGAAGAAGCGCCCAATATCAATAAAGAAGAAGTGGCTTCTTGGAAATGGATGGATCTGGAAGAAGTAAAAAAAGATATTGAAATCAATCCCAAAATTTATACAGCATGGTTTAAAATCATATTTGATAAATTTTACCAACATTTACTTGTATGAGTCTCACCGTATATAGAAAAGCACACTTCAACGCAGCGCACCGGCTTTTTAAAAAAGAATGGAACGATGCTAAAAATCTTCAAGTATTTGGAAAATGCAGTAATCCCAATTATCACGGTCATAACTATGAATTGGAAGTAGGTGTTTCAGGTGAGATTGATCCAGAAACGGGTTTTTTGATTGATCTCAAGATTTTAAGTGATATAATAAAAGAGGAAGTTGAAGATTCCTTCGATCATAAAAATTTAAATATCGAGGTTCCAGAATTTAAAAACCTCAATCCCACAGTTGAAAATATAGCTGTGGTAATTTGGAATAAAATAAGGGATCGAATAGATTCAAATTATGGCATTTCGGTAAAACTTTATGAAACACCCCGTAACTTTGTTTTTTATAACGGTAATTGATGGTTACAGTTTCCCCCTTATATCCTTTAAAATTTCAACCAATACTTAAACAAAAAGTATGGGGAGGTAATAAACTGCAGGAATTGTTTCAGAAAAACGCCGAAGGAAATGTTGGGGAAAGCTGGGAAATTTCTGGAGTTGAAGAAAACATTTCTGAAATTGCGAATGGCCCCCTAAAAGGAAATACACTTAATTGGGTCTTGGAAAACTATAAAGAAAAGCTTGTTGGTGAAAAAGTTTTTAAAAATTTCGGAAATCACTTTCCGCTTCTCTTCAAATTTATAGATGCCCGTGAAGACCTTTCCGTTCAAGTTCACCCTGATGATTTATTAGCGAAAGCCAGGCACAATTCCTTCGGAAAAACTGAAATGTGGTATATACTTGAAGTTGAAAAGAATGGTAAACTCATCCTTGGCTTTAATCAACAAATGGATTCAAAAAAGTATTTGCATACTCTTTCTGAAAAAAGAATAACCGAAATTTTAAATGTTGAAGCCATTAAGAAAGGTGACGCTTTTCTTCTTAAACCCGGAACCGTACATGCCATCGGCGCAGGCGTTTTATTGGCGGAAATTCAACAATCTTCAGATATTACCTATAGAATTTATGATTGGGACAGGCCCGATACCAATGGAAAACTACGGGACCTGCATACAGATTTGGCTTTGGAAGCGATAGATTTTAATCCGCCAGAATCCAAGTTAAACTATTCCGAAGTCAAAAATTCACCTTCACCCATCGGAACCACTAATTTCTTTGCTGTAAATAAATTAGTGCTTTCTGAAAATTACCTCAAAGACTTGGAACAAGTACCTTCATTTACGGTTTATATGTGTTTGGAAGGAAGTGCTGTAATTGAAACCGATGATTATTCGGAAGAAATCAAAAAAGGCGAAACATTTTTAATTCCCGCCCAAATACCCGAACTGAAATTCATTACCAATTCAGCTTCCTTTTTAGAAGTGTACATTCCTTAAATGTTCGTACCTTTGCCAAAATTATAAAATTTACAATAAATTAAAAAATACCGCTTTAGCGGGAAAAATTATGGCAAACGTAAGAGATTTAAAAAAAGATATCAACTATGTTTTGGGTGATATTATTGAAGCAGTTTACATTTGGGAACTGACCAATACAGATAAGGACAATAAAAAGGCCGAAGCTATTATAGATGAAGCTATTGTTACTTTTGATGACTTAATTACAAAAGTGAATCAAAAAGATGTTGAAAACAAAAAGAAGCATTTTAAAGCCATAAATTCCGAACTTGAAGAACGTGGCAGAAAGCTTATAGACAAAATAAACGCCTTATAGGAGCGTATCTTCTTTTTTACGCTTTACAATAAAAGACTCCAATTCCTTACCGTATTTGGAGTCTTTTATTTTTGGGGCCAACGAATTGTAAACGGTATCCAGATATTTCACACTTGAATTGTAAGCTTCACTTAAAATCAAATAAGGGGCTACCTCGTATTCCTTGTTGTTTAACGCAAAATTGATTGTAGTTAAATATTTACTGGAAATAAGCGCTTGTTGTTTGCGGTTTAAATCTAACTCTAAGGAATCGTTATTCTTCTTTCCTTTTTTGAAACGTTGCTCAATATATTCTAGGTTTTTAGCTACGTAGCGTTGCTTCAGTTTGTCGTATTCTTTTAAAATACTATCATTGGCAGAACCTCTCACGGTTGCAGCACTTCCGAAGTTTTTTAAATTGGTTTGAATGCTTATTGTCCCGTTTTCGGCGAAAAAGGTAATGCGATCGTCCCGAAGACTTCCATCCTTTAACCTTACATACAAATAATAAATTTCCGGACTCTCCACTTCTTCGGAAAAGGAAAAATTTGAATTTCCGTCAACGATTACAGAATCTACGGTAACCAATACCGTGTCTTCAAATTTCTGTAGGAGCAATGTACCTTTTTTAAGCCCATTGACAGTTCCTGTAAGATTCATTTTTTCCGTATCGGTTGAACAACCTACCAACGTCAGGAATATTATTGCAATTGAAAGAAAATAGCGCATTCAGTCATTTTTTAAAAATTCAAACCTAGCCTATAATAGCCTCGGTTTGCAAAGGTGCAAAGATGATTATTTTTTTTAAATTTTTATGCGCCAGAAGCCAATTGCATTAATACGGTACACAAAATTGCGGCAACCGTTCCGATGGCATACCCAAACACGGCCAAAAGTACTCCAACCGTTGCCAGTGATGGGTGAAAGGCAGAAGCAACAATTGGTGCAGATGCCGCGCCACCAACATTGGCTTGACTTCCTACGGCCAAAAAGAAATAAGGTGCTCGAATCATTTTTGCAACCAAAATCATTAATCCTGCGTGAACGGCCATCCAAACCAAACCGATAACAATAAGCCACATATTGTCGAAAATAAGGGTAAGATCCATTTTCATTCCTATGCTTGCCACCAAAATATAAATGAAAACGCTACCAAACTTACTTGCCCCGGCACCTTCATAGGTTTTGGCTTTGGTAAAAGAAAGCAGCACTCCAATAATTGTGGTTATGGTTATCATCCAAAAGAAGCTTGAATCCAGAAATGTAAATATATTGCGGGTTATTCCTTTAGGAATCCCATCTACTACCGAAGTGAAGAAAGAGCTTAAAAAATCTGCACCAAAGTGTGCAAAACTTACCGTTCCGAAAGCGATGGCGGCAAGAATCATCAAATCTGTCAACGTAGGATTTCTATCTACTTTTTTGGCATAGTCTGAAACTTTATCCTTCAAATTTTCTATAGCCGAAGTATCAGCTTTCAACCATTTATCAATTTTTGCAGATTTTCCAATTCCGAAGAGAATAATGGCCATCCAAATATTGGCCACTACAATGTCCACAAATACCATCCCGCCATAAAGCTTTTGGTTGTAACCGTAAATTTCGAGCATTGCGGTTTGGTTTGCGCCACCGCCAATCCAGCTTCCTGCAAGGGTAGAGAGTCCGCGCCATACAGCGTCAGCACCTTCGCCGCCCACAGCTTCGGGGTGGATGCTTCCTACAATCAAAACAGCCAAAGGTCCGCCAAGGACAATACCTATAGTTCCTGCAAAAAACATAACAAGGGCTTTAGGCCCCAAGTTTAGCACGCCTTTCAAATCTATGCTCAATGTCATCAGTACCAAGGCGGCGGGCAATAAGTACCGGCTAGACATATAGTATAAACTGGTACTTCCCTTAGTGGCTTCGCCAGTTTCCGAAACTGTAGTCCATTCTGGCGAAATGACTCCTGCGGTAGTCAGTAGTGCAGGAAGAAAATAGGCCATGAAAAGTGCAGGTACAATTCCGTAGAATTTTTTCCAGAAACCTTCTTCACGGGAAGAGGTATAAAAAATGAAGCCAAGGGCTATCATTAAAATTCCAAAAACAATGGTGTCATTGGTAAAAAGGGGAGTGGTGTCCTTTAGTATTTCGGTAGTTGTATCTTGCATTTTTGATGGTTTTGACGCAAAATACAATTATTTTTTAATTTTGATTATTTTTTAATGAAATCACTTATAACGGTAATTAATTTAGGGGCTACAGGCAAATTATAAATATTATAGGACTTGCTGTTTTCTAAATCATTTCCTTCAATTTCTTTTAAAACGTGATTCATGTTTTCAATAATTTCATATTGCGAATCAGGTTTGGCATTCTTTAACAGTTCGGCTTCAGAAATCTGTACCTGAATATCCTTATCACCGTTGATTATAAGAACCGGTATGTTCAATTTCGTAATTTCAATCTGGGGGTCAAACTGCATCCAGGTAAATATGAATGGTTGTAGTTCTTTACGAAATATAGAGGCTAATCCCGGACTATAATTGTAAGCAATTCCATTGGCGCGTAAATCGTCAAAAGAAGTGCGGGCATTATCTACCAATCCCGGGGCTTGTTCAGCCAACTGAGCTACAATAACATCATCAATTTCCTGTCCTGCTCCCGCAATGGAGACAAAACCATCTGCGCCATTTTGTGCGGCCACCATTCCAACAAGCGAGCCTTGTCCATGGCCTATGATATATATCTTTGAAAAGCGTCCATCTTTTTTAAAATGCTCCAATATTGCAACTGCATCATCATTAAAATGATCAAACCGAATATTTTTTTCATTCAGCGATCGCAGCTTCATCTGTTTTACAAGTCTTTTATCATATCTAAAGGAGGCTATATTGTTCGCATAAAGTCCTTCCGCCAAAAACTTTAAGGAATTATTTTCCATCATTTGTTGATTGCCGTTTCGGTCCGTGGGGCCACTATCGCCAATTATTATAGCCAATGCAGGTTTTTTATCAATTTGGGGAACTATGAGCGTTCCTTCAATCAAGGGCGTAATGTTTATCTCTTCAGGATTATATTTTTTGTTTTGGGCAGAAGCAATTCCGAAGAGAAAAAGAAAAATTATAAGAAGGTTTTTCATCGATGACATTTTAAATGCTATTTAATCGCTATGCTTTAACAGAGAAATTGCGGGTATATTGTTTTTCAATATCACTGTTTAATACTTAAATATTTTTCAAGCCTTTCTAAATGTAAAAAATTCTTTTGAACTGTAATTTGTTGTTTAATTTGAAAAGTTTAAATCAGTTTTAAAAATAGGAAGTTATCTTTGCCCGATATTGCAATCTTGTTTCAGTATAAAAAATATCTACTATGAAAAAAATTATAATAGCACTATTAGTTTGTGTATCTTCAAATGCTTTGACCGCTGCAGAAGATTGGGGAAAAACGGGCCACAGAGTGGTGGGTGAGATTGCAGAAAACTATTTAAGCAAAAAGGCAGAAAAGGAAATTTCAAAATTGCTGAACGGGCATTCATTGGCATTTGTGGCAAATTATGGCGACGATATTAAAAGTGATCGCCAGTATGACTCTTACAGGCCGTGGCATTATGTAAACTTTCCTTTTGGCGAAAAATATGAAACGCATTCCAAAAGTGAAAAAGGAGATATTATTCAGGGAATAGAAAAGTGTATTTCGGTGCTGAAAAATGCCAACAGCACAAAAGATGATAAAATCTTTCATTTAAAAATGCTGATTCATTTTATGGGAGATCTTCACCAGCCGCTTCACATTGGTTTGGAAGATGATAAAGGAGGTAATGATTTTCAGGTGCGTTGGTTTAGTGATGGCACCAATTTGCATACGGTTTGGGACTACAAAATGATAGATTTCTACGAGATGTCTTATACCGAATTAGCAGCAAACACCGATGTGCTTTCAAAAAAACAAGTTGAGGCGATTAAAAAAGGCAATGTTTTGGATTGGATGTACGAAAGCCGAGCATTATGTGAAGACGTTTATGAAAACACGGAAATTGGTGAAAAGCTTGGTTATGAATATATGTATAAGTATATGGATACATTGCGTTTTCAACTTCAAAAAGGAGGTATTCGGTTAGCGGAAGTTTTAAATAAAATTTTCAGTTAGTTAAAATAATCTTTTGCATTAAGTATATAAATAGGCCCAATACATTAACCCAAATTGCAACGGAAGGCGGAGAATAAGCATCCATTTTGGTAATTTCATAGCTGCTTCTTTATTTCGGAGCATATAAATATGTACGGGTATAAAAGCTATAAGCATAATAATTATTCCCCAAGCAGCTTCTTCTTGGGTGTTTTTATTCATTATCATAAACCCCAAGATCATTTCAGCAACTCCGCTCAACATCACTAAAGTGCTGTGCGCAGGAAGGTAGGGAGGGATAATGCGTTCGTATAGTTTCGGTTTGCGGAAGTGATTCATTCCTGCAAGTACATAAAGCACTCCCATTAAATATTGATGCCAAGGTAACATAGCTTTTTTTTTAAAACTTTAAAAGTAATCTTTTTGAAGGTTTTGTCAAGCTTGAACTTACTAAAAAGTGAAAGCCTCCCTTGTTTAGAAGGAAGGCTTTCTTTTTTAACTAATTATGTATGAGAAAAAATTACTCTTTTATCAAGCGCTTCACAGTGCTTGCATTGTCACCAATAATCTGAACAACGTAAACCCCGGCAGCAAGCGATGAAACATCTACCGCTCTTTCACCTTGCATGGTGCGAAGGTCTGTCTGGTTTACTAGTTTGCCGTTTATGTCATAGATCATCATTTTCTCTAGGGAAATGTTGGTCTTGTTAACAAGGTTCACAACATTGCTCGCCGGGTTTGGATATAGTGCCACGCCAGCGTCCAAAGAGTTTTGGCTCACACCAAGTACAGACTCAACCGTAAGCTCAAAGCTACAGGTTGAAGTGTTNTACAGACTCAACCGTAAGCTCAAAGCTACAGGTTGAAGTGTTTCCGTACTCATCGGTAGCGGTGAACGTAATGGTGTGGACACCATCAGGCAACGCCGTACCGGGAGCAGGGTCTTGGGTCGTATCTGTTACAGGATCTGTACAGTTGTCATCCGCGATAGCTTCGCCAGTTGCGAAATAATCCGGTAATATATAGAATATGTTACCTGGTCCTGGATCAACTGTCTGGTCTGCTGGACAGGTTAGTTCCGGAGCAAGCCTGTCTACCACACTTACCTCTGCAATACAAGAAGCAATATTGCCGCTGGTATCACTAACAAATACAGTAACCATAAACGTACCTCCTATATCTGCACAACTTACAGTTGGCACATCTACAGCAATTGTAGCGATACCACAGGCCTCATCTATATTAGATACAAGACTGTAAGGATCTACAGAGGTAGTTCCGTCAGGACCCAATTCGATTTCCACTACGTTGCTCGTTGGAACAATAGAATAGTTAAGCTCGAAATTGTCCACACCGGCACCCCAGGCCCAACCGCCTTCATCGTCATATGTAAAACGAACTTGGAAGTCAGCATTTAGGTAAGCCGCCAAATCAATGGCTCCTGTATTGACAGGATTAGTATCAACATCAACAAAAAGAATCTGTTGCCATGCGGCCCCATCATAAACCTCAACGGTAAGTGTACCATCACCGGCAAACTCCTGCATTGCATAGTCAAAAGACAGCGAGGCTGTAGAAGCAGCGCTTATATCGTATACTGGAGAAATAAGCGTAGCATTGTTTACCTCACCGCTACCAGCTGCGTCGTCATCAAAGATGGCTGCGTTTGAGGCGAAGTCAGTTCCTATTGGCATATCGCCAGAACCGAAGGCCCAGTCCTGAGAACCAGAATTAATCTGGGTAGTCCATCCAGAAGGTATAGAGCTACCTTCAAAATCTACTGTTTCTGATACAGTAGTCACAGGAGGACCACAGGTAATCACAGGTGCAATGTTATCAATCACATTTACCACTGCCATACAGGT
>NZ_JCATIG010000016.1:0-13065 GCF_059693805.1 Aequorivita sp. CRS11
ACCATAAAGTGATGTGTTGAAACCAAAAAAGTGGGGTGTAAATGCGTTATTTTATACAAAATTCCACTTCAGAACAGTTGCAAAAAAACGGGAACAAATCCCCGTTCTTCCTTAGGTGGGTTATGAAAGTTTAAATTTCCTCGCCTGGGGTGCGGCAAACAGTATGTGTAGTTTTATGAGTTCATTAACTGAAAATCTCCAAGCTTTCAATCAAATTTGTTAAAATCATTTATTCTAAAAAATGTCAAACAATCATAAAAGAAGAGGTTTCAAAAAGAAACGATATATATTTCCCTTTATAATTTTAATCCTTCTCATAGCCTTTCGGCTTTACCTACCCACCCTTGTAAAAAATTATGTAAACAAAGTGTTGGCAGACATTCCGGGTTATTATGGGCAGGTAGATGATATAGACATTGCCCTAATTCGGGGGGCATATGTTATTAACGGCATGTACCTTAACAAAGGCACGGCAGAAAGCCAGGTGCCCTTTTTAAACTTTCCAAAAAGTGATATTTCTATTGAATGGAAATCACTCTTCAAAGGCAAAATAGTGAGCGAGATAATTATGACCAGCCCAGAGGTTATCTACGTTTTTGAAGACCAAAAAGACGAAAGCGGAGATGCCAATGTGGACGATTGGACCAAAGCCCTCACAGATCTTGTACCCATAGACATAAACCATTTTGAGGTTTACGATGGCAAGTTGGCGTTTGTACAGCTTTCCGCAGAACCCAATATCGATTTACAAATCAACAACCTCCAACTCACCGCAGATAACCTGCGTAATGTGGTGGAGAAGGAGCGCATACTCCCCTCACCCATTCGCGCAAGCGGTGTATCTATTGGTAAAGGAAAGGTTTCCCTAGAAGGAAATATGAATCTTGTAAAGGAAATTCCAGATATGGACCTTTCCTTTTCGCTGCAGGATGCCGAAGCCACAGCATTAAATGATTTTACCAGACACTATGCAGGGCTCGATTTTGACAAAGGAACCTTTGGGGTTTTCAGTGAAGTAGCCATCGCTGACGGGCACCTCGTGGGCTATATTAAACCGCTTTTAACCGATACCAAACTGATTGGTGAAGACGACGGTTTTCTAGGTGTGTTATGGGAAGGATTTGTCGGGTTTTTTAAATTTATTCTCAAAAACCAAGGCACAGATACCCTAGCCACAAAAGTACCCATAGAAGGAGATTTGAACAATGTAGAGGCAGGTATATGGCCCACTGTTTTCAATATTTTTGAAAATGCCTGGATAAAAGCCTTTACAGGTGAAGTTGATAACGACATTGAGTTTAAGGATGCTTTTCAGGATGAGAATTTAACCCGTGAACAAAAACGGGAACTTAGAAAAAAAGAGCGCGAAAAACGAAGAGAAGAACGCAAAAAGGAACGCGAGGCACGCAAAGGATAATTTGAATTATTATTGCGTATTTTTGCTTCACTAAATATCTACGCAATGGACCACCTTACCAAACTTGAAGAATTGCTAAACCAAGCAAATACCGACATAAAAAATGGAGCTTATGACGAAGCCACCAATAAACTTGAAAAGATTATTGATATGGATCCAAACTTCGGAAAAGCCTATAACCACTTGGGTTATCTTTATGAAGTAAAATTCCGTGAATTTGAAAAAGGAGAAACGCTATACAAGTTGTGCCTTGAAAAAACACCCTTATACCCTCCTGTGTATTATAATTACGCAGTGCTTCTTTCCACCCTCGGAAAATATGACGAATTAAAAGACTTACTCGATACCGCTTTAAACATCCCCGGCATTACCAAGTCTACAATTTATAATGAATACGGTATTATGCTTGAACAGCAGGGAAAACTTGATGAAGCTATTGAACATTACAAAAAATGTGCGTTGGATACTCTGGACAAAGGCGTTTTGGAACGAGCAAAAGGCTCCATTGACCGCTGCAAAATGAAAAAAGAATTCCTGTAATGCGTATTGACATAATAACTGCACTCCCCGAATTGCTACAAAGCCCTTTTGAAGTTTCTATTCTAAAACGCGCCATTGAAAAAGGCCATGTGGAAGTGCACACCCACAACCTTCGTGATTATGCTACAAATGCCTACAAACAAATAGATGATTATCAATTTGGCGGCGGTGCGGGAATGGTGATGATGATCGAGCCTATAGATAAATGTATTTCAGCATTAAAGGCCGAGCGCAATTACGATGAAGTAATCTACATGACGCCCGATGGCAAAACATTCAATCAGCATGCAGCCAACGAACTTTCACTGAAAGAAAATATAATTATTCTCTGTGGACATTACAAAGGTGTGGACCAACGCGTGCGCGACCATTTTATAACCCGTGAAATCTCTGTGGGAGACTTTGTGCTCAGTGGTGGTGAACTTGCAGCCGCAATTGTTTGCGATGCCGTAATCCGTTTGATTCCCGGTGTTTTGGGAAACGAAACAAGTGCGCTAACAGATTCATTTCAAGATAATTTATTGGCACCCCCCATTTACACACGCCCTGCGGAATATAAAGGCTGGACAGTTCCTGAAATACTTACAAGCGGTAACACCCCAAAAATTGAAGAATGGCGTGAGGAGCAGGCGTATAAACGCACTAAGGAACGCAGGCCGGATTTGTTGGAGTAACCCATTCCTAAAGTCTTGCCCTCCCCCGAAAATTAATAAAAAAATACATAATATTGGCTTGCAGATAATTGCAAGCCAATTTCAGTTAAAATCTATTGCAAATTCAAAAAGTTATTTAGATATTTGTCTAAATACTTAAACAAATCGTGAAAGACATTTTCAAGGCACTGAATGATGATACCCGAAGGGAGATACTGGAACTATTGAAAAAGCAGGATCTTACTGCTGGTGAAATAGCTGATAATTTTAACATTTCAAAACCTAGCATTTCGCACCATTTAGACATTTTGCAACGTGCCGATTTAATTACAGGCGAAAAAAAGGGGCAGTTCATTCATTATTCAATAAATACAACCATTCTCGATGATGTTTTTACTTGGTTACTAACCCTAAGAAAATAGAAATTATGAAATGCCCGCGAACAAATTATAAACAAACCGAGGATATACACGAGGGCATTCCATCTTCCTATTTCTCAAATACTTTATAAAGATGAAATTCAATTTAAAAAAAGAGCTTCCACTGATCTTGATAACCATGATTCCGGCAATATTTCTATGGTACGTATGGAAAGACCTTCCTATGGAAGTGCCCCTACACTGGAACATACAGGGTGAAGTGGACCGATATGGAAGTAAAAATGAACTTTTATGGTTAACAACGCTACTACCTATTTTTATGTATCTGCTTTTTTTGTTTGTTCCATTAATCGACCCAAAGAAAAAAATAGCGATGATGGGCGGAAAGTTCTATACAATAAGACTTTTCCTTACACTTTTCCTCTCGGTGCTTTTTACATTTATAATCTATGCAGTAAAAGAGCAGACATTGACAAATCCAAATTATCTTTTTATGATTATAGGCATTTTCTATGTGGTTCTGGGCAATTATTTTAAAACTATAAAACCTAATTATTTTATCGGTATTCGTACACCCTGGGCTTTGGAGAACGAAACTATTTGGAAAAACACACACAGACTCGCAGGCAAGTTATGGGTACTTGGCGGATTGCTGATAATTATTTCCTGCTTTGTCTTTAATCAAGAAACCGCTCTCACTATATTTTTAATAATTACGGCAATTATAACTTTAATTCCGGTGTCTCATTCCTACTTCCAATTTAAAAAATTAGCTGCAGTGGTTATCCTGTTAATGGTATCAACAAGCTTTTTTGCCCAAGAAAACTTCAAACGTCCCCAAACACCCCAAGCGCCTTTTGAATACAATGTGGAAGAAGTTTCTTTCCAAAACACCCAAGATAGCATTACCTTGGCTGGTACATTTACATATCCAATGACCGGACGAAATTTTCCTGTAGCCATCTTGATATCCGGCAGTGGTCCTCAAAATAGAAACTCAGAAATTTTTGGACATAAGTCTTTTTGGGTTTTGGCAGATTATTTAACAAATCAAGGTATTGCAGTGCTACGCTATGACGATAGAGGAGTTGGCGAATCTACGGGCAATTTTTCTAAAGCAACTTCGATTGATTTTGCAGAAGATGTAGTTGCCGCGATTGCATATTTAAAAAGCAGAAAAGAAATTAATCTAAACAAAATAGGTTTAATTGGCCACAGTGAAGGTGGCATTATAGCTCCGATGGTAGCTGCAGAAAATAAAAACGTAGCCTTCGTTGTTTCAATGGCTGGGGTAATGCTTCCAGGCAGTGAACTGCTGCTACTCCAAAAGGAACTGCAACTGCGTTCTATGGGTTCTTCCGAAGATTACATACAAAAGAAATTGAATTTGACAAAGGTATAATGAAGCTTATCAGTACGTCTGCCTCAGATTCCTTAAAGAGGAATTTGAAAAAATATACAAGTGAATATTTTGAGAAAAACCCAAAGTTTGTCTCTGACCATGGTATGACAGAAACTTATTACAAAACTTTGATAGTGGAGTCCTATTCCAGTCCTTGGCTCAGTAATTTTATAAAGTATGATCCGAAAAATAATCTTGAAAGACTAGAATGCCCGTTATTTGCCTTGAATGGCGAAAGGGATTTACAAGTTCCAGCCAAAGAAAACTTAGAGGTTTTGGAGCACATTTCGAACATTGATAGTTCTAAAAAATTCACTTTAAAATCCTATCCAGACTTGAATCATTTATTTCAGGAATGCAAAACCGGAACTTTGATGGAATATGGGCAAATTGAGCAAACACTTTCGCCCCAAGTCTTACAAGATATTGCCGAATGGATCAATAACTTGTGATTGGTTTGATTTTTAAAACCAACAATCAACATTTTTACTTGTGCAATAATATAAATTTCTTACTTTTGCACCCACTTAATCCAACCTCTGGCGAAAACCGCGAACGTTGTTTTAATTTAAACCTTATCAAATTAACAAAATGGAAGCGTTAATTAAATTTGTACAAGACGAATTTGTTACAAAAAAAGAATTCCCTGCATTCGGAGCTGGTGATACTATTACAGTTTATTACGAAATCCGTGAAGGTGAAAAAACAAGAACACAGTTCTTTAGAGGTGTTGTAATACAAGTTAAGGGAACTGGAGTTACCAAAACTTTTACAATCCGCAAAATGAGTGGTACCGTAGGCGTGGAGCGTATTTTTCCACTAAACATGCCAGCTCTTCAAAAAATTGAGATCAACAAAAAAGGTAGCGTCCGCAGAGCTCGTATTTACTACTTTAGAGGTCTTACCGGTAAAAAAGCCCGTATCAAAGAAAAACGTATGTAGTTTATTCTTTGTTGAAAACTATCAAAAGCCCTGTTTTTACAGGGCTTTTTTTATGAACAATTGTTTATAAGCTATGTTTGTAAACTGTGGATTTTTAAAGGTTTATATTTTGTTGCAAATTCAATTTTACGTTCTATATTAGCAATATCAAAAACGGCCTAACAGCCATATTGATAAAACAAAGTAACGTTCTTTTACACTATTTTTTCCAAATTGCTGACGAAGCTAACGCTCGCAAGAATGTTAGTCTCCAGATTTGAAAAAATAAAAAGAATTCACTTTACAAGCTTTTTTTCGATTGCTTGAGGTACTCACGATCTTTAGATTATTAGTACTGAGATTGAAAAAAGTTTTGGGTCAGTTCTTGAAAATGGCATCAACCTCACGGAAGATGCAAATTGCAAAAACAAAACCCGTGTAAGTAAGTCACAGCCGCAAGTCTATAATAATCTTGCCTTGATCCCGATTCTGTCGGGATGGTTGGTAACGATTTGCTTTACAAGGAGCCATATCACAATGTATTTATACAGTGATATGGCTTTTCTTGTTTTAACCTATTCTTTAAAATATACAATTTAGTATAATCATCTGAAAAATTGATTCCAATACCATTCATAGCCGAATCAATAATTATTTTAGGACGGGTCAACCTTTAGGGTCACCCGTACACAAGCCATAGATAAGTCATAAATAGAGTATGAATAGAGTATGAATAGTGTATGAATGAGCGCGATGTTAAAAATGACAGCTACGTTAAATAAACCACCAAATATTATATTAATACACCCTTAAACTGTTGTCTAATGGATGTAATTAAGACCCTCCTAAGCTTTTAAAAGCTCTCGCAAATGTTTATATTTGCACTCCTTAAAATTTCAAAAACCATTATTTCCAAAAAACATTTCAATGACAAAATCTTCCAAAATTATATATACCAAAACCGATGAAGCGCCGGCTTTGGCCACACATTCTTTTTTACCTATTGTTGAAGCATTCACTTCCCCTGCAAACATAAAGCTTGAGAGCCGTGATATTTCACTCGCTGCTCGTATCCTGGCAGTTTTTCCAGAGTTTCTAAAAGAAGAACAGCGCGTAAATGATGATTTGGCAGAATTGGGAGAACTTGCAAAAACACCGGAAGCTAATATTATTAAGCTACCAAATATTAGCGCTTCCCTGCCCCAACTTACGGAAGCTATTGAAGAATTGCAAAAGAAAGGTTTCAACATTCCCGATTACCCGGAAACCGCCACTACTTCCGAAGAGAAAGAGATAAAAGCGAAATACGATAAAGTAAAAGGAAGTGCTGTAAATCCAGTACTTCGCGAAGGAAATAGTGACCGTCGCGCGCCCAAGGCAGTAAAAAATTACGCAAAAAAGCATCCGCACAGTATGGGCGCTTGGAGCAGTGATAGCAAGAGCCATGTAGCTACCATGCAACACGGTGATTTTTTTCACAATGAAAAATCACTGACGATGCCCGCAGATGATACTTTGAGTATTGTTTTGGTTGAAAATGATGGCAATAAAATCGTTTTAAAGAACAACATAAAAATATTAAAAGGTGAAATCATCGACGCTACGGTGATGGGCAAAAAAGCATTGGTTTCCTTTTTGGAAGAACAGGTAAAGGATGCCAAAGAAAAGAAAGTATTGTTTTCAGTGCATTTGAAAGCTACGATGATGAAAGTGAGCGACCCCATTATTTTTGGGTATGCTGTAAAGGTATATTTTGAGGATTTATTCAAAAAATATGCTGATACATTTGAAAAACTAGGAGTTGATGCCAATAATGGCTTAGGCGATTTGGAAAATAAACTTTCCGAATTGAATGAATATGAAAGAGATGCCATTCTTCAGGACATTAAAAAAATAATGACCGAAAACCCAGATTTGGCAATGGTAAACAGCGACAAAGGCATTACCAATCTCCACGTTCCAAGTGACGTTATTGTCGATGCTTCTATGCCAGCGATGATTCGAAATTCTGGACAAATGTGGGGGCCCGATGGAAAAAGCCACGATACAAAAGCCGTAATTCCAGACAGTAGCTATGCAGGCGTTTATGAAACCACAATTGAATTCTGCAAAAAACACGGAGCGTTTGACCCTACAACTATGGGTACCGTTCCAAATGTAGGCCTAATGGCCCAAAAAGCTGAAGAGTACGGAAGCCATGATAAAACTTTTGAAATTTCTTCAGAGGGAAAAGTTCAGGTTTTGGATGCTTCGGGAAAAGTAATCATTGAGCACAACGTTGCAAAAGGAGATATTTGGAGAATGTGCCAGGTAAAGGATTTACCAATACAGGATTGGGTGAAACTCGCTGTAGAACGTGCCCGTGCCACTGGAAATCCAGCTGTATTTTGGTTGGATGAAAACCGTGCCCACGATGCCGAACTTATTAAAAAAGTAAACAAATATCTTCCAGACCACAATACTGAAGGACTTGAAATTAAAATTCTTTCCCCGGAAAAAGCAACAGAATATACTTTAGAACGCGTAAAAGCTGGAAAAGACACTATTTCGGTAACAGGAAATGTACTTCGTGATTATTTGACCGACCTCTTCCCTATTTTGGAATTAGGCACAAGTGCAAAAATGCTTTCAATTGTTCCATTGATGAATGGTGGTGGTCTTTTTGAAACGGGTGCAGGAGGTTCTGCCCCAAAACACGTTGACCAACTTTTAGAAGAAAATCATCTTCGTTGGGATTCGTTAGGTGAATTTTTGGCCTTGGCAGTTTCCTTGGAACACTTGGGCACAAAATACGATAATCCAAAAGCAATTGTTTTGGCAGATGCCCTTGATGAAGCCACAGAAAAATATTTGGACAATAGCAAATCACCTTCACGAAAAGTAAACGAAATTGACAATCGCGGCAGCCATTTCTATCTAGCAATGTATTGGGCCGAAGCCCTCGCAAATCAAGAAAAGGATCAAGATTTGAAAAAAATCTTTTCGTCAATTGCAAAACAGTTAAAGGATAATGAAGAAAAAATAAATGAGGAGCTTATAGCAGTACAAGGCCAATCAGTGAACATTGGGGGTTATTATGAACCCACTGAAAAACTGGTTTTTGAAGTTATGCGGCCAAGCAAATCCTTAAATAACATACTTTCAGAAATAAAGTAAAGAACATACCGTTTTATAAACCTTCAGCTTTGCTGGAGGTTTTTTTTACCCCAACAAATCTATGCAGCTGAAAAAATTATTTACTTTTTTGTTTTTCTTAGGAACTGCGCTAGCTTTTTCCCAAGAAAAATTTACAATAAGCGGTACTATTTCCGAGGCAGAAACTGGAGAAACGCTCATCGGCGTAAATGTAATTATACCGTCTCTTCAAACAGGAACGGTCACAAATCAATATGGTTATTACTCGATCACTCTTCCGAAAGGTGAATACGAAATAGTGTACAGCAGTATTGGTTTTGCAGCACAAAAAGTACAAATTTCACTTTCTGAAAATGTGAAAAAGGATTTGGCTCTTACCACCGATACCGAAAGTCTGGATGAGGTAATAATTGAAGCAAACAACGAAAGATTAAACGTACGTAGCTCACAAATGAGTGCCAATACACTTTCCACAACCACTATTAAAAAAATTCCCGTGGTTTTGGGCGAAGTGGATGTTATAAAAGCAATAACGCTACTTCCGGGAGTTACAAGTGCCGGCGAAGGAGCCAGTGGCTTCAATGTTCGTGGCGGTGCAGCAGATCAAAATTTAATTTTGTTGGATGAAGCCACACTTTATAATTCCTCACATTTATTCGGTTTCTTTTCAGTTTTCAATCCAGATGCCATAAAAGATTTAACGCTTTATAAAGGTGGAATTCCCGCACGTTACGGTGGACGGGTTTCTTCGGTTTTAGACATTTACCAAAAAGACGGAAACAAACGCGAATATCATGCCAGCGGCGGGATTGGGCTGGTAGCGAGCCGTTTGCTTTTGGAAGGACCGATTAAAAAGGATGTCGCCTCATTTTTGGTGGGTGGCCGTAGTAGTTATGCCCACCTCTTTTTACCACTTTTTGATAATGACAACGTGGCTTATTTTTATGATTTGAACGCCAAACTTAGTTACAATCTCAATGATAACAACCGCTTATTTTTATCTGGTTACTTCGGAAGGGATGTTTTTGAAATATCGGACAGTTTCGCGAATAGCTTCGGAAATACAACTTTAAACCTGCGCTGGAACCATCTTTTTTCAAATAAGTTGTTTTCAAATTTATCTTTGATTTATTCAGATTACTATTATGGTTTAGAGCTGAAGTTTGTTGAATTTGATTTTGACAGCGGCATCCGGAATTTTAATTTGAAATATGATTTTACACATTACATTTCAAACAATATTGATTTGCGCTATGGCATCAACAGCATTTATTACAAATTCAATCCTGGCGATGTAACGCCAACAACGGAAGATTCTGGAATAAATCCCTTTAAACTCACCGATAAGTACGCTTGGGAAAACGCCGCGTATGTTGATGCAGAAATAGAGCTCTCAGATAGAATTTCGATACAAGCAGGACTTCGATTGTCTACTTTTAACCGCTTGGGGCAGGACGAGTTGTTTCTTTACGAAGACGACAACCCCATAATTTATAATGAAAGCTTAGATATTTATCAAAAAGCAAAACCGATAGACACTGTTTCTTTTGGCAGAAGTGAGACCATAAAATCCTTCGCCAATTTGGAGCCGCGTTTTGCAATCTCTTACTTGTTGAATGAAGATTCTTCCCTAAAAGCCAGTTACAACCGAATGGCCCAATACATTCATTTAATAAGCAACACCACTTCCCCCACACCTTTTGATATTTATGCGCCCAGCGGCAAGTATATTGAACCACAATTGGCAGATCAAGTAGCATTGGGGTATTTCAGAAATTTCAATAACTATTCTCTAGAGGTAGAAACTTTTTATAAAGAAGTTAAAAACCGTTTGGATTATGTTGATGATGCAGATTTAATCGCCAATGATGCGGTAGAACAAATTCTTTTAAATGGTGAAGCAAGAGCTTACGGACTGGAAGTGCTTTTCAAGAAAAACACAGGAAAATTTCAAGGTTGGGTGGCTTATACCCTTTCAAAAAGCGAACAGCGCACCCCCGGTAGAACGCCCACTGAAAGTGGAATAAATAATGGTGAATGGTATAAATCGCCTTGGGACAAAACACACGATATTTCTATAACCGGACAATACGAATTTACAAATAAATGGTCCTTTGGCGCCAATTTCATCTTCCAAACAGGAATACCAACTACCTACCCGGAAGGACAATATGAATACAACGGTGTAGTTGTTCCCATTTACGAAGCACGAAATAGCAGCCGTCTTTCAGCGTTCCACCGTATGGACCTTTCTGCCACCTGGACCCCAAAACCCGAAAGTACAAAGCGCTGGAAAGGCGAATGGGTTTTCAGCATTTACAATGTGTATAATCGTAAAAATGCTGCTTCGGTCTCCTTTCGGGAAAACACTGACACGGGTCTAAATGAAGCTGTAAGACTCTCCATTTTTGGGATAATCCCTTCGGTAACCTACAATTTTAAATTTTAAGCTATGAAGAAGTTATTTTTATTGGTGATTTTCTTCGGAATTTTTTCTTCGTGTGAAGATGTAATAGACGTTGAACTTAATGACGCACCTCCAAGGTTGGTTATAGAAGCAAATTTGAATGTTTGGGAAAATGGAGCTTCGCAAGCAAGTGTGCGGTTAACGACCAGTTCTCCTTTTTTTAATAATGGGGTACCTTTTATTACAGATGCAATAGTAACCGTTACCGATGAAAACGGAACTGTTTATCCTTTTATATATTCTGATAATGGTTTTTATACGGCCAATCTTGTGCCCCAGTTAAATATTGAATATACGCTTTCTATAATTTACAAAGATGAAACCTACACTGCCACAGAAACGCTTTACACAGTTTCTCCTTTGGAATTCGTTGAACAGCGCGATGACGGCGGTTTTACGGGGGAAGATATTGAACTGAAAGCATATTTTACGGATCCCCCAGGGGAAAGAAATTTCTATTTCTTCGAGGGGATTTCAGAAAGAGGTGATGTACTTGATGTTTATAATGACGAATTCTTCGACGGAAACACAATTTTTGGATACTATTTGGTGGAAGATTTGGCTCCCGGCGACGAGGTACAATTCAATATATACGGTGTAAGTGAAGCGTATTATAACTTTATGTTTATACTTTTACAACAAACCAGTGACCAAGGCGGTGGACCCTTCGAAACTCAACCTGCAACTGTCCGCGGTAACATTGTGAACCAGACAAATCCTGATAATTATCCGTTGGGTTATTTCAGGGTTTCTGAAGTTTCAACTCTTAATTATACAGTCCAGTAAATCACAATTCAAAAATCGTACATCGTCAATCATAAATCGTAAATTTGTTTATGTCTTTTATTAAAACAACGGAATCCGATTCAAAATACAATCATTTGGAAAAAATGAGCGTTTCTGAATTGCTTCAAAACATCAACAACGAAGACAAGACCGTTGCATTTTCTGTTGAAAAAGCACTTCCGCAGATTGAAAAACTTACCGAAAAAGTAATTGAAAAATTAAAGGCTGGCGGAAGACTATTCTATATTGGCGCAGGAACCAGTGGCCGTTTAGGAATTGTTGATGCCAGTGAATGCCCACCCACCTTTGGTGTTCCGTATGACTTGGTTATTGGTTTGATTGCCGGTGGTGATACCGCCATCCGCAAAGCCGTGGAATTTGCCGAAGATTCCGAAAACCAAGGTTGGCAAGATCTTCAAAAGGAAAACATTTCAGAAAATGATATTGTAATAGGCATTGCGGCTTCGGGAACTACGCCTTACGTAATTGGTACCTTGAGAAGGTGTAATGAAAACAATATTCCAACGGGCTGTATAACTTGTAATGAGGGAAGTCCTTTGGCCACAACGGCAAAATTTCCAATCGTTGTTACTGTTGGATCTGAATTTGTTACAGGAAGCTCACGTATGAAAGCTGGTACGGCACAAAAGCTTGTTCTTAATATGATTTCGACCACTGCGATGATTCAATTAGGAAGGGTGAAAGGAAACAAAATGGTAGATATGCAATTAAGTAACAACAAGCTAGTTGACCGTGGCGTAAGAATGATTATGAGTGAATTGAATATTTCAGAAAAAGAAGCACAAGCACTTTTGGAAAAATATAAAAACGTTCGGAACGCAATAAACAATTTTCAAAATGGGTAAAGAACACACAGATTTTGACCTATTGAAAAAGGGCCTAAAATTTATGGCTTTCGCTTTGCCCTTGCTTTTTTTAAGCCCTTATTTACTTACTTTATCATTTCTCAATAAAGAAACCTTTATGTTCTTCGTATTTCTTTTCTTTGGAATTCTAGCCGGTGCTGGCGCAATTTATCTTTGCTTTAAGGGTATAAATACTATTATGAAGTCAATCTTTTAATTTTCCTATCTACCGTCCTATCATTTAGAATTAATCAGAAATTTCGATTTACCCCATAAAAAAAGTCCCTCATTTTTCAATGAAGGACTTTAAAGGAAGGCGGCGACCTACTCTCCCACAGGATTGCAGTACCATCGGCGCAAACGGGCTTAACTACTCTGTTCGGAATGGTAAGAGGTGAGCCCCGTCGCTATAACCACCTTAAATCAGCCCCCTAGCCCCCGAAGGGGGAACCACTGGGCGCCCGTAGGGGCGCGAGGGTGTATATCGTGACATATCGG
>NZ_JCATIG010000017.1:0-6820 GCF_059693805.1 Aequorivita sp. CRS11
CTGCGTAGGGCGGCCATTGCCCGACATTTGGGCAGAGGCTATTCCACTGTTTATAAATATCAAAAAAGTGAGAGCATGCAGACCTCCCTACTTTGGGAGCTATGTTTGGTAATAAAGCACAACTTCTTTATGGACCTCGCCGCCCAGCTGCCGGCAGACTTTACCACCAACGCCCCAGACCCCACGCTGCCCCTACAGGAGCGCATAGCCGCGCTGGAGGAGGAAAACAAACTGTTGAAAACTAAGGTGGAAACCTTGATGCAGGTGATTGGGAAATAAACTTTATATTTGGGAAGGCATGCTGTTGCGTACATGTGCGGGATAGCAGCAATAANGCCGCGCTGGAGGAGGAAAACAAACTGTTGAAAACTAAGGTGGAAACCTTGATGCAGGTGATTGGGAAATAAACTTTATATTTGGGAAGGCATGCTGTTGCGTACATGTGCGGGATAGCAGCAATAAGATTTTAAAAACATGCGTATATAAACATGTTGTACACAAGCTGAAAACCCAGCCGCACATTTTAGCACATTTGGTTTTTGCCGACACAAAAGCCAAAACTTAAAAAACCAAAAGAGCTAAAATCTTTCCAACGCTTCTGAATACATTTCCGAAAATTATTATTAGATTTGACCTGAAATAGTCAAGTCTAATTTTGGTAAAATGACACTCGGACAAAAAATCAAAGAATTACGAGAATCCTCTGGAATGTTTCAAAGACAGCTTGCCGCTATTCTTGAAATTGGAGATGGATACTTAAGTAAAGTTGAGAACGACCAAAAAGCAATAAAACGTGAACATCTGAAAACTATTAGTGAAACTTTCAATTTCTCATTTGAGGAACTAGAGGCTCTATGGATTGCTACTAAAATTTATGACATTGTTAAAAATGAAAAAGAAGGTTTAAATGCCTTGAAAGCTGCAGAAGAACAGATTAAATACAAAACCATTAATAATGATTAATACAATTTCTGAACCATACAAAGTTGATGAACTTGTTCAATCATTTGAGGAACAATTGGAATTATTTTTTTCGAAGGATTTTGAAACTATATCTAAAAAACCTGAAAAAAATGAAAATTTAGGGCAAGTATTCACCCCTCCTATTCTTGCTAAGTTTATGATTAGTTTACTAAAGGAGAATATTAGTTCAGAATCTAAAATTCTTGACCCTTGCATTGGACCAAACACTTTTTTCAAGGCTCTACCTAAGGAAATTTCAAATTGCTATCTAAAAGGAATAGAAATTGATGAAAATTTGATTGATGAAGAAATTAAGAATTTTTATGATGAAGCCAGAAGGTCTTTAATTCAAGGAAGTTTTTTTGATTTAGATTCTACGGAGAAGTTCGACTTAATAATTCAAAATCCTCCATATGTGAGACAAGAGTTATTAGCAAATGGAGTGAATTCTAAATCAAATATAAAAAACGAACTATCATCTAGTTTTTCAACTGTTCCATCTCAATCAAATTTGTATATCTACTTTTTACTTAAAAGTATTTTACACCTTAAGGAAAATGGAATAATGGTAGCCGTCATTTATGATAGCTGGCTTTATAGTAGTTTTGGCATATTTTTAAAAGAATCATTCCTGAAATTAGGACATTTAGCGAGTATTTATCACTTTAAGAAAAGTGCCTTCGATGATGCCGAAGTTGGAGCAACAGTTATCAAGTTTGTTAAAACTAAAAATAGTCGAAAATCGACTGCATATTACTCTTTAAATGACTTAAACGATTTAAAAACATATAATGGATTAAGGAATAAAGCTCATAATCTTCGACCAAAAGAATTATTAAGCTATTCTTTTAACAATTCTAGTGTAGTCAATTTTAAATCAAAATTGTTTAAAACACTTAATTCCGTTGTTTCTAAACCTATTCAGCGTGGCACTTCTGCAATTGTAAATAATCACTTCATTTTTTCCGAAAAAAAAATCCCAGAGCTTAAACCAATAGTTAAGAATGTATCGAGAATAAAGACATATAGTGTTAGTAAAGAAAATGCGTTTATCTTGGCTGTTAATGGTTCAATTTCTGATTCGACAAAAGAGTATTTAGATTCCGTAAAAACCAAGATTCTTAACACTCCATCAGATAAATATAAAGCTGTAAAACGAGAGATTAAAAAAAATAAAAATTGGTACAGCATTAAAATAAAATCGTCTGGAAATTTTATTTTCAATTACTATTTAAGGAACAATATCGATTTTATTTACAACCCAAATAAACATCTTTCTTCTGATAATTTCTATTCTGTTAATATTGAACAGTCAGAGTTTGCTTATCTAGCGATATTAAACTCATCATTTACTAGATTAAATATTCTTAATAACTCCAGAAGTCAAGGTAACGGTTTAAGAAAAATACAGCTTTATGAATTTAAAGAGATTAAAGTCATTGATATAAACAATATCTCAAATGATTCTATCAAAGAGCTTGAGGGGTTAGGCAAATCACTTATGATTTCGGAACGATATGACAACCAACAAAATGAAATAATAAGGCAAATCGATACTATTTTATTAAAAGAATATAACAATTACAATAACTCCTCTATTGGGATTAATGAGTTAATAAATGAACTAAAAGAATACATCAAATAATATGATAAACCTATGGTATAACTCTGATGAAGTTACAGGCTTCCATCCAGTTGTTGAAACTGCAATAAATAACGCTATTACAAATTGTGGTTACGACTCACTTTTGGAGTTAGAGCATCACCCTACTATCCCTAACAGTACTATTATTCCTGACTTTGCTATTAAATTAAAAGCCTCTAACAGATATATTTTTGTAATTGAGGTAAAGAAAACTGCACGTGATGTAACATCTCAAAGATTCCAAAATCAATCTAGATCTTATGTCTCTGATTTTTCACCTTATTGGGAACCTAATTATCCAAAATACTTTTGCTTAACAAATATTGAAGAGCTAATCCTATTTGCAGACAGACAAGGTCCAATATCAACTTGTATTTTAAAAGGAAACCCTAAATCACACACTCGTTTCAATCCTCAAACTCGTGACGCTACTCAAACTAGTATTGAGTTTCAAGCGACTTTTGAGCAACTTTTACCAATAATTTATAATAGAACACAACCTGATTGGGATAACAACTGGCAACCTATAATTGATACCTTTTACCAAAATTACCAAAGTGTTAGTAATGGTCTTAGTCATAGCAAAGAAATCGCTGACGAGTTATCTTTATATGAATTTTTTAGACTTTTAGCTTTTACTTATTTAAAAGATTATTACAACCAAACTAACAACCCTAATCAAAGTTATTTTAGAAGTTTTCCGTCTCAAAATGATAATTTACAAACATTTACCAATAGACTTTCTAACAACTTTAGTCGAGTTTTACAACTAGATTTTAATCAAGTTTTTTCAAATCA
Source organism: Aequorivita sp. CRS11 (assembly GCF_059693805.1). Lineage (NCBI taxonomy): Bacteria > Pseudomonadati > Bacteroidota > Flavobacteriia > Flavobacteriales > Flavobacteriaceae > Aequorivita > Aequorivita sp. CRS11. The sequence continues at coordinate 3,407 of NZ_JCATIG010000017.1, forward strand.
CCCAAACTCTTCTGATAGAATTTTCCCGGAAAACTTTAACGCAGTAATTATTCAATACTTTAAAAATACTATTCAGGCATTAAACACTTATGGTTCTCAAGCTGTTTCCGACAATCCTCTTCCTGAATATATTTTCAATCTTCTAACTTCAAAAGTTTACGACAAAGAAACCCTTCATAAAAAGGGGAAAATTATGTCGGACACTGAATTGTCAATATTGTTATCCATAGTTACAATTGACAACCCAAGTTCATCAATTCTAGACCCGTGTTCTGGAGATGGTGCTTTATTGGATGCCGCTTACGACTATCTTAACATTTTAAATCTAACAAACGGAAATACACTAACTCATAATCAGTTATTAAATCAAATTAATGGTATTGAAATTGACCCTTTTTTAGCTCAGTTGGCTACATTTAGATTAGTTTCAAAAAATCTTTCAGGAGTTGATAATGCAACCAATGCAAACATTATTACCGGAAATACATTTAATCATTCCAATAATTCGGGATACGATGTCTTATTAATGAATCCTCCGTTTTTAAGAAACGATAACCCTGATGCTCCTATCACAAGTTCGGACAAAACCTTAATGCATAATGCGATAACAAGCACTGGTCAAACTAATTATGTTGAACTTGCTTCTCAACCCAATCTATATTTCTACTTCGTTAATTACGCTTGGCATTACTTAAACAATCAAGGAAAGGCTGGGTTTATTTTAATGGCTAAGTTTTTAAATAATGAAGAAGGTGAACTCTTAAAACAATTTATTTTAGACAAAGTTGATGCGATTATTTTATATCCAAGAAACTACTTTGAAGATTTTAAAGTTACAACGGTTATTACTGTTTTAAATAAACAACCTTCATCAGATATTAAGTTTTTAAGAATCATTGATTCTGATTTGTTGTCTAGACCAAATGATATAAAATCAATCTTAGATTCAACAAATACTACTACAATCACATCTGATTACACTTTAAAAGTTACAGATAGAAATATAAACCCTTCCACTAATTGGAAAATGTATTTCAATGACCCTGAAGATAAGTTTCAAAACTTAGACTCTCTATCATTTCTAGAACCTTTGGATACATTTTTTAACACAAAAAAACGTGGTGGTGCAGAAAACAGTGGAGGTTCAACGATAATTTACCCCAATTTTAATGAATCGCCATATTCGGGTATTAATAATTCCAATAAAGGCTATGGTATAAAAAATAGTAGAAGTACTAGAAATTTAATTTTAGAACAAGCTGATTTAGAAAAAGAACCAGCAATTCATTTTCCAAATCGATATGATGATTCATCAGCTAATGGACTGGGTGTAGCTTACCAAACAGATAATTCGCTCAATTCAGTTTACACGACAAATAATACAAATAATTCTGATAAGTGGAAGAGAATTGTTAACGCTGCTTACAGAAATAAGGTGAATTTTGATATTTTAATTCCAAGAGCAGAAAGAACGAAACACACTTGTTATTTTAACCCATTTTCCTCTCCTGTAGTATTATCTACAAATTTCTTTTACCTATCAGATTTTGCAAATGGAAATACTAATTCGACAATTTCTGAAGAAAGTCAGATTAAGTTTATAACAGCCTATTTAAATTCTTGTTTCGGTCAAATACAATTTGAGATACATTCAAACAATCAGGAAGGACTAAGGAAGTTAGAGGGTTTTCATATTGATGAATTAAAAGTTCCAGATTTAAGGCAACTCACTAAGGCTGAAATAGACTCTGTTGTTTCAGAATTTGAGAATTTTAATTCTCTACAAATTACAGTAAGTGGTGATGAAGGAATTACAACTTCAAGAAGGCAACTTGACTTAGAAGTTGCAAACATTATTTTTAATAAAAACAGCTTAGGGTTTCAAAATGTAAATCAATTAACAGATTTCTTCGAACTCTTTTTAGCTGACCTAGTAGAAGATAGAAGATTATGAGAAAAAATAATATTAAAGTAGTTGGGTTATTCTCTGGCTGTGGCGGATTGGATTTAGGATTTAAACAAGCAGGTTACGATATCATTTGGGCAAATGATATTTTAAAAGATGCTTGTGAAACATACAAACTGAACATTGGTGACCATATTATTAATGAAGATATTACTAAGGTGGACTTAAACATTATTCCCAAAGCGGATATAATAATCGGTGGTCCTCCCTGTCAGGGGTTTTCTGGCATAGGCAAAAGAGACCCTAACGACAATAGGTCTGCATTAGTATATTCCTATTTGGATGTAGTGAACAAAGTTCAGCCGAAAATCTTCTTATTTGAAAATGTTACAGGTATAAAGTCTTCAAAGGCATCTGATGGCTCAAAAGTAATTGACAATCTAAAAAAAGCATTTGAAGATATTGGTTACCATATAAACATACACACTCTGAATGCAGCTGACTATGGTGTTCCTCAAAAACGAAAAAGAGTTTTTATCATAGGAAATAAGTCAGGAACTGATATTACTGCACCAACTCAAACTCATTTTGACAATGTTCCTGATAAAAAACAATGGGTTTCGTCATTTGAAGCAATTTCCGATTTAGAATCTCCGACAGAAAATGGAAATATTAAATATAAGCACGAGCCAATTTGTGACTATCAGTCATTAATGCGCAAGAACTCAAATGAAACAACATTGCAAATTATTCCATATTCAAGTCCAACAGACAAAGAAATAATTAAACACGTAAAGCCTGGTGGAAACTATATGGATATTCCTGATGAAGTTTCTACTAAACGTATAATGTATTTTAAAAGCACTGGAGGAAGAACTACAACTTATGGTAGACTTGACCCTGAAAAACCAAATTATACTTTAAACACACATTTTAATAGACCGAATATTGGATGTAATATTCACTATAATGAAAATAGAATGATTACAATAAGGGAAGGGTTAAGATTTCAGTCTTTTCCTGATGATTTTCATTTGGTATCTAAAACAAAGAGAAATTATTACGTCCAAGTGGGAAATGCAGTTCCTCCTTTGTTATCAAAAGCTTGGGCGGAATATTTATTGCAATATTTGACTGAAAAGCCATACACTAAAGCCATACACATTGCCAAGTCGCTCAAAAACCAACCGCACAATCCAAAACTTGTCAAAGAGTATGTCTTTGCCAACGCTGAAAACCAAACTGAATGAAAAAAGCCAGTGTACAACAATGTATAAAAATAATAGCGGTTTAATCGTTAAAACGAAAGGAAGAAAATTTAAAAAAGGTCTATGCTTAACCGAAAAGTCAGTGCTTAAAAATCCGCTACTATTCTTATACTAGACCGTTGTGGTGCATTTTGACCCGTCCTGAATAAAGGCTACATAATTTTAAACATTATGTACAAAAATGACAAAGTGATCAGACGGTATTCAGAACCTTTCAAACTGAAAATTCTGGACGAACTT
>NZ_JCATIG010000018.1:0-5441 GCF_059693805.1 Aequorivita sp. CRS11
AATAAGATTGGTCCAGTTCCATCCGTTACAGGATTTTCCAATTCGTAAAATTCAAATTCTAAATCATTTAGTTTTTCATTCCGATATGATTTTTTATCCGTTTTTAAAAACTTTTCAAATCCGAAAAGAAGAGAGTCAGATTGAATAATCTTTCTAATAGAAATAGTTTTTGATGAGTCTATTTGATTGACATATTTATAATTCAGAGAATTATCCGTTTTGTTGAAAGTCAAATAGAACTTTTCATTTTTGGGTTCTGAACCAAAGAATATAGTTGCATTCATTTCAGATTTCCATTCCGTGTTTTTTTCAGAACATCCGAAACATAAAGTGAATATCAATATGTATGTTAATAGGTTTCTCAAAATGTGTTACAACGTTTTGCGTGTATGAGAAGTAGCGGATTAAAAAGCACTTCACTTTCAGTTTGGCACTGACTTTTATTAAAAGCACAGACCTTTGATTTAGCACTAAAACCGCTATTTCTTATACACGCTGTTACCTGCTGGCTATTTTTATTTCAGTTTATATTCTCTTCTCTATTTTAGAAAACATTTTTACTTTTCTGTCGGATTATCTTTTGGAAAAAAATTATAAACACCTTTTCCTTCTGCAATTAGTTCATCATTTTGGAAGGCTTTCATTTTCGTTACAAGTATTCTATTTCCAAATCTAACAATTTTGCCTTCTACAATTATTGACGATGCTTCTGCGCCTTTTAAATAATCTATTCTTATATCAATTGTTACTAATTTATCCTCAAAAGATTTAAAGTGAGTTCCGCCCGCAATTCCTCCAACAGAATCCATTATTGTTGCAATAATTCCTCCGTGCCATCTGTTTCTTCTAAAATCACCGACCACTTCGTCTCTAAAGGGAACGCTAACTCTTACAAATCCATTTTCGAGGACTAATAATTTCAGTCCTAAAAATTTATGAATTGGAATATTTTGTTCAATTACTTGTTTAAAAAATTCATTGTTTTGTACTGTCATTTCATTCTAGTTTATATTTTTTCACATCGCTCCAAATTTCTACCTTCATATTAGTATTTACATAAGTAGGTGTTTCTATTTTAATTCAGGATTCAATAATAAAACTACGTTCACTAAAAGCTGGAATAGTTGGTTCACCTTCGAAAAAATGCTTGATTTCATCTGTCTTATCTATAAGTCCCAAACTGTAAAGTACAGGAACGTAGTGGTCGGGAGTAGGAGCGGCTAATTTCCCTAATTTATGACTGTTTTGGTAATTAATGAGATTGGCAAAGTTTCGGGAATCAATTTGTTGTTTAATCCAAGCATCGTATTCTGCCTCCCAGCCATAAGGAGTTGTATTGTTTGTGCGCATTTTTTGCATTGCCAATGGCAAATTATGGATAAGTGCACCGCTACCAATTATTAAAACCCCTTTGTTTCGCAATGATTTTAGTTGTTTGCCCAACTCATAATGATATTCGGGCTTGGCGTAATAGTCAATACTTAGCTGAAAAACAGGAATATTGGCATCTGGAAATAAGTGCATCAGCATTGGCCACGCACCGTGGTCTAAACCCCATTCCGTTGTTTCGGAAACGGAAGGAACAATTTTCTTTACTTCGTGAGCAATTTCGGGCGAACCTTTGGCATTGTAATACACTTTGTAGTATTCTTCTGGAAAACCATAGTAGTCGTAAATCTGTTTTTGATCAGGAGAAACATTTACGAATGTACCTTTAGTACACCAATGTGCTGATACGACCAATGCAGCTTTTACTTCATAATTTTTTTGAAGATTAATCCCTAAGTCATAAAGTTTTTGCCAAAATTCCCTTTCACTTCTTGAAACCGGGATGTCCATCGGGTTTCCGTGTGAGGTAAACAGCACCGGCATTTTTTTACTCTGTGAAGGAAGTGTGTCAGTAAAATTTTTAAGGCTGCTTAATGTTCCCATTGCGGTTAAGGCTAAAATTGATTGAAGAAATTTTTTGCGTTCCATAGTAATTTATAGTTTGGGTTGAATAGGTACTTTTTTATACCTGCCCCATGCAATGAAAAGTGCTATTGCTCCTAAAATCAAATTAAAGCCTAATACTTGATATTCGCCTTTGGTTATATGATATATAAAAGCGAACACCATAACCATAAAGACCCAACGCTGCCAAAGGCGTAAAAAATGGTTTAATGCGCAATAAGGCAGGCAGTAAAAGTCCGATACCGCCAAGCAATTCAGAAATACCAATGAACCTGACAAAAACCACAGAAAAGTCATTTACCCAAGGCATTGATTTTCCAAGTTCTTCAATGGGTTGAGTTGACTTCATAGCACCTGCCATTAAAAACATGGCTGCTAGTAATGCTTGTGCTACCCACAAGGCTATGTTTAGTGTTTTATTGTTTTTAATTGTCATATTTTATTGGTTGTCTGACAATTTTTGTGGTTTGAGGATGGATTGATTATAGGAGTTTGTAAATCATTGATAATAAACCCCAAAGGAGTGAACTGTTTTCCTACTTGACAATCCTCTACAAAAATTGTCAGACAACCTTTTTATTTTTTAAATTTAGCTAAGAGAAATTCTTGAACTGAAGTTGGTTTACGACCGAGTAGTTGAGTTAATTCAGTTGTAGGAACATTCATAGTATCCGCTGCAAAAGCAACTGCAAATGCTGCAAACATGCGTGCATACATCTCAGGAACACCATATTGCATTAAGGTTTGCTGATATTCTTCTTGTTCGGGAGAAACATAGTTTATCGCAACTCCGGTAATATCAGAAATGTACTTCGCAACTTCTCCAAACGACACTGGTTGCTCAATTCCAATGTTGTATGTTTTATTTTCGTGACCGCCCGTAGTTAACACATTAGCAAGTGCTTCTGCAATTTCGTTACGAAGTACAAAATTTATTTTTCCATCACCTGCCGGAACAAAAATGGTTTTGGTTTCTAATACCTGTTCACCTACAAAATCCATTAGCATATCCAAATAAAAAGCGTTTGCAAAAAGAGTATAAGTAATGCCTGATTCTTTAAGGTATTTTTCGGTTTTCACATGATCCTCGGTAATAAACCAAAGCGGAGATTTAGGGTCGTCATGGGTTCTCATAAAGCCCGTATAGATGATATGCTTCACACCACTTTCTTTTGCAGCTTTGATCGCATTGATGTGCTGCACCGCTCTGCTTTTTGTCATTTCGCTTGAAGAAATTAGTAGCAAAGTTTCTACGCCTTGCATAGCAGAGCGAAGGGAATCAAAATCATCATAGTTGCCTATTTTTACATCTACACCCTTAGATTTTAATTCTGCTGCCTTTGCTTCATCTCTTGCCAAAGCTGAAATTTGATTTGCTGCAACACCTTTTTCAAGCAGAAAGTTAATTGTTGACTTCCCTAGCTGTCCTGTTGCTCCCGTAATTAATACTTTATTCATAATGATTTTATTTTTTTTAGTGACACATTTTTTTAACTGTGCAAATATAGTTACTTTTGCTATACTTTAGTAACTATTATACCATAGTATATTACTATACTTTAGTATAGCATAAGCATAAACAGGATAAAATGAGCAGAATATCACAATTAGAAAGTGTAAAGAAGTGTTCGGGAGAGTTTGTTTTAGCCGTAAACGACACGATGAACGTGTTGAACGGCAAATGGAAATTGCCGATAATAGGTTCTTTGCTCTATGGCAAAAAACGCTTCAAGGAATTGGAAAGGGAAATTCCTAAAATCACGCCCCGTATGCTTTCCAAAGAGCTGAAAGACCTGGAAGTCAACGGCATTGTAACCCGCACTGTTTATAATACCATACCTGTTACAGTAGAGTATGAACTGACAGAATCGGGAAACACCCTCAATACGGTTTTGGATGCTATGATAGCATGGGGCTTGCAACACCGCAAAATGGTTATCGGAAAAAAGGAGAAGGTTGCGGAAACTGTCAGTGTTTAACAAAGTGGTGGTTTTTAGAGGTGCCCTTAAATAGTTCCCGCTTTAATCTTTTCTTTAACAAGCGGAATTACTTTTGTCGCATAAACGCTTATTGCTTCTTTAACTATATCGTGAGGCATAGTTGCCAAAGGCATTTGAATTATAAACCTGTCAATGTTCAAATGGTTTATAAGCAACATAATTTTGTCAGCTACTTCTTCGGGTCCACCTACAAATAATCCTTGTCCTGAGGAACGTGCGTAATCAAAATCGCTTCTGGTGTAAGGCGGAAAACCACGTTCTCCCAATAAGTGATTTCTGTAATACTGTATGTATGGAAAAAATGTGTCGGCAGTTTCTTTGCTGTTGTTAAGCACAAAACCGTGTGCGTGAACGCTGAATTTTAATTTATCCGAATCGTGCCCACTTTCTTGTGCTACCGCGCGATACAATTTTGCGTAATTACAGAAATCAACAATATTGCCACCCAACATAGCTAAAACCACGGGAAGTCCAAGTTTTGCCGCTTTAATGACTGTACTCCGCGAACCACCCAAGGCCATAGATATGTTCAATGGTTTTTCGGTACGTGGATAAACGCCTAAGTTGTCAATCGGACTTCTTGTTTTTCCCCTCCACGTAACAAATTCGTTATCTCTTGCTTTAAGTAACAATTCAAGTCGTTCATCAAACAATAAGTCGTATTGATTGAGGTCGAAACCAAACAAAGGAAATGATTCGGTAAATGCACCACGACCAACCAATAATTCTGCTCGTCCATTACTGATGGCATCAATTGTAGCAAAGTCCTGATACACACGAATGGGATCGCTGGTCGATAAAACGGTGACGGTACTACCCAATGTAATGTGTTTGGTATTTCCCGCAGCCGCAGCCAACACTATCGCTGGCGATGAAGCCGCAAATTCTCGTCTATGATGCTCGCCTACGCCATAAAAGTCAACTCCCAACTTGTCAGCCAATACAATGTCATCAACCACTTGTCGAATGCGTTCTGCTTGTGATATAGTTCTGCCCGTATGTGGGTCAGGCATAACATCGGCAAAGGTGGAAATGCCATATTCAATTTTCTTTTTCATACTTTATTATAATGCTAGCGGTGCTTCACTATTGTGGTTGATATTATTTACATTACTTATCTAGCGTGCATATTTTTCCTTCTTTCACTTCCAAAGCAGTTTCTGGATGCGTTTTTTACACAATAAAAAATTCAATGTTTAGTTCCATAATTCCTTTGAGTTTTATTTTTTTTTAGCTTGCAGGTAACGGTCAAGTATAAGCGTAGTGCGGGATTTCGGAGCGATTCACTGTCCGCACGCACCAAACTTTGATAGATGCCAAAATACTTAATTTTAGCCACTCAGCCCGCATTACGCTTATACAATGTGCCTGTTGCACAACCATCTCTTCAAATATAGCAAAAGGCTTGTATAAAATTGAGAAGTTTATTAATTTCATGCCTATGCAAGGCAAGAAAAACTATCAGGAAAAACTCTTCACAAGCTTTAA
>NZ_JCATIG010000019.1:0-3874 GCF_059693805.1 Aequorivita sp. CRS11
CAGCTGCGCAGTCTCTTCAGAAGAAGGAACGATCTTGTCAAGGACTATAGGCGCATCAAGAGCCTTATAAAAATGCAGTTGCTGTATTTTGGCATTGCTATTCCCGAGGAGTTTGACAATGACCACTGGAGCCATAAGTTCCGCGATTGGGTGGACGAAGTGGCCTTTGCATATCCATCTGCACGTGAGACGCTGGACAGCAGGATGCGCAGCTTCAGGTTCATAGACCAGGAGCTGCGGGATGTCTCCACAAAGATGCGTGCCTATTGCCGCAAGCATTACAAGAAAGATTATTATTTACTGAAAAGTGTTCCGGGCATAGGTGGTATCGTAGCCTGCGGCATCCTCTGCGAGCTTGGAGATCTCAGGCGTTTTAACAGCATAAAACATCTGGCCGGCTATGTCGGGCTGGCACCGGGAATCCACCAGAGTGGCGACAACCAAAAGAGCACGGGAATAACCATGCGGGCACATAGATTGATGCGCAGTTATTTTATAGAGGCCTCCTGGCAGGCCATCAGGACAGACCCCGTAATGCAGGCCTATTACCGCAGGCATTTGGGCAAGAACACCAAGTCCATCATCGTCAAGGTCGCCCGTAAATTATTGAGCAGAACTTTAGCAGTCATAAAAACAGAGATCCCCTATGAGATAGGGGTCATTGAATAATAAAATAAACAGATAACAAAGCTCACAAAGAAGTAGATTGACCCGTACCACAAAACAACGTGGGTGATCCAAGCAATTGGAATCACATTTTATAGCAAGTGGCCGGGTTTATTATAACTTATAATCATACAGATGCTGGTGACGACCAATACGAGTTGATCACATATAGGATGCGGAGCAAGTTATAAGTATTTAAATGTTGACAATCAATCAGCAAACAGGAGAGGATTGCCAACAGTTAAACACTCCAAAACAATCATTATGAGATAATTAAAATAAAAATATTATTTTTGAAGAACGGGATTAGTGCTTTTCATAGGAGCCATTGTTGTGTGGCGTTTTTATTTTATGTATATTCTTCTTGAATTTAGAACCAAATATTGTTGGTGTCCATAATCCACATTTTTTTTATTTACATATTCTTTATGATATTCAAATACTTCACTTTCTCTTTTTCCAGATTGAAAATTTTTAATTATTATTTCCGTTCTTGATGGAACTAATTTTGAGGAAGTATACATTAATTCAACATCATTTTTTTCTTTTTCTTTTCTGGCGATTATAATTCTTAATTGATTTTCCATATTATGATTTGGATAACAATAATCAGAAATATAACCTACAAGAATTTTATTGTTAGCATAAGATTTTAATATAGCACTTTCAATTGGAAGCGAATAATCAAATTCCCATCGAGTTTCTAATTTTTCTTTTATTGAATCAATACTTTCCTTTTCGTAATCATATTGGATTATGATTTTGTAATCATATTTGATATTGTCGATATTTTCTATATTAATTACAAATTCACAACTCGGGTCTTGAGAAAAACAGTATGAAGGAATTGTTATTAAGATTAAAATAATCAATTTGAAATATTGTTTCATCGTTTTGATTTTTAAATGACACACAACGGTTTCGTATAACCGTCAGTTACGGGATTAAAGATAATGTTTTTCGGTTAAGCACTGACGTTAGCAATTCCGAGTGGATTCGGACGTAGTCGAATCCGCCGTAATTGCGGTTATACATTGTTGTAACACGTTTTTTATTCATTCAGTGCAGTTAATATTTTTTCAGTCAATTCGTTGTCTTTTTCATCCAAAAATATGATTGTCGGTCCGAAAACATTATTTATAGCGAGTAGACCATAGTCCGAATTAAATAAGATTGGTCCAGTTCCATCCGTTACAGGATTTTCCAATTCGTAAAATTCAAATTCTAAATCATTTAGTTTTTCATTCCGATATGATTTTTTATCCGTTTTTAAAAACTTTTCAAATCCGAATAGAAGAGAGTCAGATTGAATAATCTTTCTAATAGAAATAGTTTTTGANTCCGTTTTTAAAAACTTTTCAAATCCGAATAGAAGAGAGTCAGATTGAATAATCTTTCTAATAGAAATAGTTTTTGAAGAGTCTATTTGACTGACATATTTATAATTCAGAGAATTATCCGTTCTGTTGAAAGTCAAATTGAACTTTTCATTTTTGGGTTCTGAACCAAAGAATATAGTTGCATTCATTTCAGATTTCCATTCCGTGTTTTTTTCAGAACATCCGAAACATAAAGTGAATATCAATATGTATGTTAATAGTTTTCTCAAAATGTGTTACAACGTTTAGTATAAAAGAAGTAGGGCAGAAGATAAGCGATTACTTTCGGATTATCAACAAGCCAAATCTTTTGCATTTTGTTTTAAATTATTCTTCTAAAAGCCAAATCAAAAGATTTGGCGACTTCGCAAATATGCCTGAAACATTGGGTTTAGCACTGACTTGCCCTATTTTTTTTATACAGTGTTAGCCTTCGTTTTTCTTTCCTGATTGGTTTTTATTCCGACTTTAGGATTCCGAAAAGTCAGAATCATATTGTCCGATTGATGTTAAGTAGCCTAAAATCAACTCGACACACTCATCAACTTCATTTTGGGGAATAGGCTTGAGAATTGTTTTATTATTTAACTCTTTTTCGATGTGTCGGTATACGTAATTCTTGAATTGACCATCTCCCACGAGTTCTCCTGAACTGTTATTCCATATTTCCCTAAAACCATTTTCAATAACCAAGAATTCAGTAAGTTCCATTTCGAATTTTTTGTTATTCACCACATATTCAAATAAGTGCATATAATTGAAATTACTTTGAGGTTCTGGTTCTTGATTAAAGAAATCATCTAAGTCTGTATATTCATTATTTTCCATAAGAGTAATTAAGTTTAAAACTCGATTATTATTTATTTTAATCCATCAATTTCTGTTTTTATTTCCGATAAATTTCTACCAAATGCGAATAAAAAAATTTCTATTTGGTCAGGTTGAACAGCCATTGAAGTTGATAGTTCGTTAATTGTTTTCAAATAATCAGAGTAATATTTAATTGCGTTATCATAGGTCATCTTTTTAAGATGGTTGAATTCTTCAAAATTGCCTGCTCTAATTGCTTCAATAATTTGATTATCTAAAATGACTGCTTTGTTTCCGTTAATCGTCGTATTTAAGAAATGGGTGAACTTAGTAATAGTAGAAAGACCGAGTCCAGGAATAGAATTTATATGTTTTTTTAATTTCTCAGTTGTAATATCAGTGTGTTTATAGTCTAAGAGTATTTCCACCAACATTTTAAAATTGGATTTTTGAAGCATTGTATCGATGTTTTTCCCTCTTCCCTTTGTTGGATAGCCCCACATTAATGTCATAATAATAAACTTTTTTATATCTAGTCCGACTTTATAAAGGTCATCTCGATTTATGGTTGCTGTAATTTTTCCGTCAAATATTTCGTCGATTGTCTTTTGTTGGTCCGTTCCATTCCATCTTTCCTTTTTTATAATAAAAGATTGATTTTTATATGGAAACTCATTTATGAAATTTCGGAAGTGGGTTATTTTCATAATGTTTTTTTTAAATGAAGGCTAACGGTCTCGTGTATGATTTGTTGCGGTTGTGTTTAGGTGAAAGTTAGCAAATAAATCACAACCCATTGAAGTTGTCCGATGATTTTTCCGAGGGAAAAATCAGCCAGCAATGAATTATAGCATCTATGAAAAAGCAGCGAGTCTCGTATCTTTAAAGTTCACCAAAACAATAAGATATGAAATTAGAACCCACTGCCCAACCAAAGTTATACATTGGCATCGACATTCACAAGCGGAGCTGGAAAGTTCATTGCGCCACCGACCTGTTTGGCGGCAAGTCATTTGCTA
>NZ_JCATIG010000020.1:0-3081 GCF_059693805.1 Aequorivita sp. CRS11
ACCTGATGAAGGTGACGGTGAACGGCCAGACCGGCACGTACAAGGTGCTCAAGGACTAGCCACTAGCAAAGTACTTGGTTAAACTAAAAGGGCCACCCGCCATTGGCGGGTGGTTTTTTTTTGGGTTATATCCTGTCCTTGGGATGGCAGCGGATGGAAATGTTGATTTTTCAATGAATATGATAATTGTGTAACCTATTGTTTGATTATAATTCTATAACATTAATAATAAGTGGATAATAGAAATTATTATTAACAAAAACTTTGAATTGTTCTTTTTTTGGAATAGCTTTAATTCCTTAAAACTAAAAGTGTTAACTAAATCATTTTAATTATGAAAAAAATTACCATGCTAATTTTGCTCATGGTCTGTGCTCTAGGTTATAGTCAGATAGATGCAAAATCGATGGGAACAAGTAGTCCCGTCACGATCAAGAAACAGCAAAAACAAAGTCAAGCTGTACAACAAACACAGATTGAATTCAATTATAAGGGTTCATCTGCAACGGATATAGGGATTGATTATTCTACTGAAAACAGAGTCGCTTATAAGCAAAGAGTACCTTTGTTTGTAGCTCCAGATGTACTTACAGCTGAAAATGAAGCTGAAATTTTAGCTGCAGAGCAACAACGGGTTGAGACTGATTTAAATTACAATTCTGTAGTCCAGAACAGAAATCCGCTCGCGGCAATAATACCTAATGCTGGGGCAACAGAAACTTTTGCAGTAACTGCTGGAGATTTCTTTTATGACCCAACAGATGGCGTTAATGGAGGTCCAGGTGGAGATTGTACTACCACATCTTCTGGAGATCCCGGAGACTATCCTAACTGCGGTTGTGTTACCACAACAACGTTAACGGGTACTGATCTCTCAGTAGAATTTTTATCTTTCAATGTTTTTGGAAATTTTGACTGGTTAAATATTTATGATGGTCCAGATACCAGCTCTCCACAAATTTACGATAGTAACTTAAATACAGATACAGACACGCTTGCTGGTATGATTGCAGCAAATGGTTCGGCTGTTTTTAATTCTACTTCTGGTGCTTTGACTTTTGAATTTAATGCGACTGCAGTAGTAAATTCTTGTGGATGGGAAGTTGAAGTGCTTTCTGCTGGCGGCGGTGGCGGCGGTGGTGATCCAACAGTATTTGGACTTAACCTACGGGCTTCTTGTGGAAATGACTTTGGTACTTTCCCGTTGCCTGGTCCATATACAATAGCGCCAATTAGTTCAAATGCTAACCCTATTTATGGAGGTGATTTTGATGATAATGGTACTTTATATGCCTTTAACGGTACAGACGCAACTTTATTAACAATAGATACTGCAACAGGCGCTGAAACTACAGTGGCTAATATAACAGGATTGCTTGCTTCCGAAACTTTAAGAGGTATAGCGTGGAATGAATCAAATAGTACAATGTACTTACTTGCGGGACAAGGAGAGGTAGGTTCTATTTATACTGTTGACCTAACAAGTGGTGCAGCTACTTTGGTGGGTAGTACTACAGTTACAGGATGGCTTCCTATTTGGTTGGCAATAGACTCCAATGGAAATGCTTTCATGGCTGATGTAGGATTGGACAGTCTTTTCTCTGTAGATTTGACAACTGGTACGGCAACTCTTGTAGGTGCATTGGGTATTAATATTAATTTTGCACAAGATGCAGATTTTGATCCAGATACTGATACTCTTTATATGGGTGCATATTTAGGTGGTGGAGTTAATGTTTTTGCTTCAGTGGACACTACAACTGGTGTAGCCACACCTTTGGGTTCTGTTAATGCAGATTGTGCAGAATTAGGTGTTGTAGCTATTCAAGGCACTGGTGGTGGCGGAGGCGGAAGTGTATGTAGCCAGGACAACCCTGAGAATGCATTTGAGAACGGGTATACCACCTCTTCCGACCAAGCTCAGCGAATCGCCTTTGACATCACAGTACCTGCAGATACTGATTTTACTTTAAATACCGCAACAGTTGATATCTGGATGAACCCAGGCTCAACACTCTCTTCTTCCGATATTTCTTTCTACAGTGACGCAGGTGGTGCACCAGGTGCTTTAATAACTACTCAGACAGCTGTGATGCCAACTTCCCAAACCGTCATTGGCAGTAATTTTGGTTTTGATATTTCTGAAGTTGTTTTTGATATTACTCCTGAAATTCTTGCGGGTCAAGCTGGTGTGGAAACTACCTATTGGGTCGTATTTACACCTACTATTTCGGCAGGAAGCGGTTATATCAGTGCCACTACGGCAAGCATTGAAGGCTTTGAGGCCTATTTTTCACCAGATGCCGGTGTAACCTGGCTCATTATAGCTGGAAATGATATTGTATATAACTTTGAAGGAAACTGTGAGCCAATTGGTGGTGGCGGTGGCTGTACTCCAGATAATATAGAAACACTTTATGCTGGGGGGAACAACGGTAGCCCAGGAGGAGCTGTTTATTTTGATATTACAGTTGGAGCCTCAGATATTGAAGTGTCGACTATTGATATGAATACGGCACAATCAGGTCCATTTACTATGGATGTATATGTATTTGAAGGTACTTATGTTGGCAATCAAGGTAATCCTGCACCTTGGGGTGCTGCAGTAGCGATGGGGTCAGGAACTGGAGCTGGCGTTGGACTTCCTTCAACAGCTACATTAGATACTCCAATTATGATGTCTGCAGGTACTACATATGCTGTTGCATTGGTTTTTGATGCAACGCATGCACATACATATACTAACGGCGATGGAACAAATCAGAACTATTCAAATGGCGATATAACTTTAGATTTAGGATCAGCAAGTAATGTTCCTTTTACAACTCCTATTTTTGATCCACGTGTTTGGAATGGAGGCATTGGATACTGTGTGGATAATGGCGGCGGTAGCACTTATGATGATTGTTCAGGGGCTATTGCTTTAGCTTGTGGCGACAGTGTAGTTGGAGAGACTCTGACGGCGACGGATTCTGGCGGGAACGCAGCCCCTGATGTGTTCTACAAGTTCACTGGCACGGGTTCTGCGCAGTTGGTGACCATTTCGCTTTGTGGCGGCGGTACGGACTATGACTCTGTGCT
>NZ_JCATIG010000021.1:0-2822 GCF_059693805.1 Aequorivita sp. CRS11
AAAGCTTGTGAAGAGTTTTTCCTGATAGTTTTTCTTGCCTTGCATAGGCATGAAATTAAGAAACTTCTCAATTTTATACAAGCCTTTTGCTATATTTGAAGAGGTGGTTGTGCAACAGGCACAACGTATATAAAAAATAGCGGTTTAATAGCTTAATCGAAAGAAAATGAATAAAATAAAGTCCATTGTTTAACTAAAAATTATTGCGTAAAATCCGCTACTTTTTATATACAAACTCGTTGGGCGTCATATTGAAAAGAACTGAAATTTTAACAAAAAAACTGAATTATGAAAAAAGTATGCATTTATTTAATAGTAGTAACCTCTTTAATTGCTTTTGGTTGCGAACAATCTACAAAGAAAAACGATTCAAAAGAATCGACTGGAAAGCTTTTGGAAAATAACGATGAATTAAAGGAGCTTGATATTGAATCTTTAAAATCGGTGTTTGGGATGGAAGGAAAAGAAAAAGACGGACAATTCAAAGTTACAGTTCCTCAAAATGACTTGAATGTAATGGTCGATGGTTTCAAAATCATTCCTCCTATGGGATTAGGAAGCTGGGCTGCATTCGCCCCAACTTCGGGAAAACCTATGGTTATGGGAGATATTGTTGTTACGGAAAAAGACTTAAAACCAGTACAGCAAGAAATAATAAAACAAGGGTTAACAATAACAGCAATTCACAATCACTTTGTCCGAAATGAGCCTGATGTGATGTATATGCATATTGGGGGAATGGGCGATGAAAAAAAATTAGCTAAAAGTGTCAAAGCTGTTTTTGATAAAGTAACTGAAATAAGAGGTGCTAATCCATCAAGTGCAACTATTTCAACAGTGCAAAATACTCTTGACACAAAGTTGATTGATAGCATTTTGGGATATAGCGGAACTATGAATAAAGGAGTATATAAAATCACTATCGGTCGGCCAGATGTGAATTTAAAAGAACACGGTGCACCAGTTAGTACATTTTTAGGTTTTAATACTTGGGCAAGTTGGCAAGGAACAAATGAAAAGGCAGCGGTAGCAGGGGATTTTACGATGCTTGCTGATGAAGTAGCCCCAGTAATAAAGGCTTTGATTGAAAATGATATTGAAGTAGTTGCTCTTCATAATCATATGGTTCACGAAAACCCAAGAATTTTCTTTCTACATTATTGGGGTGTTGGACCCGTAGAAAAATTGGCTAAAGGATTAAGAGAAGCCTTAGACAAGACAGGGGTAAAAAATGAAAAAATGTAGGATAAAAAATACGAACGCCCAACAGCGGCTATGCGCCAGGCGGGAAACCCGTCTTCGGTTGACAGATTACGGATGCGAGAAATGCTCGTTTTCAAAAGAACAATTCCGGGTAAAAGCCCCGCCCGGCGCATAGCCGCGGAACGTTAGGGTGCATTAAGCCACCCCGCACCACTCAACTTCTATTTTTCCATTGTCGTTACGCTTCATTCTACAATCAACCTGTGTATTGTCATTTGGTAATCCTGTTTTTTGTACAGCATATCTTTTAACGTTAGGATACTCTCTTGTCATTTCTTCTATACTATCAAAATATTCTCCCAACACACTCAATAAGTTAGGTTCTACTTTTAATAAATCATCTGATATTTTTAATGTTGCCATAAGATAACGCACCCTAACAATAAATATAAAACAGTGGGTGTCAGGGTGTCTAATTAGCCCAATCTGTTTAAGTTAAAATAATTTAATTTATAAAAGTCGGTGCGTAAAATCCCACCGTTTCATATTCTCAACGTTGTCCGCAATAACCTCAGCGTGTTACAGGCTCGATTTCGTGAAAACTCATTGACGAGCCTGTAACACGCTTCGGATACGGGTAACGAAACACCGCAAGGGCGGAATTTCACCTGTTCCCCTAATTGCGGACAACGACTGGGGGCTATTCTTTTTAAAAACCGCTTGCAACCTCTAAAAAAACGAGGTTGACTTAAATTTTTGAATATGTACAATATACACGATAGAATTTTGGAGAAAGCATATGAATATAGTCCTCTTTCTTTAGGAATGTCTTTTAATATCAAAACAGGTGAAGAATTACAGTTATATAAAAATGCTGCAAGAGAATTATTTAAATATGGTTTAATTGATTTTGAACAGGATACTAAAATAACTATTACGCCATTAGGGAAAAAAATATTTATTAGTAGTGACGTTGCTTCTTTTATTGATGATTTAGGAAAAAAAGAGAACAGGAAAGAAAGAAAAGAAATTATAGACTTCAATCTATCGAAATTTAAACTATGGACTTTTTGGCCTGTTTTCATTTTTGGTTTATTTGGAGGTGCTTATAGTATATATGACATATTTATAAAATCCCAATCCAACGAAGAAACAATCCTACAAATAGAAAAAGATATATTAGAAAATAAAAAACAACTAAAGGAAGCGCATATTTTACTTTTAGACCAAAAAAGGGATAGCCTTTCAACTCTTTCCAATGACAGATTAAAAAAATAATATTTTTCATTTTTACTTTGTTTTAGTTGCAGATATTGAAAATTGATTTAAAACTGTGATTACTTACCAACAACATACCCTTACGGAGAGTAAGTTTATGAATAGTCTTGGTTTTGTATTACCAAGTAAAAGCTCAAATTTTCAAGACTGCGGTTTGTTAATTGCTTTTTTATTAAATTCGTTTTTTAATCCTTTGAAATACTGACGGACAACAAGGGTAACCGTTGCACAACCCCTTAATTTTTTAAACCTGAACCAATATAGGCCGTTTTAAGCGGCTTTGCTTTTTTGGTCAGGCTTGAGAATGAATCAAATTTGGTGCCTTTAAAAAATGCCATGCT
>NZ_JCATIG010000022.1:0-2753 GCF_059693805.1 Aequorivita sp. CRS11
TACCCGTGTTTTAAAATTGTGCATACAAGCCGGTCTGGTAAGCGGCCATACCCAGGCCATCGATTCAGCTCCTGTAAAGGCCAATGCCTCGATGGACAGTCTTGAGATCAAAGTGCCGGCAGATGCACTTGAAGAACACCTTTCCAAGATGCGCGTACAGAGCAGCAGGGACAGAAAGGCCAAAGAGAACAAAGCGCCTAGAGAACAACAAGAGATAACGGCCAGTAAAAAAGAATTACAAGAGATCAAGAGCCGTAACAAAAGATGGAGCGAAGACCAGGATATGCGCCCGGGAGCCAAGAACAAGGGCTGCCGTTACACCAGCAACAAGACCCATTATAGTCCTACCGATCCCGATTCCAGAATAAGTGTCAAGCCCGGGAAGGCAAGAAAGCTCAACTACCTGTGCAACATAAGCGTAGATACCGGGGGCCACGTGATTACCGATGTGCAGGCTTACCACGCCGACAAGAAGGACAACCAGTATTTGCAAGACACCGTGGCAAGACTTAACAGGCGATTGAGAAAGGAGGGAATGATTTGGGAGCACCTCTTGGCAGACACCGGCTACAGCAGTGGGGAAAACGGCCTATATTGGTTCAGGTTTAAAAAATTAAGGGGTTGTGCAACGGTTACTAATGTTGTACGCAGTTATTTATTTAACGTGTCTTTGACAAAAATTTCTTTTCTAAAATATATCCGAGATGTTATGCTATCTGCATCAATATCTTGAAATGGTCCAATGGCATATTCTTCCATATAACCTTGAAGTAATTTCTTCCCTGGATTCTCAAACCAACTCCCAAATACAGCGGTATATCTAAAATCTTCTTTCGAAATATCATCAAACCACTTTTGATTTATAGTGTCTATCTCTAGATTATTATAACCTTGCTTTCTAATTATACTATCATTAGAAAAGTCAAATGTAAATTTCTCGTCATTAGTATCTAAGAAGACTCTAATTTGTGAGTTATATTTATCTTCAATTCTTGGAGAGAAGCAATATGCGACTCCTCTAATAGGCTCATTAAGGTATATTGTATCTTTATTAAATTGAAAAATATTGTAAGAACTATGTCTGATGGATAAAGTATCGTGAGCAAACTCTTTTTGGTCAAATACATTGTTATCATCATTCCAGGCTACCGTATCTCCTTTTTTATTCAAAAACCAAGCTCTATTTAATTTCGATTTGCCTTCTACAATAAAAAATTCACGAATTTCCCTCAATTTACCTTCTCTATCATAAAGATTCCATATACCAGTCAGTAATGAATCTAACGTTTTTTTTCCAGTTTTAAAT
Organism: Aequorivita sp. CRS11; assembly: GCF_059693805.1. Lineage (NCBI taxonomy): Bacteria > Pseudomonadati > Bacteroidota > Flavobacteriia > Flavobacteriales > Flavobacteriaceae > Aequorivita > Aequorivita sp. CRS11. The sequence continues at coordinate 1,307 of NZ_JCATIG010000022.1, forward strand.
ACTTTTCCGTTGTCATATTTATAGACTATACTGTCATAATTATCTTTTTTAAAAACCATTTTATATTCTACTTCTGGATTCCTTTCGTAAAATTTTATCGTCTTTACTAATTTGTCATTAATGTCAAAAAAACTTTTCTTTATTGCTATGCCATCTTTATTGAACACTGTGATAACGTTTTCTTTTTCTTGACAACCAAGAATTAAGGATAGTAAAAAAAGAATTGCGATGGTTTTCTTCATAATTGCGTACAACGTGTTCGTGTATGGAAAGTTGCGTGTTTGGGGGCGAGGATTTTCCGAAGGAAAATCGGAAGCCAGCAAACGGGCAACAAACTTTGTGTTAGCTAAAACTAGCAATTTTTTATACACCGTGTTGGCAACTGGCTTTTTTATTCGGTTCCATTCAAAAATCTCGTATCGTTCATATTGTATTCGTTTTCAAAAGTTCCGATTTTTTTTAAATAATAGTATCTCAATCTGTCGGAGCACGATTTATAATTATCATAACCTGTAACTGAATATTTTAGCATATCAAATGGTTTCCAGTCGTTTTTGTCAAATTCAAATCCTTTACCAAAATATTCAATTTTTCCAGAATATTTATTAGATACTTTGTTTATGAGTAGTCCAGCAACAATTTCATTTCCATTATCAGCGTAAAACAATGTGTCGATAATTGATTCTTTATATTCAGTTTTTGTTGGTAAGTCAATTGCCCAATTTCTATCTAGTGAGTCGTTATATGTTTTTCCATTAAAATATCTCAAAGCTAATTCTGATGGTCGTTCTATGATTTTAACTTTTATTAAACTGTCAACCAAATTTTGGAGTTTGATTTTATCTAGTTCATATTTTTCTGGTGAAACTTTTACATTATAAATATATTCCTTAGGCGTTGTCGTTTCTGTCATTTTTAAGGAAAGCTCCTTTGACATATTTGTCAATGACATTACGGTAAGTGGACAGCTTAAAATTAGAAGAAACCAAACATTTATTTTCCTAATATTATTTTTTAATGATGATAAAAGAAATACAATTGTTGAAAGAAACAGAATTATTGAAATAATTGTGAAAGTGTCAATTATATTACCGAAAGCTGAACCGCCTTTGTCGTTTACAATTTGAAAGATTGAAATTAAAATCCCAATTGCTAAGATTCCATACAAAATTTTAATTCCGTGTTTCATTTTTCAGCTTGTTGCCAACGTGTTTGTATATGGAAAGTTGCGGGTTTGCGTGCGAGGAATTTCCGAAGGAAATTCAGACGTAGCAAACGTGCAACTACCTTTGTTTAAGCCAAACACCAGCAATTTTTTATATACGGTGTGCCTGTTGCACAACCACCTCTTCAAATATAGCAAAAGGCTTGTATAAAATTGAGAAGTTTATTAATTTCATGCCTATGCAAGGCAAGAAAAACTATCAGGAAAAACTCTTCACAAGCT
>NZ_JCATIG010000023.1:0-2589 GCF_059693805.1 Aequorivita sp. CRS11
CAGCTGCGCAGTCTCTTCAGAAGAAGGAACGATCTTGTCAAGGACTATAGGCGCATCAAGAGCCTTATAAAAATGCAGTTGCTGTATTTTGGCATTGCTATTCCCGAGGAGTTTGACAATGACCATTGGAGCCATAAATTCCGTGGATGGGTAGACGAAGTTACTTTCAAATATCCATCAGCTCGTGAGGCCCTGGACAGCAGGATGCGCAGCTTCAGGTTCATAGACCAGGAACTGCGGGATGTCTCCACAAAGATGCGGGCCTATTGCCGCAAGCATTACAAGAAGGATTATTATCTTTTGAAAAGTGTTCCGGGCATAGGTGGGATCGTGGCCTGCGGCATCCTCTGCGAGCTGGGCGACCTGCGGCGCTTCAACAACATAAAACATCTGGCCGGCTATGTCGGGCTGGCACCGGGCATCCACCAGAGTGGCGACAACCAAAAGAGCACGGGTATAACAATGCGTGCCCATAGATTGATGCGAAGTTATTTTATAGAAGCATCGTGGCAGGCCATCAGGACAGACCCCATAATGCAGAACTATTACCGTAAGCATTTGGGCAAGAACACCAAGTCCATCATCGTCAAGGTCGCCCGTAAATTACTGAGCAGGACCTTGGCAGTCATAAAAACAGAGTTCCCTTATGAGATAGGGGTCATTGAATAATAAAATAAACAGATAACAAAGCTCACAAAGAAGTAGATTGACCCGTACCACAAAACAACGTGGGTGATCCAAGAAATTGGAATCACATTTATAGCAAGTGGCCGGGTTTATTATAACTCATAATCATACAGATGCCGGTGGCCGCGCTAGGCGATGGACCACACATAGGATGCGGAGCAAGTTATAAGTATTTAAATGTTGACAATCAATCAGCAAACAGGAAAGGATTGCCAACAGTTAAACACTCCAAAATAATCATTATGAAGTAATTAAAATAAAAATATTATTTTTGAAGAACGGGATTAGTGCTTTTCATAGGACACGTTGTTGTGCTTTAGTGCTTTTATATTTTATTATTTTCCAAATTATATGTGTTGCAATTCCTGCTATTGTTCCGAAAATCCAAAATCCGAGTGTTATTCCGAGTATTGGCATTCCGCAATTAATTCCGTCAGTTCTTGGTTCGGGATAAAAAAATCTTGGTATAACAAGGAAATAACAAATAAGAAAAATCAAAAGGATAAGAAAATCAGGAATTTTTTGTCCGTATTTGCGATTCAGATAGTAAAATCCTAACTGAACAAAAGAAATTCCGATAAGTAAAAGTATAGTCATTTAATTCAGCTTTTGTTTAAGTATAAACCTCTTTCTTTCGTTTCAACATTTTCTATGATTAGTTTTCTGCCGTAAGAGAAAACTATTTTTGCTGTTCCTCTATTAGTTTTTATTTGTCCGTTTTCGATTTCAAAACTGTCTTGTCCTAACCAATCTCCAATATGAGTTCCCTCTCCATATTTCCAATCTTGATTTTTTATATAATATGTTGAATTAACATAGAAACCGTAAACGATAACAATTCCGATTAGTAAAGTCAAAATCTTAACTACTTTTTTCATTTTTAGTTCGTTTTCAGCATTAAGCACAACGTTCTGGCACTACAGCGGGTTTGGGATTAAAAATGCGTAATCTTTCGGTTATGCCTAAACTTCCAAATACAAACCCAATTTTCCATTAAGCCAAATGCCCAAATCCGTTGTAGTGGCTGTTATGCCTTCGGTTTTTTTATTTATTCCAAATTTCACGTTTCAATTTTCGGTTTCGCTTCTGCACCGTTTAAGTCGGAAACAATTTTAAATTTTTATGTTATGAAATATATTTTTGCTAAGTTATTTTTTATATGTTGTATTATTACTTTAATAATATTCTCATTTCTTTCTTTTATATTTTCTTTTTTCGACTTTCGTGTGCTGAAATAATGAAATTAAGGATTATTATTGGAGCGTAATAAATTACGACAAACCAATAAAAATATAAAAACTTATCAAATAAAAATTGTAGAGAATATACAATGAAAATTAATATAGAAATCCAAAAACATAGTAATAATACAGCAACAGACATATTATTTATTATTGAACTTTCCATATTTTGTAATCTACTGTTCTTATCACAAAGAAAAAATAAAAAAACAGACGAACTTACACTTAAAACTATGCATAAAGACAAAACTACAATGTCGCCACCCGATTTAAAAAAATCATTTCCAAATAGATATATAGATATATACCAGAAAGGAATAAGAAACAAGCAAATTGAAAAAGCTTGTAGTGTAATGTGTGATTCGTTTAGTTCTTTTAGTATTGACATTTTTTCGGTGTTTCGGTTCTGTAAACTGAGGCATAACGGTCTCGTATAAGAATAGTTGCGGGTTTACGTGCGAGGATTTTCCGCAGGAAAATCAGACGTAGTAAACTTGCAACTATCTTTGGTTAAGCCCAAAATTGAGCAATTATTTTTATACATTGTGCCTGTTGCACAACCACCTCTTCAAATATAGCAAAAGGCTTGTATAAAATTGAGAAGTTTATTAATTTCATGCCTATGCAAGGCAAGAAAAACTATCAGGAAAAACTCTTCACA
>NZ_JCATIG010000024.1:0-1162 GCF_059693805.1 Aequorivita sp. CRS11
GCTAGGGAACCTCTGAAAAACTCCCCGACTTTGCCATAATCAGGGCTTTCTATCAGCCACTTTCCGGGAATGCCATGAGCCAGCTGACTTTTGCCGAAGCCGAATATGAACACAAGAAGCGCAAGACCCGGCGGGAAGTGTTCCTTGAGAAGTTGGATCAGTTGCTACCCTGGAAGGCGCTGGAGTCCACGATTGCGGTCTATTACGCCTCCGGTAGCACTGGCCGGCCGCCGTATCCGCTCTCCAGCATGCTGCGCATTCATGTCATGCAGATCATCTACAACCTGAGTGATCCGGCGATGGAAGATGCCTTGTATGAGATCGAGTCTATGCGCCGTTTCGCAGGGATTCGGCTCTCTCGGGTTCCTGATGAGACAACGATCCTGAACTTCCGGCACCTGCTGGAGCAGCACACTCTTGGCAAGAAGCTGTTCAAGAAGATCAACCGTCAGTTGGCACGACATGGCCTGATGGTTCGGGAAGGCAGCATCGTTGATGCGACGATTATCGAAGCGCCCAGCTCGACGAAGAACAAAGGTAAGGCTCGTGATCCGGAGATGCACCAGACCAAGAAAGGCAATCAATGGCACTTTGGCATGAAGTGCCATATTGGCGTCGATGACACGGTGGGTCTGATTCATAGCCTTGCCACTACCGCCGCGAATGAGCATGACCTGACGGCATCAGACCAGCTTTTGCATGGCAAAGAGAAACGTGTCTGGGGAGACGCGGGTTATTGCGGTATCGAGAAACGCGAAGAGCACAAGAACCGTAAAGTGGATTGGTTTATCGCTGAGCGTCCTGGTAAGCGCTCCACGATGTCGAAGGTTGCGCTGGAATGCGAAACCATCAAAGCCAGCGTACGTGCCAAAGTGGAACATCCCTTCCGAGTGATCAAAGGCATGTTCGGTTACAGCAAGGTTCGCTACCGGGGTCTGGCGAAAAATACCAACCGGCTCTATCTCCTGGCGGGGCTGCACAACCTGTTGAGGGTGAAACGGGTGCTGCTGCCCTAGGGGCAGTGCGCCTGATTGCCGCTAAAGTGCGGCAATCAGGCGAAAAAATGAACACTCAAGAGTGAATTGTGGCCTGAATTTGATGGCAGAAGCCTGTTGATCATCGTAAAGGCGAAAAAAGCGAGTTATTCAGACCTTCCCTAGTA
>NZ_JCATIG010000024.1:1266-2497 GCF_059693805.1 Aequorivita sp. CRS11
TGAATCGCCACCAGTTCTCTAGACACTTCCCTGCCGTTCTTGGTGACGCTTTTCATACTCTACCGGTGACAGCTTTTCATTAGAACCATGGCGTCGACGGTTGTTATAGAACATCTCGATATAATCAAAAATATCTGCCCGGGCCGCGTCCCGACTGCTGTAAATCTTTCGCTTTATTCTCTCCCGCTTCAACAGCTGGAAGAAGCTCTCAGCAACAGCATTGTCGTGGCAGTTACCGCGCCGACTCATACTCCCCTCCAGCTCATGCGCCTTCAGAAACGAGTCCCAGTCGTGGCTGGTGTATTGGCTTCCTTGGTCGGAGTGAACAACCACCTTGCCCTCAGGCTTGCGACGCCAGACCGCCATCAGCAGCGCATCCAGCGCCAGTTCCTTGGTTATCCTGGATTGCATTGACCAACCGATCACCCGTCTTGAGAACAGATCTAGAACAACCGCCAGATACAGCCAGCCTTCATGTGTGCGGATATAGGTAATATCCGTTACCCAGCTCTCGTTCGGGGCTTGCGGATTGAACTGGCGCTGAAGGATATTCGGTGTCACCTTGTGCAGCTCCCCAGCCCTATGGCGTGGTTTACGATACCCCACCTGCGCTCGTATTCCTGCGTGGCGCATCAGGCGGTGGACTCGATTGGGCCCGCATCGCTCGCCATACTCGCGCAGATCGGTATGAACCTTCCGGTAGCCATACACGGCCCCGGATTCCAGCCAGAACTGCTTGATCAGCCCGGACAGGCGCTCGTCCTCGATTGCACGAGCTGAACGAGGCTGTCTCTGCCAGGCGTAAAAGCCACTGGGGTGAACGTCCAACAGAGAACACAGTGAGCGGATTGGCCACCGCTCGCTGTGCTCCTGAATGAAGGCGTACCTCAATCGGACTGACTGGCGAAGTACGCCGCGGCTTTTTTTAGGATGTCTCGCTCTTCGGTAACGCGCTTGAGCTCTTTCTGGAGCCGGCGAATCTCGGCTTGGTCATCTGCATTGGCCTGATGCTGCTCGGAATCCGGGCCAAACTTCCTGATCCAGGCGTACAGGCTATGGGTGGTGACGCCGAGTCGGTCAGCCACTTGGGCCACACTGTGACCACGATCCGTCACCTGGCGAACCGCCTCAATCTTGAATTCTTCGGGATAGCGTTTGCTACTCATAGATACCTCTCTGATTGCCATTTTGGATGGCTGAAAGGTGTCTAGCAAACTGGTGGCGATTCATA
>NZ_JCATIG010000025.1:0-1796 GCF_059693805.1 Aequorivita sp. CRS11
AAGCTTGTGAAGAGTTTTTCCTGATAGTTTTTCTTGCCTTGCATAGGCATGAAATTAATAAACTTCTCAATTTTATACAAGCCTTTTGCTATATTTGAAGAGGTGGTTGTGCAACAGGCACAATGGCTATAAGCAATTGCTTGTTCTCGCCTACTTCTGAAAATCCTCGCGGATTTTCAGCTTTGTGTGTACTTGCAAAGTTAATCGCTAAACCACGCAACTACTCATAGCCGAGACCGTTAGCACCAATTACGACCAACCAACATAATGAAAGTAATAATCATAATAGGAATTGTTTTAGTAGTGCTTTACTACATTGGAAAAAACAAACAAAAGAACCAACCAGAAAAAAAGAATCTTTCAAAGAAAAACCCTTCATATCAATCAAATTCTTCCTTTCAATCAAAATTATCGGCAATAAAATTTCCTGACAGAATAAATGCTATTGATTGGCATAATCAAAAAATCCAACAAGGATTAAAAACTGGAGATATTGAATTGGCTAATCTTTCATATGCCAAATTATACGAAAGTATTAGACAACAGAATGTAAATGACAACGGAGAATTTGATGAGATTTTACAAGCGGTTGGAAAGGAATACAAAGGATTTAGAGAATACTACCAAGTCGAATATCCTGAACAATTTTTGCCACCAGAAGAACGCAAAAAGAAAAAAGAAAAGGAATTCGAAAAAATTAAAAGCCTTCCTGTTTATTTAGAAACAGGTAATTATATAGAACTTCCAAAACAAATATTAAAATATGTGGACATCGTAAAACCAATCTCGGAATGGTACGAAATTGGATTTAAACCAAAAAAAGAAAAATATGGTAGATGGAAAGCTATAAAAAGAAGTGAACGTTATTTCGGATTTTATGATGCCAAACTTGATAAACCGAGTCACAAAATATCTCTCGAAACTGGAAAAAGAATTACACAAAAACCATATTTCATAAAAGCGTTAAATGAACAAGGAATTCCTCTAACTGATTTTGTTGCTTACGGAGAAGATTTGGAACATTTTGTAAGAGCAGTTGACTTTTTCGATAATCAAGAATTTAAGAATGCACAAAAAGAAATTGATAAAGCATTAGAACTAAAAAGAAAAGAAGATTACGAAGAACTGAAAGTCGATATTGAAATTAAATTAAATAACGAACAAGTCGTTGATGAAGAATTTAAAAAGTACGAATTTGACATCGATTCTGCGATTCATACTGGAAAATTTAATGATTGGCTAAAAGTCTTAATAAACAATCACAAATACGACAAGGTTATTCATTTTATCAACCAAGCTAACAAAACATTAGAAAAATTAATCAGCCGAGAAATCGAACCCAAAATTTATGGCAAACAATCATCCGATTACTATCAATATAAACAAGAGCAGTTTAATAAAAATCTAATTTACATATTTGACTTTAAAAGTTCCGAATTAGAGAAATCAGAAAACTCTATTAAACTACTTGAGCTTTTTTTAAGTTTATATAATAAAGAAGATTTTAGACCAATAGAGAAAATTGCTGACCAATTTGGTGCGTGGAATTTAAACGAACGAGCAAATGAACTTTATCAAGAATGCTTGAAAATGATTGGAAATGAAAACAAACCAAGAATAAAATCAAGGATTGAAAAGAAAATTGAAAATAATAAATAACTGGTGCTAACAACGGTAACCGTTGCACAACCCCTTAATTTTTTAAACCTGAACCAATATAGGCCGTTTTAAGCGGCTTTGCTTTTTTGGTCAGGCTTGAGAATGAATCAAATTTGGTGCCTTTAAAAAATGCCATG
>NZ_JCATIG010000026.1:0-1753 GCF_059693805.1 Aequorivita sp. CRS11
AAATGGGGGATTAGCTCAGCTGGCTAGAGCGCCTGCCTTGCACGCAGGAGGTCATCGGTTCGACTCCGATATTCTCCACCAAGGACAACAGCCGTTGTTCCCATTAGCTGCCCGTTATCCGGGCCTGGGGACGCGGGGATCCGGACAGTTCATTGACATATTGGAAACAAAGAATACGAGAAAAGCAATAATAAAGAGGTATGCTTCGGGCATACCAAAATTTTTGAATCAAACTCATTAAAAGAGCAAAAAGTACAATAAGCAAAACAAGGGCGTATGGGGAATGCCTAGGCTCTCAGAGGCGAAGAAGGACGTGATAAGCTGCGAAAAGCTGCGGGGATTGGCACATACAAGTTGATCCGCAGGTATCCGAATGGGGCAACCCACCGTATTGAAGATACGGTACCCGAAAGGGGGCGAACCCGGGGAACTGAAACATCTAAGTACCCGGAGGAAGAGAAAACAATAGTGATTCCGATAGTAGCGGCGAGCGAAATCGGATTAGCCCAAACCAATGCTGTTACGGCAGTATTGGGGTTGTAGGACCGCGACATTTGATGCGCAATGAACTAGAACACGTTGGAAAGCGTGGCCATAGACGGTGATAGCCCGGTATAGGCAAGGAGCGTTATCGATAGCGGTATCCTGAGTAGTGCGGGGCACGTGAAACCCTGTATGAATCCGGCGGGACCATCCGCCAAGGCTAAATACTCCTGAGAGACCGATAGTGAACCAGTACCGTGAGGGAAAGGTGAAAAGAACCGTGAACAACGGAGTGAAATAGAACCTGAAACCATACGCCTACAAGCGGTCGGAGCCAGTTTACTGGTGACGGCGTGCCTTTTGCATAATGAGCCTACGAGTTACTGTTGCCAGCAAGGTTAAGATCCTTAGGATCGGAGCCGCAGCGAAAGCGAGTCTGAACAGGGCGCTTTAGTTGGTAGTAGTAGACGCGAAACCGTGTGATCTACCCTTGGGCAGGTTGAAGTTTGGGTAACACCAAATGGAGGACCGAACCCGTTGACGTTGAAAAGTCTTGGGATGACCTGAGGGTAGGGGTGAAAGGCCAATCAAACTCGGAAATAGCTCGTACTCCCCGAAATGCATTTAGGTGCAGCGTTGATATATAGTTTTATAGAGGTAGAGCTACTGATTGGATGCGGGGGCTTCACCGCCTACCAATTCCTGACAAACTCCGAATGCTATAAAATGATGATCAGCAGTGAGGGCATGGGTGCTAAGGTCCATGTCCGAGAGGGAAAGAACCCAGACCATCAGCTAAGGTCCCCAAATGTATGTTAAGTTGAAAAAACGAGGTTGGACTGCACAGACAGCTAGGATGTTGGCTTGGAAGCAGCCATTCATTTAAAGAGTGCGTAACAGCTCACTAGTCGAGCGGTCCGGCATGGATAATAATCGGGCATAAACATACTACCGAAGCTATGGACTTGAATTTATTCAAGTGGTAGGGGAGCATTCTGTTTGCGCCGAAGGTGTACCGTGAGGTATGCTGGAGCGGACAGAAAAGAAAATGTAGGCATAAGTAACGATAATGCGGGCGAGAAACCCGCACTCCGAAAGACTAAGGTTTCCTCAGCTATGCTAATCAGCTGAGGGTTAGTCGGGACCTAACGCGAACCCGAAAGGGGTAGTGGATGGACAACAGGTTAATATTCCTGTACCTGCTCACGTTAAAAGTGACGGAGGCGAAAATTAGGTGCGCACTGACGGAATAGTGCGTTGAAGCCAGTGG
>NZ_JCATIG010000027.1:0-1685 GCF_059693805.1 Aequorivita sp. CRS11
CGCACCTTGGAAAGGTGTTCTTCAAGTTCATCTGCCGGCACTTTGATCTCAAGACTGTCCATCGAGGCATTGGCCTTTACAGGAGCTGAATCGATGGCCTGGGTATGGCCGCTTACCAGACCGGCCTCTATGCACAATTTCAGAACACGGGTAAAGACTTCTTCAAAAATATCTTCCGGGAAAAGCTGCCGTGTGCGGCTGATGGTGCTGGGCCAAGGCAAAGGCTCGTCAATATCATAGTCCAGAAAATAAAGGATGTCCATGCGCATACTGCAGTGATCCATCAGGCCACGGTCTGTGGTTATGTTTTCCAGATAGCCCACCAGGCATATCTTAAAAAAGACCACGGGGTCTATGCTCTTTTGCCCGCTTTGTCCATAGAACTTATTGGTGAGCGGGTAAAGAAAGTCCAGGTTTAGAACTTCTTTTAGCCGTCGGTAAAAATTTTCTTTTGAAACCCTGTCACTTAGCTTAAAGCTTGTGAAGAGTTTTTCCTGATAGTTTTTCTTGCCTTGCATAGGCATGAAATTAATAAACTTCTCAATTTTATACAAGCCTTTTGCTATATTTGAAGAGGTGGTTGTGCAACAGGCACAACGGCTATAGTTCATTGCGGCGGAATTTCCTGCTCGGAAATTCCTGCGTATTTACTAACTTTGGTTTATGGCGGAATAGTTCTGCCGAACCATTCCGCAACGAAACCATAGCCAAACACGTTGTAAGTAATGCCGAAAAACCCAGAAACCGAGTGAATAAAACGATATTTGAAATTACCAAAATGGACTGTCCTTCAGAGGAAAATCTAATCCGAATGAAATTGGACGGAATTTCAAGTATTGCGAATCTGGACTTTGATATTCCGAATCGAAAATTGACTGTTTTTCACAGTGGAGAAATTGACCAAATCGAAAAGTCAGTTATCGAACTGAATTTAGGCGGAAAAAAAATCTCAACGGAACAAACCGACCAAACGGAATTTAAAGAAAACGCAAACCAAAAAAAGCTACTTTGGTCTGTACTTGCAATCAATTTTGCTTTTTTCATAATCGAAATGACAACAGGAATTATCTCAAAATCAATGGGACTTGTTGCAGACAGTTTGGATATGCTTGCCGACAGTTTCGTGTACGGAATTAGTTTGTTTGCGGTTGGAGGAACTATAGTTAAGAAAAAGCGGATTGCAAAACTTGCTGGATATTTTCAAATTACACTTGCGATTATCGGATTTGTGGAAGTTTTAAGAAGATTTTTCGGAGACGAGAAATTACCCGATTTTTCGACAATGATTATCGTTTCGATTTTTGCACTTATCGCAAACGGAATTTGTCTTTACATTTTGCAAAAGTCAAAAAGCAAAGAAGAGGCTCATATGAAAGCGAGTATGATTTTTACATCAAATGACGTGATTATCAATTTAGGAGTAATAATTGCTGGAATTTTGGTAAATTGGTTGAGTTCGAGTAAACCTGATTTAATTATCGGAACAATCGTTTTTATTTTGGTAATTCAAGGAGCGTTTCGGATTTTGAAATTAAGTAAGTGAATGAAAAAAGCACTACTTACAACAAAGATCTGAGTTGAAAAACAAATGTTTTTAGTTCAATTTGGATACAAATTTCTCATCATAGGGCAAACCGCTTTTTGCGATTGCAAATGCCTGTTTCAGCAGTTTGTTAGCCACCGCA
>NZ_JCATIG010000028.1:0-1642 GCF_059693805.1 Aequorivita sp. CRS11
CCAGTATTTGCAGGACACCGTGGCAAGGCTTAACAGGCGGTTGAGAAAGGAGGGAATGATTTGGGAGCACCTCTTGGCAGACACCGGCTACAGCAGTGGGGAGAACTATGCCTATCTGGAAGCCAAGGGCATTAAAAGCTACATTCCGCCCCACGGAACTTACAAGGGCGGCCCCGAAGACTTTAAATATATAAAAGAAGGTAACTACTGGCTGTGCCCACAGGGAAAGAAAGTAACCTTCCGCAAGCAGAAACTTGAAAAAGGCACCTTAAAGGATAATTATTTTACAAAACGAAGTGATTGCAAGGGATGTCCCATCAAAGAAAGCTGTATAGGTAAAAGCCACGAAAAGCGGATCAATATCACTGCTTACCGGGAAGAATATGAACACAACATAGCGAGAATAAAAAGCCCCACTGGTCGGTATCTAAAAAGCAAACGGCAAAGCACCGTGGAGCCTGTCTTTGGAACCCTCAAGGAGTTTATGGGGCTTCGCAAGGTCAATACCATTGGCATTAAACAGGCCAACAAATGCATGCATCTCTCGGCGATGGCCTACAACCTCAAGAAATACCTCAAGTTTATCCAAAAACGCGCAAAGAGCGGGGCGGAAAGCCTTGTTTTGTGTTTTTTACCAAAAATAGTGCTTCAGAATGTAGCATGGCTTTTTTTAAAAGCACCAAATTTGATTCATTCTCAAGCCTGACCAAAAAAGCAAAGCCGCTTAAAACGGCCTATATTGGTTCAGGTTTAAAAAATTAAGGGGTTGTGCAACGGTTACCATTGTTGTGTGCTGGCTTTTTTATTCCATAATGTTCTAACCAATTTAGCGGTTTAGTCAGATTATGTTTATTAAATTCTAAATGTATTACTCGTCTTTTCTTTCCGTTTGTTGTTCTGTTCGAAGCGTGTAAAGTCAAAGGTTTCATTAACATTGCTCCGCCTTTTTCGACTTCACAGATAAATTCATTTTCTAAATTCCAATCTTTTGATTCAGCTCGAATTATTCCTTTAAGATGCGATTTAGGAATTACTTTTAAAGCTCCGTTATTTTTGTCCGTTTTGTCTAAATGAATTCGGATTGTTATCGTGTCTTCCAAAACCTCAATTGGTGGTTGAACTCCGTATTGTCCTTTTTTAAAAGTCCAATTTGTATAATTTTCCAATTCCGTTTTTTGGTCAACCGAAATGCTCAAATCTTGATGATAAGCAACAAACCAATTCGATTCGCTTGGTTTGTCAAAATAGATTGCTTTGGTCAGAAAATATTCAGATTCGGAAAGTTCGGAAATTAATTCAATCAGCTTTTCGTTAAACAGCAAGTCACTCAATTCAGGTACATTTTTGATTAATTGTCTAATCGCAAATAAATCCTTTGTTTTCATAAACGAATTTCCGTCCTGTTCAGCATTTTCGATACAAGCTATAATTCCACTTATTTCTTTGTCCGAATACAAGTCAGCTAAAACGGAAAATCCATTTTCTTCAAGTTCTATTTTGTTCCTTTCGTAGTTCATTTTTCAGCTGTCTTGTCCTGAAATATGGCTACAGGTTAAAATTGATTTACGCTGTTTTTAAATATACCATATTTGGGGTTTTGAAATTTAAAGATAAATGTAATCTTATTTCATTGTATAATTTA
>NZ_JCATIG010000030.1:0-1462 GCF_059693805.1 Aequorivita sp. CRS11
TGACCCTTATCGTGGACCCGATCCCGCTGGACCTCGGTCCCTTCGAGATGGTATTGTGCGATGACGAGCTGCAGGGCAGCACCCCGACCGATGAGATCTCGACCTTCGACCTGACCACCCAGGACATTCTGGTCACCGGTGGCGACCTTACCTTGAGCGTACTGTGGTTCGAGACCCCTGCCGACGAGGCTGCGGGCATCCCCATTGCGGACCCGACGATGTACCAGAACATAGCCACCCCCCAGACCGTGATAGGGCGCGTGACCTCGTCGTTCGGCTGTTCGAACCTGATCACGGTGACCCTTACGGTACTTCCGAACCCCAATGCGAACCCGGACCCGGAGCCAATAACCATCTGTGACGATGACGATGACGGGATCGTAGGTACGTTCGATCTTACCCAGCGCGATCTGGAGATACTCAACGGGGAGACCGATGTTACCATCCTCTACTACGAGACCCTGCAGGAAGCGGAGAACGCCTTTCCGGGGACCGAGATCGTAAGCCCCTATACCAATATTGTTCCCTACAGCCAGACGGTGTTTGCGCGCGTGACCAACCAGGTACCGCCCGAGCAGCTCCCGTGCTATACCATCGTGGAGCTGGAGCTTATCGTGGTGCCGCTGCCCGATGCGCCGGACGCCACCCTCCAGGACCCGCTCTTCGCCTGCGATGAGGACGGTGACGGCACTGCCGTTTTCGACCTTACCGTACAGGACGCCTCGGTGTACGGCGTACAGGACCCCGATGACTTTGTGCCCGTCTCCTATTACGAGAGCCAGGCCGATGCCGATGCCGGTACCAACGCCATCGCTCCGGCGGATGCCTTCCCGAGTTCTGGCCAGACCATCTGGGTGCGCCTGGAGAGCCTTGCCACCGGCTGTGCGCGGGTGACCCCGTTCGAGATCGAGATGGGGCTCTATCCCGGTTCCGGCACCGCCAACGACCTGGTCCTCTGTGACGACGAGGTCAACGGCAGTACCGATGACGATGGCATCTCCACTTTCGACCTGACCCTCAACACGCCCGTGATCACCAATGGCGACCCCACTTTGGCGGTCTACTATTACGCATCGCAGGATGACCAGAACAACGATATCCGCATCGCGGACCCTTCCGCGTACCAGAACACCATCAGCCCCCTACAGGAGATCTTCGTGACCGTGGTGGGCCAGAACACCTGCCGTGGGCTGCTGAGCTTCTTTATCATCGTCAACCCGAACCCGGAGCCGGTGGAGCCCGCCCCGCTGGTAGCGTGCGACGTTGACAACAACGGTTTCACCTCCTTTGACCTGGAGAGCAAGAGCGCCGAGATACGCGGCGGAGACCCTACCTTGGCCATTACCTACCACGAGAACCTGCTGGATGCCAATACGGGCAATTTTCCGTTGGCCAGTCCCTACGAGAACATCGTTGCCTTTTCCCAGACCCTGTATGTGCGCGCGGCCTATGGCGGCCCGCC
>NZ_JCATIG010000031.1:0-1415 GCF_059693805.1 Aequorivita sp. CRS11
AGCAGCGAGTCTCGTATCTTTAAAGTTCACGAAAACAATAAGATATGAAATTAGAACCCACTGCCCAACCAAAGTTATACATTGGCATCGACATTCACAAGCGGAGCTGGAAAGTTCATTGCGCCTCCGATCTATTTAGCGGCAAGTCATTTGCTATGCCTCCCAAACCTGAAGTATTATACGAGTATGTAGCCAAGCATTTTCCCGACCATCAGGTTACCACCGCTTATGAAGCTGGCTGTTGCGGGTATTACGCCCACCGTAGTTTTAAAACCTATGGCTGGAATTCCCTAGTGGTCAATCCTGCCGATATCCACCGCAAGGGAAAGGAACGTTTTACCAAGACCGATAAAATAGATGCCCAACTGATAAGCAGAGAGCTCAAGGATGGCAGGCTCGAGGGCATCCACGTTCCCGATGTGGAGCGGGAGCAATTGCGCAGTCTTTTCAGAAGAAGGAACGATCTGGTCAAGGATTACAGGCGTATCAAGAGCCTTATAAAAATGCAGCTGCTGTATTTTGGTATCGCCATTCCCGAGGAGTTTGACAATGACCATTGGAGCCATAAATTCCGTGGATGGGTAGACGAAGTTACTTTCAAATATCCATCGGCGCGCGAGACGCTGGACAGCAGGATGCGGAGCTTCAGGTTCATAGACCAGGAGCTGCGCGATGTCTCCACAAAGATGCGCGCCTATTGCCGCAAGCATTACAAGAAGGATTATTATCTTTTGAAAAGTATTCCGGGAATAGGCGGGATTGTGGCCTGTGGGATTATATGCGAGCTTGGCGATCTGCGACGCTTTAACAGCATAAAACATCTTGCGGGCTATGTTGGGCTGGCTCCGGGCATCCACCAGAGTGGCGACAACCAAAAGAGCACGGGCATTACAATGCGCGCCCATAGATTGATGCGAAGTTATTTTATAGAAGCGTCCTGGCAGGCCATCAGGACAGACCCCATAATGCAGGCCTATTACCGCAGGCATTTGGGCAAGAACGTCAAATCAATAATAATCAAGGTGGCCCGTAAATTATTGAACAGGACCTTGGCTGTCATAAAAACAGAAACTCCTTATGCAATAGGAGTAATAGAATAATAAAATAAACAGATAACAAAGCTCACAAAGAAGTATTAAAAGCCTATATCACAAAACAATGTAGGTGGCTGGATTAAATTTAGACCACATCTTTTTAGCAAGTGACCAGGTTTATTATAACTTATAATCATACAGATGCCGGTGACCGCGCTTGGACGATGGATCACATATAGGATGCGGAGCAAGTTATATGGTATTGAAATAGTGATAATCCTATCGGAATTATCAACATTCCAACACCCCAAAATCATCATTATGAGATAATTAAAATAAAAATATTATTTTTGAAGAACGGGATTAGTGCTTTTCATAGGA
>NZ_JCATIG010000032.1:0-1341 GCF_059693805.1 Aequorivita sp. CRS11
TGACCCGTCCTGAATAAAGGCTACATAATTTTAAACATTATGTACAAAAATGACAAAGTGATCAGACGGTATTCAGAACCTTTCAAACTGAAAATTCTGGACGAACTTACCACCGGAAAACTAAACAAGAACCAGTTAGGAAAACTCTACGGGATCAATCCCACCACCATTAACGAATGGATCAGGAAGTACAACCGCAAGGACCTAATGAACACAAGAGTAAAAGTGGAAACAAAGGATGAGATAACAAGAATAAAAGAACTGCAAAAGGAGATAGCACAGCTCAAGAAACTTCTCTTGAAAAAGGATATGGATGCCTTGATAGAGGACTCCTATCTAGAAGTAGCGGCCGAGAAACTGGGCTACAAATCGGTGCTTGAACTTAAAAAAAAACTAAGTATCAAGCCCTGATAAAAGCCAAGGTAAAATCTAAGGGATTTGCCTCTCTAAGTACTATAACAGCCTGTTTCGGACTAAAACGCGACGCTTACTACAAATACAAGCGTAGAGCAGATGAACGTTTGGAAATCGAGGAAAANACAAATACAAGCGTAGAGCAGATGAACGTTTGGAAATCGAGGAAAAGGTAGTGGCTATAGTAAAGCAAAGACGCAAATCCCTTCCCAGAGAAGGCGTGAGAAAGCTCGAAAGATCGCTCAAAGATGAGTTTGACAGCGCCAACTTGAAAATTGGCAGGGATACATTGTTCAATATCCTTAGAAAGCACGATATGCTGACACTTAGAAAGAAATACAGTTCCAGGACAACAAACTCCTTGCACAGGTTCAGGAAATACAAAAACATCATAAAGGATGTAAAGGTTACAAGACCCAACCAAGTCTGGGCCAGTGACATTACCTATATCAGGACCGTAAAGGGCTTTTGCTATCTGGCACTCATAACAGATATGCATTCGCGTAAAATCATAGGTTATGACCTTAGCAACAGTCTGGAGCTTAAAGGGTGCGTGAGGGCTTTAAATAAAGCTTTGTACCAAGCCAAGGATATTAAGAACCTTATCCATCATTCTGACAGGGGCATACA
This sequence comes from Aequorivita sp. CRS11, assembly GCF_059693805.1. Classification (NCBI taxonomy): domain Bacteria; kingdom Pseudomonadati; phylum Bacteroidota; class Flavobacteriia; order Flavobacteriales; family Flavobacteriaceae; genus Aequorivita; species Aequorivita sp. CRS11. The sequence continues at coordinate 1,045 of NZ_JCATIG010000032.1, forward strand.
GTATTGCAGCAATGTTTACACGCAAATACTTAAAAGAAACAGGATAGACATTAGTATGACCGAGGAAAACCATTGCTACGAAAATGCCTTGGCAGAGCGCGTAAACGGTATATTGAAAGATGAATTCTATCTCGACCAGACCTTTACGGACGTGGCCCACGCCAAAAGGGCAACAAAAAATGCAATTAAATTATACAATGAAATAAGATTACATTTATCTTTAAATTTCAAAACCCCAAATATGGTATATTTAAAAACAGCGTAAATCAATTTTAACCTGTAGCCATATTTCAGGAC
>NZ_JCATIG010000033.1:0-1337 GCF_059693805.1 Aequorivita sp. CRS11
ATGGTATTGAAATAGTGATAATCCTATCGGAATTATCAACATTCCAACACCCCAAAATCATCATTATGAGATAATTAAAATAAAAATATTATTTTTGAAGAACGGGATTAGTGCTTTTCATAGGAGCCATTGTTGGCAGGCGTTTTTATCTTCTTATTCTTAGTCCAACTCTATCATTATCAACATACAAGTTGTCGTTTTGAGACTGTTCAAAACTGAAAGGGTTTATTTCATTGGTAATTCCCTCTCTTGCGAATACTCGAATGTCATTTGGAAGTATCAAACTTGGTCTATAGAATTCAAATAATTCGAAATAATGAAATGGTCTAAAAGGAGGAATTTCATCTTTGAATATTCTTTCCATAGTTCTATAGGAAAGATTTATTTCTATGAACTTTTCTCCTTGAATCTCGACATCATTGATTTCAAAGTATTTTTCATTTAAGAACTCGGAAAGACCTGAATAGTATATCCTTGAAGTCGCGCTCAACGTTGTGTTATCATATGGAACATTATCATTGTATGGGTCGTGATAATTACATTTAACTTGGTTATATAAATCGTAGGATACACACGCAACAGAAAAATTAACAGGAATTGGTCCCGTTCCTGATTGTGACTTATGATTTGCCATATTCCCTGAATTACTTTGTGACCGTCCTTTTGCTTCCAAGGCAAACATTGATTGACGAGAGAATGCGATTAAATCAGGTCTTTGTCCTATTATTTTATGTCCTAAAATTCTCATTGCCGCCTCGTAATTCACTGTGTAAAGGCTATTATCAATTCTTTTAGATAAGAAGTCAGCTAATGCTTTTCCTGCAAGATTTGAGAATTGATTTTTCTCAGTTGGGTCAGATAAAGCTATTGGTGGTTCAGAAAAGCGGTCATTGTTAAAGGCATTTCTTTGTATGTAAGCACTGTAGTGAAAAAACATTCCAAGAGTCCTAAAGAACTTTGAAAGGCGAGGGGAATATCGCTGTCCGGCAACCGCCATATGTTTAGCAAATCCTACTCTCGTCAAATGGAAATTTCTGCTATTCTGGTTTCCTCTTGAATCTATATGGTCAACTTGTATGTTCATTTTTTTAATGCCTGCTAACGTTTAGTATAACCGCAGTTACGGGATTAAATTTAATGTTTTTCGCCTAAGCACCGACGGTAGCAATTACGCGTGGATTCGGACGCAGTCGAATCCGCCGTAATTGCGGTTAGCATCTATGAAAAAGCAGCGAGTCTCGTATCTTTAAAGTTCACGAAAACAATAAGATATGAAATTAGAACCCACTGCCCAACCAAAGTTATACATTGGCATCGACATTCACAAGCGGAGCTGG
>NZ_JCATIG010000034.1:0-1307 GCF_059693805.1 Aequorivita sp. CRS11
AACAAAGAACTGAGGTAAAAAACAACATATTTCTTCATTAATTTTTGACATTATTATTCTAGGCTTACAGATTGAAAGATGGATCTATAAGCTATTCTTTTGTTTGAATTTCAATTATTTTACTGCAAGTATCGAGACAAAATCGGCATCATAAGGAAGCCCTGACTTTGCGATAGCAAAACACTGTTTCAAAAGTTTATTTGCAACTGCTATGAGCGCGAGCTTCTTACTCTTCCCTTTGTTTACGATGCGCTGGTAAAGCGCTCGGCACGCCTTGTTGCACTTGCAGGCATTGAAGGCGCAAAGAAACAAAAGGTTCCGCAGTTTCTTATTGCCAACCTTACTGATCCTGCTACGGCCGCGCACGCTGCTGCCAGACTCGCGGATGGTGGGGGTGATGCCCACATAGCTACAAAGTTGTGCTCCCGTCTCGAACTTAGAAAAACCATCGGTTACCACAATTAAAAACAAGGCTGTCTTGGCGCCTATTCCTGGAACGGTCTGCAAAAGCGTCAGCTGGTGCTGCTGCTCTTGCTTTACCAATTCCAGCAGGCGTTCTTCTATTCCAGCAAGCTCTTTGTCCAAGTGTTTTTTATCCCGCTTTAAAGAACGGTACACGAACTTGGAAGGGATTCCCAGGGTTTCCTCACCGTGCAGCTTGTTCTTGGTAGCTGTACGCTTTTTTAGATAGCTGTCCATCAAACGGAACAACTGTAAGCACTCTGCCTGTACATCTGTAAGGGCATTGTAAAGTGGAACCTCATTGGCCAGGGCATACTCACAGATGGCCTTGGCATCGCTCTTGTCGGTCTTTACCTTGGCAAGCTTCATCTGGATAAAACGTTTTACCGACAGCGGGTTTACTACCGATACCATCACATTGTTTTTGTAAAGAAACTGTGCGAGCCTGTAATGGTAATAGCCCGTGGCCTCCATCACCACCAGCGATTCCTGCGGGATTACCTTTAGAAATGAAGCAAATCCCTTTGCATCGTTCTTGAACTGGTTGTGGCCGCTGGCACTGCCGTGCGCATCAAAGACATCCTTGCTGATGTCAACTCCAAAAGTTTCCTTATATTTATTCATAGGAACTGAATTTATGAAAGAACCAGCTACTAGGGTCACAACAACTTGAAAACGAGGTCTAGGCCTCACAGAACTGAACGTGATGTAAGTAGTAAAAGAGCGGGGATTATCAATGTTGTCGAAGTCTAAAGCTTCACCGTATATAGTAACCTTACTCCGCTCTTTTGTTCTTTCTGATTAGAACTTAAAGTTAACTGATTTAGTAAAAATCAAACTTAAGA
>NZ_JCATIG010000035.1:0-1257 GCF_059693805.1 Aequorivita sp. CRS11
ACAAAAAATGCAATTAAATTATACAATGAAATAAGATTACATTTATCTTTAAATTTCAAAACCCCAAATATGGTATATTTAAAAACAGCGTAAATCAATTTTAACCTGTAGCCATATTTCAGGACGAGACATCTAAAAAATGAGAAACTTAATATACTATCCGACATTTGAGCCTCAAGATTTATCTTGGATTAAATACTCACTAATTTATCTAGACGGATTTTCTCCAATAATCCCAGAGACAGGGCAATCTACACTTTCTAAACAGTTCAGAAATATTCGAGATAATACTGATTTAATAAAAGAAGAAGAGCCTAAATGGTGGCACGGTGACAGTGCAGCTACAAAAGCGATTAAAGAACTTGAAAATGTTTTTGCCCACCCTGAACAGTATAGAGACAAGCTGAACAACGTAAATCCTGTCAGACGTTTCAAAGATCAAAATCATTGGAACTTCAAACTTTATGAAGAAAAATTCAATGTGCCTTTTAGACATTACTGTTTAGATGAAGAATTAGCCAGAGAAACGAATGGTGGTATTTTGCTATCAAAGGAACTAGCTGAATTCTATATGACATACTTAGCTGATGAAATGGCATTTGATTTGAAAACAAGCCCAATAACTGACAGCCCAAATCTTGACAGATTATCTAGTTATTTAAGAGTTCGTGGAGATGACAGTCTTCTTAATGCTGCAAATACGGTGGTCAACATTTCATTACCTGACTCATTAAATCAGATTCACATTGATAAACTCATTGAATTCCGAAATGATACTTCGATTCAAGAGCTAAGAAAATCATTTAACAAAGTACTTAATGACTACTTGGAAAATCTTGAAAGCGAATTTGATGTAACTGATTTTGCCAAACACCTAGAAAAAACAAATCAAGAGTTTATAAAAGAAATGGGATTGTTTTTCGGTGGACTAACAGCCGCCACACTTGGTGGAATTGTATTGCTCCAAAACACAGACCCAAATTATATAGAATTGGCAAAAGCAATGGTTGAAGGAACCTCATTATTGATTGGTGGCGGATACTCTATGAATCAATCTTGGAATCTGAATGCTGACAGACGAAATGCCAGAAAGTTTCTTTCAAGAATTGAAAATATTAAATAAAAGACTGCATACAACAAAGATCTGAGTTGAAAAACAAATGTTTTTAGTTCAATTTGGATACAAATTTCTCATCATAGGGCAAACCGCTTTTTGCGATTGCAAATGCCTGTTTCAGCAGTTTGTTAGCCACCGCA
>NZ_JCATIG010000036.1:0-1221 GCF_059693805.1 Aequorivita sp. CRS11
TACAACAAAGATCTGAGTTGAAAAACAAATGTTTTTAGTTCAATTTGGATACAAATTTCTCATCATAGGGCAAACCGCTTTTTGCGATTGCAAATGCCTGTTTCAGCAGTTTGTTAGCCACCGCAATAAGTGCCAGTTTTTTGCTCTTTCCCTTTGCCACAATGCGTTCATAGATCTCCCTACAGGCTTTGTTGTGCTTGCACGCCGAGAATGCGCACAGGAAGAGAAGGTTCCTGAGTTTCTGGTTGCCCACCTTTGATATTCTGCTCTTGCCCCGCACGCTGCTTCCCGATTGCCGGATTGTGGGGGTAATTCCCACATAGCTGCACAATTGGCCGGCAGTCTCAAATTTGTCAAAACCATCTGTTATAACAATGAGGAAGAGGGCCGTTTTGGTACCCAGGCCCGGAATTCCCTTCAACAATGTAAGTTGGTGTTGTTGGTCCTGCTTTACCAATAAAAGCAACCTTTCCTCCAGTGCCTTTACCTCCTTGTCCAAATGCTTGAGGTCACGCTTGAGGGATTGATGGACAAACTTGGAGGGAATGCCCAAAGTTTCCTCCCCGTGCAGCTTGTTCTTGGTGGCGGTGCGCTTCTTCAGATAGCTGTCCAGTAACCTAAAAAGCTGCAGACACTCGGCCTGTACATCCGTAAGGGCAGTATAGCAAGGGACATCATTTACCCTGCCGTACTCACAGATTGCCCTGGCATCGCTCTTGTCCGTCTTCACCTTGGCAAGCTTCATCTGGATGAAACGCTTTACCGATAATGGGTTTACTACCGAAACGACAACGCCGTGCTTAAAAAGATACTGTGCCAGTCGATAGTGATAATATCCGGTGGCCTCCATCACCACGAGCGAGCCCTGGGCAATAGCCTTTAAAAAAGAACTGAAACCCTTCGGGGTATTATCGAACTGATGATGGGCATCATCGGAGCACACCACATCAAAGACATCCTTACTGATGTCCACTCCGTAAATTTTGCTATATTTATTCATAGAAAAACAAATGACGAAAGGACAGTCTACTCTGGTTTCACCAACTTAAAAACGAGGTCAGGGCCTCAAAGATCTGAACGAAATTAAAGTAGAAAAGAGCGGGGATTATCAATGTTGACGGAATCAAAAGTTCCACTGGTAACCTTAACCTTACTCCGCTCTTTTGTTCTTTCTGATTTAATATTTAAAGTTAACTGTTTTAATTAAAATCAAACTTAAGA
>NZ_JCATIG010000037.1:0-1077 GCF_059693805.1 Aequorivita sp. CRS11
CCATACAGATAGCATTTGAAGTATGGTAAAGATTTATCGGCAATAGATGGGCATGCGTCCCATTAGCTAGTTGGTATGGTAACGGCATACCAAGGCTACGATGGGTAGGGGCCCTGAGAGGGGGATCCCCCACACTGGTACTGAGACACGGACCAGACTCCTACGGGAGGCAGCAGTGAGGAATATTGGACAATGGGCGGGAGCCTGATCCAGCCATGCCGCGTGCAGGAAGACTGCCCTATGGGTTGTAAACTGCTTTTTTACGGGAAGAAACACCCCCACGTGTGGGGGCTTGACGGTACCGTACGAATAAGGACCGGCTAACTCCGTGCCAGCAGCCGCGGTAATACGGAGGGTCCGAGCGTTATCCGGAATCATTGGGTTTAAAGGGTCCGTAGGCGGGCGTCTAAGTCAGTGGTGAAATTCTGCAGCTCAACTGTAGGACTGCCATTGATACTGGTCGCCTTGAATTAGTGTGAAGTGGCTAGAATATGTAGTGTAGCGGTGAAATGCTTAGATATTACATAGAATACCGATTGCGAAGGCAGGTCACTAACACTATATTGACGCTGATGGACGAAAGCGTGGGGAGCGAACAGGATTAGATACCCTGGTAGTCCACGCCGTAAACGATGGATACTAGCTGTCCGGCCTGCATTGGTAGGCTGGGTGGCCAAGCGAAAGTGATAAGTATCCCACCTGGGGAGTACGTTCGCAAGAATGAAACTCAAAGGAATTGACGGGGGCCCGCACAAGCGGTGGAGCATGTGGTTTAATTCGATGATACGCGAGGAACCTTACCAGGGCTTAAATGTAGTCTGACAGGGGTGGAAACACCCCCTTCTTCGGACAGACTGCAAGGTGCTGCATGGTTGTCGTCAGCTCGTGCCGTGAGGTGTCAGGTTAAGTCCTATAACGAGCGCAACCCCTGTCGTTAGTTGCCAGCATGTAAAGATGGGAACTCTAACGAGACTGCCGGTGCAAACCGTGAGGAAGGTGGGGATGACGTCAAATCATCACGGCCCTTACGTCCTGGGCCACACACGTGCTACAATGGCAGGTACAATGGGCAGCCAC
>NZ_JCATIG010000038.1:0-1046 GCF_059693805.1 Aequorivita sp. CRS11
GACTTTGTGCTGCCCATCACCTATTATGAGGATCCGCTGGACGCCGCCGCCGGCACCAATGCGATCCCCAACCCCGGGACCTATATAAGCATGGGCGGCCAGACCATCTGGGTGCGCCTTGAGAGCCGTATCACCGGCTGCGCGCGGGTCACGCCCTTTGATCTTGAGCTTGAGCTCTTCCCGACCATCGGCGTCGGGAACGACCTGACCAAGTGCGACGACCTTGTGAACGGCAGTACGGCGGACGATGGCCTTTCCACGTTCGACCTTACGGTGAACACGCCGCTGATCACCCTGGGGGACCCTACCCTGGAGGTGTTCTACTATGCTACGGCCATCGACCAGGTGAACAACAACCCGATCGCCGACCCCTCGGCCTACCAAAACATCATCAGCCCCCAGCAGGAGATCTTCGTGACCGCCTACAGCGAGAACGGCTGCAGGGCGATCAATACCTTCTTTATCATCGTGGAGCCTACCCCTTTGGCCTTTTCACCCGGCACCTTTATAGCCTGTGACTCCAACAACGACGGTTTTGCCCAGTTCGACCTCAGTACGCAGACGGCCATCATAACGGGAGGGGACCCCGACCTGACCGTCACCTACCACGGTACGCTGCTCGACGCGGAGAACAACCGCCTTCCGTTGCCGAACCCTTACACGAACGACCAGATCTACCTGGACGCTCCCGTGACCGATCCCCTGGATCCGGCCTACGGTACGGGCGGGGTATGGGCCCGTGTGGAGACCACGGTCAACAGCTGCCACCGCAGCATATCCTTTGCCCTGGAGGTGCACACCTCGCCCGTGGCCACCGAGCCCGGTCCCCTGAGAAAATGTGACGATGCCGTGGCCGATGGCTTTACCGTTTTCGACCTTACCGAGGCAGAAGCGGAGATATTGGGAGCACTGGATCCAAACGGCTTTGACCTATATTACTACGAAGACCTTGCCGATGCCCAATTGGCCGGTGACCTTGCGCTGACCGCGCCGGACTATTCCGCCGCCATCGGCAACCCGGGCGCGTACACCAATACCGTTAACCC
>NZ_JCATIG010000039.1:0-998 GCF_059693805.1 Aequorivita sp. CRS11
CAGCAGCTGTACGGTGGTCGTTCCCTTTGCGCTCGAGGTGCGCTTTGCGCCCGTCGGCACGGTTCCGGCTGAGCCGCTGCGCCAGTGTGACGATGCCGTGGCCGATGGCTTTACGTTCTTTGACCTTACGGTCGTTGCCGCGGAGGTGCTGGGCACCCTGGACCCTGCGGGCTTTGACCTTTACTATTACGAGGACCTGGCCGAGGCGACCCTTGCGGGCGACCTGGCGCTGACCGCCCCGGACTTTTCCCAGGCGATCCCGGACCCCACGAACTTTCTGAACAGCACCAACCCCCAGGACATCTATATCCTGGTCGTGGGCAACGGCACGGGCACCATCCCCCCGAACCCCAACATCAGTGAGGGCTGTTACGATATCGTGGCCCTTACCCTTATCGTGGACCCGCGCCCCGCGGACCTGGGCCCCTTCGAGATGATGCTCTGCGACGACGAGCTGCAGGGCAGTACCCCCGACGATGAGATCTCGACCTTCGACCTTACCAGCCAGGACGTGCTGGTCACCGGTGGCGACCCCACCATCACGGTAGCGTGGTTCCTGAACGCGGCCAATGAGGCCGCGGACATCCCGATCCCCAACCCGGCCACCTTCCAGAACACGGCCACCCCGCAGACGGTCATAGGCCGCGCGACCTCCGAGTTTGGGTGCCGTACCCTGGTTACCCTTACCCTGACGGTACTTCCCAACCCGAACCCGAATACCGCCCCGGACCCCTTGGAGCTCTGCGACGATGACGACGACGGCATCGTTGGCGGCTGGGACCTTACCCTAGCCGATGTGGACATCACGGCGGGCGAGCCGGACGTTTCCGTACTGTACTATGAGGATTTTGCCGATGCCGTTGCCGGGGTGCCCGGGACGGAGATCACGATGCCCTATACCAATACCGTGCCCTTTAGCCAGATCGTGTACGCCAGGGTGGTGAAGAACGTTCCGCCGGCCTCGGTGGGCTGCTTTACCGTTGTGGAGCTTGAGCTCC
>NZ_JCATIG010000040.1:0-972 GCF_059693805.1 Aequorivita sp. CRS11
AAGCTTGTGAAGAGTTTTTCCTGATAGTTTTTCTTGCCTTGCATAGGCATGAAATTAAGAAACTTCTCAATTTTATACAAGCCTTTTGCTATATTTGAAGAGGTGGTTGTGCAACAGGCACAATGTATAAAAAAAATAGGGCAAGTAAGAGCTAAACCCAATGTTTCAGGCTTATTTGCGAGGTCGCCAAATCTTTTGATTTGGCTTTTAGAAAAATAAGATAAAACAAAATGCAAAAGATTTGGCTTGTGGTTAATCCGAAAAGTAATTGCTTATTTACAGCCCTACTTCTTTTATACTAAACGTTATGCAACAGTTAAAAATTACGTTCAAAAAGGGAATAATAAGATTAAATTTGTAACTTTGATATTATGGATTTAAGTTTAGAAAATAAAAAAATTGAATTGATTCAATGGCTGTCAACATTGAACGACAAGTCTCTGATTGACAAACTAATGAAATTAAGAGAAAAAGAAAAAGCCGACTGGTGGAATGAAATTTCAGCAAATGAGAAAAAATCTATAGAAAAGGGAATTCAAGATGCTGATAACGGAAAACTGACTTCTCACTCAAGCGTGAAAGGAATTTATGAAAAGTGGTTATAGAATACTGTGGACTGACCACGCAATATCTGAACTTAAAGAAACCATCGAATATCTTGAAAATAATTGGACCGAAAGAGAATTAAGAACTTTTTCTGCAAAATTAGACCATACAATCGAACTGATTTCAAAAACACCTGAAATCTTTCCAGAATCATTTGAGAAAAAAAATATCCGAAAAGCTGTCGTTGAAAAACACAACAATCTTTACTATCGAATAAATGAAAGTTCGGTTGAGATTGTTTCTTTATTTTCAAACAGAAAAAACCCGGATAAGAAAAAAATATAAAAACCGTTGCATAACACCGGTAACCGTTGCACAACCCCTTAATTTTTTAAACCTGAACCAATATAGGCCGTTTTAAGCGGC
>NZ_JCATIG010000041.1:0-940 GCF_059693805.1 Aequorivita sp. CRS11
TTTAGTTTTCCGGTGGTAAGTTCGTCCAGAATTTTCAGTTTGAAAGGTTCTGAATACCGTCTGATCACTTTGTCATTTTTGTACATAATGTTTAAAATTATGTAGCCTTTATTCAGGACGGGTCATAATTAAGCCCAACGGTTGGGCTATGGTTTCGTTGCGGAAAATGTCCGAAGGACTTTTCCGCTCTAGCCGAAAGATAGCAAAACGGCGGGAATTTTCGGCAGAAAATTCCGCCGCAATGAACTCAGATCTTTGTTGTGGTGTCGTTTTTTTTTATTCAATCAACTTCTAAAAGGTGGTGGAGGACAAGTTTTGAATTGATATTTCGCTGGTATCGTATTAAATTTTTCACTTTCATAAAAACTGAATATTTTCATCCACCAATCCTGTAGAGATTCTTTTTCCGTGAATAAAAATGAATTGTCAAATAGAACCTTATCATCTATAACTTTATAAGAAACTATCGCAGCGAAATAGTAAAATTCTTTTTTAACGTCATATGCAAATAAGTTGTAAAAGTAAAGATTGGAGTTTTCTACGATACTAGGCATAATTACACTCCCATATAAAATATCTTTTGAACCTAAATTCTGCTTGTATTTTTCTAATTTGGAAAACAGCCAAGTATCTTTTGGCGAATTAGCATTTCGCAAAGACTCAATATTTCCGTTTTTTAGAAATGTAGTATATGAAATTCCTTCTTCATTAATCTTCTCTAAAATTTGAGGATTGATCTCCTGAGAAAATAAAGAATGGAAACTTAAAATTATAATGAGTGTTGAAATCAGCTTCATATTATACTTTAATATTTTAAATGTCTTGTCCTGAAATATGGCTACAGGTTAAAATTGATTTACGCTGTTTTTAAATATACCATATTTGGGGTTTTGAAATTTAAAGATAAATGTAATCTTATTTCATTGTATAATTTAATTGC
>NZ_JCATIG010000042.1:0-894 GCF_059693805.1 Aequorivita sp. CRS11
AAGCTTGTGAAGAGTTTTTCCTGATAGTTTTTCTTGCCTTGCATAGGCATGAAATTAAGAAACTTCTCAATTTTATACAAGCCTTTTGCTATATTTGAAGAGGTGGTTGTGCAACAGGCACAATGGCTATAATTCATTGCGGCTGAAATTCCTATCGGAATTTCATTGCAATTTGCTATCTTTCGGCTATGGCGGAAAGAATCCTGCGGATTTTTCCGCAACGTATCATAGCCAAGACCGTTGGCATTCATTGAAAAAACGAAATGGAATCAGAAAAGACATTTAAGACAAAAACGGGATTTTGCCATATCCTTCCTGACAAAATTGTCTTGACAAGAGACGGGGTTGTTGGAAATGTGGCTAAAGTGACTGTTGGAAACAACATTGCAAGAATCCTTATAATTTACGGAGCAATAACAGTTGGACTGTTCTATTTTGGTTATGAAGCATATAAAAACGGACAGACCTTACAGCCAATTTTATTTGGACTAATCGGACTATATCTGATTTACGGAATTGTAAGTAGTCTAAATAATTCAGCGACACCAATTATCGACCGAGAAAAAATAAAAGATGTAAAACTGAAAAAAGCTGTTAAAGGACTGACTCGTTCAAGATTTGAAGTGCTGTTCGAAGATGAGAACGGAAAAATCAAAAAACGACTGATTATGCTTCCAGGCTCATTGACTAACGGACAGAATGAAACAGAAAAGGCTGTTGAGATAATGAGAGAAGAACAACTTATGCAATAAAAAAACAACGAAATGCCAACAAAGAACTGAGGTAAAAAACAACATATTTCTTCATTAATTTTTGACATTATTATTCTAGGCTTACAGATTGAAAGATGGATCTATAAGCTATTCTTTTGTTTGAATTTCAATTATTTTACTG
>NZ_JCATIG010000043.1:0-839 GCF_059693805.1 Aequorivita sp. CRS11
AGTGGTCGATTATTTGATAAGAATGAGTGTACATTAAAAAAAACATTGCAATCATTGAAGTCGCAATCATTGCAAAAAATTTCCCGTATTTCTTTTTACTGTTATGTTCGTTTTCCATTTTGTTTGAGTTTTGAGTTATTTTTTATTCAGCTTGCAGCTAACGTTAGCGTATAAATTTCAGTTGCGGAAAATCGGTACGATTTTCCGATTAAGACTGAAAGATAGAAAATTGCAATGAATTTCCGTAGGAAATTCAGCCGCAATTGAATTTATACTATGTTGGTTGCAGTTATATTTCAGTTTTTTGAGATTCACTCAGCGTTTTGTTTTGCGTTTTGCTATTCAATTCCACGTTTTGATTCCGCAATTTTGGAATTCGATAGAGTAGCAGTGATCAATTCACGTTTTTTAATTCCGCACGAGTTGGTTTCAGCGTACAGTTCCGTTTTACAATTTTAATTCAGCGTTACGTTTCGGTTTTGAGTATTAAATTCAGTTTCCGAAAATCTTTTTTGCGCAAAGTTACGCTGTTTTCAAAGTTCAGAATTCACACGATTTATACGTTTAGTTTTTAATTCCGCTATTGCAACCAACGACTGGGGGCTATGTTTCGTTGCGTGTCGCGGTCGGTTGCCATTTTCGGCAAGCGAGAGTAGCGACGTAAGTAACGAACTTTTTAAAAACCGCCATTGCCCAAGCAATGAATTATAGCCCTTGTGCCTGTTGCACAACCACCTCTTCAAATATAGCAAAAGGCTTGTATAAAATTGAGAAGTTTCTTAATTTCATGCCTATGCAAGGCAAGAAAAACTATCAGGAAAAACTCTTCACAAGCTTTA
>NZ_JCATIG010000044.1:0-812 GCF_059693805.1 Aequorivita sp. CRS11
GCATAGCTCTCATAGTAGCCCAGGGTCCAGTTGTTCCCGTTGAGTATCTGGGCGCTGCGAACGGTGAGGTCGAACAGCTCCACTTCGTCATAGGGGCCCGGCGGCACGATCACGTTGTAGTCGCACAGCACGATGGGGTCCGGCACCACGGGCCTGGGGTTGCTGATCACCCGAAGGGTCAGCGTGGTAAAGGAAATACAGCTACTGTTGCTGTCCTCCACGCGCACGTAGAGCACCTGCGGGTTGATCGGGCCCCCGTTCGCGTCCACGTTCACATAGGCGGTATCGGGGTCGATACGGCCGGTGTTGTCCCGGGCGTCCTGCTCGGTAAGGAAGTAGGCCACGCCCTGGGTGAGCACCCCGTTGGTTATCTCGGAATTCTTCTGGGTAAGGTCAAAGGTGGCGATCCCGTCGTTCTCCTGGCCCAGGTCATCGCACTGCTCCAAGGGGGTGGGATCGGTTATCGGAAGGCCACTGTTCACGATAAGGTCAAACTGGCCCACCGCAAAGCATTCCGTCAGGTCACTGTCCAGGCGGACCCAGATGGTCTGTGGGTTCGCGGCGTTGGTGTAGGCCTCCGGCGTTACGATAAAGTTTATGCCCGCAATGGCATCGGCCTCGCTCAGGTGGTAGGTAACGGTGACGTCAGTCTGCGGCGGGTTCCCCAGTATCAGGTCCTCCTGTACCGTAAGGTCGAACTCCGCAAAACCATCGTCGTCACAGGCGATAAGGTCCGGAAGGTCCTGGGGCACCACCGGGGAGGGCTCCACTATCAGCTCCAGCTCCACAATGGCGTAGCACCCCGTGCCGGC
>NZ_JCATIG010000045.1:0-809 GCF_059693805.1 Aequorivita sp. CRS11
TTCAGCATCAGCTTTTACGAGACCCTTGAGGGTGCCGAGTCGGGCACCGGGGCGATCAGCTTTCCGTACGTGAACATCATCAACCCGCAGCGCATCTATGTGCGGGTGACCAATGAGATGAACCTCTTTGAGCCCAAGTGCTATGCCGTCGTGGATATGGTGCTGAAGGTGGAGCAGCTCCCGGACGTCGTCCTTGGCGGGGAGTACCGCCTCTGCGTGGACGAGAACGGGAACCCGATCGCCGAGGAGGAGGGGAGCCCCTCGCCGCCGGTGATCGATACGGGGCTCGACCCGTCGCTGTACACCTTCCAGTGGGACCTGGACGGGGTGATCATCGTCGGGGAGACCGGCCCCTCCATCATCGCGCTGCAGGGCGGAACCTACACGGTGGCCATCACCGAGCTGGCCTCGGGCTGCGAGAGCACGGCCAGTGCCACGGTGATCGTTTCCTCGCCGCCGCTGGCCTATGAGGCCAACCTGCTCAACGGTGCCTTTGCGGGCAACCATGTGATCGAGGTGGTGGCCACGGGCGAGGGCACCTACGAGTACCAGCTGGACAACGGCCCCTTCCAGGACAGCAACATCTTTGAGGGCGTGGCCCCGGGCGACCACACGGTGACCATCCGGGACGTCTATGGCTGCGGCAGCGTGACCTTCGACGTGGGGGTCATCGACTACCCGCCGTACTTTACGCCCAACGGCGACGGCTACCACGACACCTGGAACATCATCGGCATCGCCAGCGGCGACCCTACGGCGAAAATCTATATCTTTGACCGCTTCGGGAAGCTGCTCAAGCAGCTCAGCCC
>NZ_JCATIG010000046.1:0-759 GCF_059693805.1 Aequorivita sp. CRS11
AGCATGGCATTTTTAAAAGCACCAAATTTGGTTCATTCTCAAGCTTGACCAAAAAAGCAAGGCCGCTTAAAACGGCTTAAACGGGGTCAGCTTTTACGGAATTAAGGGGTTGTGCAACGGTTACCGTTGTTGTGCGCTGGCTTTTAATTCTTTTGTTCGGCGACACTATTTACCTCAATCCAATAACCATTTGGGTCTTGAAAAAACACCTGCTTAATTCCGTCAGCTCTAACATTTATCTTATTTACAGTTCCAGGCCAGTCAGAATATTCAATATTCATTGACTTTAACTTGTCAATTAACAAGTCAAAATCAGATGTAGTCAATGCCAAGTGTACTGCTTTATTCGTTTTTATCTCATCTTTAAGAATTGAAATCAGATGCAATTCTTTTCCTTCGCCGAGCGACAACCATCTAATTCCTTCAATGATTGTTCTATTTGTGATTTCGTTCAGATTTAGAACGTTTTTATAAAATTCCGCAGATTGATCAGAATCTTTTACTGATAAAGCAAAGTGATTGAAATTCACAGAAACTTCACTTTTCTCTTGTCCGATTACAAATCCACTAGACTGGATTAAAATCAGCAGAGCAATTAGTTTTTTCATAATTCTATTGGTTAATGTTAGTTCTATTTTCAGCTGTCTTGTCCTGAAATATGGCTACAGGTTAAAATTGATTTACGCTGTTTTTAAATATACCATATTTGGGGTTTTGAAATTTAAAGATAAATGTAATCTTATTTCATTGTATAATTTA
>NZ_JCATIG010000047.1:0-753 GCF_059693805.1 Aequorivita sp. CRS11
TAGTAACCTTACTCCGCTCTTTTGTTCTTTCTGATTAGAACTTAAAGTTAACTGATTTAGTAAAAATCAAACTTAAGATGTATATAAAAAATAGGCGAGATAGTAATAAACTCAAGGGCTTTGGCTCGTATCAAAGTTTGTGCGTAACTGAAAGGTTCGAGCTTCAAAAACGCCTACTTTTCATATACTAACCGTTTTGTTTAATGTAGAAAAACCACGAGCGAAAAGAAAAATGACAAAAAAACGAATCGATACAAATTTACATTATGCTCAATATATAATCGCTCGGATTATTCTTGTTGGCGGAATTGGATTTCTGATTTACAGCATTTGGACTCAAAAAATCGGAGCTATTATCTTCTGTTCATTATTTGTGATTTATGCTCTTTTTTTGATGAAAAGAGTTTTTGACAAACCGACTGAAATCGAATTTGACGAAAATTATATTTATCTCGAAAATGGAAAAGAACGGATTGAATTAAATAAGATTATCGGAGTAAAAAAGAATCGGATTTTATACGAATCAAACGGAACCGAATCAAAATTAAAACTGCCGAATTTTCATTTTATGGACAAAAAGTGGACTGAATTAAATGAATTAATAAAAAAACAGAAAGCACTAAAACACAACAATGGTAACCGTTGCACAACCCCTTAATTTTTTAAACCTGAACCAATATAGGCCGTTTTAAGCGGCTTTGCTTTTTTGGTCAGGCTTGAGAATGAATCAAATTTGGTGCCTTTAAAAAATGC
>NZ_JCATIG010000048.1:0-722 GCF_059693805.1 Aequorivita sp. CRS11
ATTACCGCTGGTGGCGTTGGTGGAGGTTCCTCGGAAACTCTTAACGCTGGTTTCGCTGGCGGTAATGGAAACTTTGGTAATATGTTTGATGTAAACGCAGTTACCGATGTTACACTTGATTCTTTTGATATCAATGCAGACACAGGTGCTACATTTGACGTAGAAGTATATGCCAAAACAGGTACTTGGGTAGGTTTTGAAGCAGATCCTTCTGCTTGGACTTTGATAGGTACTGCATTAGCTGTAGTTTCAAATGGAGATGGCGTAGCAACACCCCTTAACCTGACACTTGATTATGCAATGGCTGCAGGTGAAACACACGCTTTCTATGTAACTCCTACTGATTTCTCTACCGGTGGTCTTAACTATACCAATGGAACTGGAACAGGAAACGTTTGGGCATCAGATGCAAACATTGAGTTCCTTGAAGGTGGAGCGAGAGGATATCCTTTCTCTGGAAGCACATTCCAGCCACGTGTATTTAATGGGAACATTCATTATACTACCGGAGGTGGTTCTGGTCTTGACTTTACTTGCGCTGACCTGGGCGAGAACATCATTGAGGTTACCGTTACCGACGACAGTGGAAACTCTTCTACCTGTATGGCAGTGGTAAATGTGATTGATAACATTGCACCTGTGATTACCTGTGGTCCTCCTGTGACTACTGTATCAGAAACAGTAGATTTTGAAGGTAGCTCTATACCTTCTGGATGGACTAC
>NZ_JCATIG010000049.1:0-715 GCF_059693805.1 Aequorivita sp. CRS11
TTTTTAAAAGCACCAAATTTGGTTCATTCTCAAGCTTGACCAAAAAAGCAAGGCCGCTTAAAACGGCTTAAACGGGGTCAGCTTTTACGGAATTAAGGGGTTGTGCAACGGTTACCATTGTTGTGGTGCGTTTTTTTTATTAAATTATTCAATCGGTAGTACTTTATTTAGCCAAGTAATTTCTTCAAGGGAATTTTTATTTTCAAATAGTTCATTCATTAAGTTCGTATCTAAAAAGCACCCTAAACAATTATAGACAAGAATTGATGAAGATTTCCAAAATTTTATTTTTTCTAATTCTTTATCTTTCAATATGTAGTTTTTGTTTTGATTCAGCCGTTCTAATGTTAGGATAGCAAGGAATATTTCTCCACTATTTTTAGACTCCAATAAAGACGAAATTTCAGAATATTTTTTTTCTTTTATTAAATCAGTCATTTTATCAACAAGTGGTGTAGTTCCAGCAGAAACTCCGCACATAAAGCCAACAGTCAACTTTTCACGTTTTTCAGCTTGTCCGAAAATCAAAGTCGGAATCAAAAATAAAGCGGTTAATAAAAGTAATTTATTCTTATTCATTATTTTTTTTCAAATGTCTTGTCCTGAAATATGGCTACAGGTTAAAATTGATTTACGCTGTTTTTAAATATACCATATTTGGGGTTTTGAAATTTAAAGATAAATGTAATCTTATTTCATTGTATAATTTAATTGC
>NZ_JCATIG010000050.1:0-713 GCF_059693805.1 Aequorivita sp. CRS11
AAACAAAATGGAAAACGAACATAACAGTAAAAAGAAATACGGGAAATTTTTTGCAATGATTGCGACTTCAATGATTGCAATGTTTTTTTTAATGTACACTCATTCTTATCAAATAATCGACCACTTTTGGTTTAGTGAAACTCGATTATTTATGACCATTATTATGGGTGGCTCAATGATAATCATTATGCTTCTCTATATGCTTAATATGTATAAGAGTAAAAAAGCTAACACTGCAATATTTGGATTGGGAGCTTTGATGATAATTGGAGCAATTTGGTTGGTAAGGAGTCAGGTAACTGTAACTGATACCGATTATATGGAAGGAATGATTCCACATCATTCAATTGCGATATTGACGAGCGAAAGAGCAAAAATAAAAGACGTTAGAGTTCGAAAACTTGCAGACGACATTATTAAAGCTCAACGCAAAGAAATTATGGAAATGGAATGGTTGATTAAAGACATTAAAGAGAACGGAATTGTCGAAACTGAGTTAGAGAAAGAAGAGAGACCAGTTCCAAATTTTAAAGGAAAGTTAGACCAAGAAACAAAAGATATTGAAATTGAATAAAAAAGCCAGCAGCTAACAAAGAACTGAGGTAAAAAACAACATATTTCTTCATTAATTTTTGACATTATTATTCTAGGCTTACAGATTGAAAGATGGATCTATAAGCTATTCTTTTGTTTGAATTTCAATTATTTTACTG
>NZ_JCATIG010000051.1:0-643 GCF_059693805.1 Aequorivita sp. CRS11
AATATAGTGAAAACATCCCTCTCCCGCCTCCCTTCTAAGGGAGGGGCCAGTTTCGGAAATGACTTATGTTTTGTTATAAGCGCCAAAAGTCCCCCTTTGAAGGGGGATTTAGGGGGATGTTAATCAGAATTTTAATTAAAAAGAAGGTTCTACTCGAAAAAACATCCCTCCCCCGCCTCCCTTCGAAGGGAGGGGCTAGATTTGGAAATAACTTATGTTTCGTTATAAGCATCAAAAGTCCCCCTTTGAAGGGGGATTTAGGGGGATGTTTTTAACTATTTTCTCTTATATAACTCTTTATGATATTAATTACACTTTCAGTATCGCTTAGAATATCATTATTCGTAAATCTTAAAAAATGAAGTCCTTGCGCCTCCATTTTACCTTGTCGTTCTGCATCCTCAAGAAAATTATGCTCGTGGATATTCCCATCGACTTCTATAACCAGACCAATTTCATGGCAATAAAAATCTACAATAAAATTTAAAATTGGAACCTGTCTATGGAATTCTAGACCTAAGGATTTTTTTCTAATACCCTCCCATAACATTTTTTCAGCAGGAGTCATATTTTTACGGAGTTCCCTAGCCATCGCTTTCAGATGTTTATTATATGGAAGTATTTTGTTTGCCATGTGATAAAT
>NZ_JCATIG010000052.1:0-598 GCF_059693805.1 Aequorivita sp. CRS11
CTGACGGCGACGGATTCTGGCGGGAACGCAGCCCCTGATGTGTTCTACAAGTTCACTGGCACGGGTTCTGCGCAGTTGGTGACCATTTCGCTTTGTGGCGGCGGTACGGACTATGACTCTGTGCTTCGCGTCTTTGACGATTGCAACCTTGCCAACGAGCTAGCCTTCAACGACGACTCCTGCGGCCTTCAGAGCGAGGTGACCTTCGTTTCGGACGGCACGTCTACCTATTATATCATGGTGGAGGGCTTTGGCAGCGGCTCGGGTAACTTCAGCCTTGACGTTACCTGTACCGAGCCATTGCCGAACGACGATTGCGGCGGCGCGATAGCTGTAAGCTGCGGGGATTCGGTAACGGGCACCACCGTGGGCGCCACGGTAGATTCCGGTGCTCCTGTCTGCGGTCCCGCGATCACCTCTCCGGGGGTATGGTACACCCTTGACGACACCAGCGGCCTTCCGGGCGATATCACCCTTTCATTGTGCAACGGCACCGACTTTGACTCCAAGATCTCTGTCTATACCGGATCCTGCGCCGCGCTTACCTGCGTTGTGGGTAACGACGACTCGTGCGGCCTTCAGAGCGAGGTTACCTTCG
>NZ_JCATIG010000053.1:0-527 GCF_059693805.1 Aequorivita sp. CRS11
ATTTATCACATGGCAAACAAAATACTTCCATATAATAAACATCTGAAAGCGATGGCTAGGGAACTCCGTAAAAATATGACTCCTGCTGAAAAAATGTTATGGGAGGGTATTAGAAAAAAATCCTTGGGTCTAGAATTCCATAGACAAGTTCCAATTTTAAATTTTATTGTAGATTTTTATTGCCATGAAATTGGTCTGGTTATAGAGGTCGATGGGAATATCCATGAGCATAATTTTCTTGAGGATGCAGAACGACAAGGTAAAATGGAGGCGCAAGGACTTCATTTTTTAAGATTTACGAATAATGAGATTCTAAACAATACTGAAAGTGTAATTAATATCATAAAGAGTTATATAAGAGAAAATAGTTAAAAACATCCCCCTAAATCCCCCTCCAAAGGGGGACTTTTGACGCATATAACAAAACATAAGTCATTTCCAAATCTAGCCCCTCCCTTAGAAGGGAGGCGGGGGAGGGATGTTCTTTAGAGTAGAATTTTCTTTTTAATTAAAATTCTGATTGACAT
>NZ_JCATIG010000054.1:0-525 GCF_059693805.1 Aequorivita sp. CRS11
AAAACAATAAGATATGAAATTAGAACCCACTGCCCAACCAAAGTTATACATTGGCATCGACATTCACAAGCGGAGCTGGAAAGTTCATTGCGCCACCGACCTGTTTGGCGGCAAGTCATTTGCTATGCCCCCAAAACCTGAAGTATTATACGAGTATGTAGCCAAGCATTTTCCCGGCCATCAGGTTACCACCGCTTATGAAGCTGGCTGTTGCGGCTATTACGCCCACCGCAGTTTTAAAACCTATGGCTGGAATTCCCTGGTGGTGAACCCCGCGGACATCCATCGAAAGGGAAAAGAGCGTTATACCAAAACAGATAGAATAGATGCCCAACTGATAAGCAGGGAGCTAAAGGATGGCAGGTTTGAGGGCATCCACGTTCCCGATGTGGAGCGGGAGCAGCTGCGCAGTCTCTTCAGAAGAAGGAACGATCTTGTCAAGGACTATAGGCGCATCAAGAGCCTTATAAAAATGCAGTTGCTGTATTTTGGCATTGCTATTCCCGAGGAGTTTGACAATGACCA
>NZ_JCATIG010000055.1:0-502 GCF_059693805.1 Aequorivita sp. CRS11
GTAGTCCCAGGCAGACTCGAACTGCCGACCTCTACATTATCAGTGTAGCGCTCTAACCAGCTGAGCTATGGGACTGTAAAAAGGCCCCAATGTTCAGTGTTCAGTAATCAGTTTTGATGTACCGAAGACTTGACCTGTTGACCATAATATGATAAAATTGACAGCTAAACCAAGCAAGAACCCTTCGCGTTTTTCAATATAAGAGCCTTCTCTTGTTGAATTTTCGGTCGTCTTTCTCTAGAAAGGAGGTGTTCCAGCCGCACCTTCCGGTACGGCTACCTTGTTACGACTTAGCCCCAGTTACCAGCT
Source organism: Aequorivita sp. CRS11 (assembly GCF_059693805.1). NCBI lineage: Bacteria > Pseudomonadati > Bacteroidota > Flavobacteriia > Flavobacteriales > Flavobacteriaceae > Aequorivita > Aequorivita sp. CRS11. The sequence continues at coordinate 310 of NZ_JCATIG010000055.1, forward strand.
TCACCCTAGGCCGCTCCTTGCGGTGACGGACTTCAGGTGCTTCCAGCTTCCATGGCTTGACGGGCGGTGTGTACAAGGCCCGGGAACGTATTCACCGGATCATGGCTGATATCCGATTACTAGCGATTCCAGCTTCACGGGGTCGAGTTGCAGACCCCGATCCGAACTGAGACAGGTTTTGTGGATTCGCTCC